>JACQDD010000045.1 GCA_016201265.1 Terriglobales bacterium | reverse complement strand
GCGCAGAAGCAGAACCTGGCTTCGGTGGTGAGCGCGTCGGGCGAGATCAAGCCCAAGACGTACGTGAACATCGGCGCCAATGCCTTTGGCAAGATCGTCAAACTGCACGTGAAGGAAGGCGACCGGGTCAAGAAGGGGCAATTGTTGGCGCAACTGGAGAACGTGCAGTCGGCCGCTGAAGTGAACGCCACGCGCGCGTCGCTAGCAGCTTCTGAAACCGACTCCGTGGCCGCCGACGCGGCCATGAAGACGGCGATGGCCGACCTGAACCGCGCCCGATCCGACGAAGCACGCGCCAAACTCGACTGGGAGCGCGCCCAGGGCCTCTATCGCGATCAGCTAATCGCCAAGCAGGAGTACGACGGGCGAAAGGCCACCTGGGAGGCCGCCGATGCCGGCGTGGCCCAAGCGCAGGCCCGCGTAGCCCAGGCCAGGGCGCAAAAGGATTCGTCGGACAAGCGGATTACCCAAAATAGCGCGAACCTGACGCGCGTCTCCGACGTACTACGGAAGACCACGTACGAGGCGCCGTTTGACGGGGTGATCACCAATCTTCCCGTGCGCGAAGGTGAGACCGTGGTCATCGGAATTCAAAATTCGCCGGGCAGCACGCTGATGACGATCGCCGACATGTCGGTGATCACCTCCGAAGTAAAGGTGGATGAAACCGACATCGTCAACGTGCAGCTCGGGCAGTCGGCCGACGTGACCATTGACGCCATTCCGCGTAAAGTCTTCCACGGCAAAGTTACCGAAATCGGCAACAACGCCATTGTGCGCTCGACTGGTATGGCCACTTCGCAACAAAGCTCGACCAGCCAGGAGGCCAAGGACTTCAAAGTGGTCGTGACCTTGCAGGATCCGCCACAGGACCTGCGGCCCGGTCTGTCCTCGACCGCGAAGATCACGACTGCCACGCGCAGTAGCACGCTGAGCATCCCAATTCAGGCGCTGACGATCCGCAGCCGGGCTGATCTGGAGAACAAGTCTTCGGAAAAGGGATCGGTCAAGGCAGCCAGCGCCCCCTCTGACCCATCGAAACAGAAGGAAGAGGTCCAGGGCGTGTTCGTGATCCGTGCCAAGAAGGCGGAATTTGTCCCGGTGGAAACCGGGATCGCCAGTACCACCGATATCGAAATCACCAAGGGGCTGCAGGAAGGTGACGAGGTCATCACCGGCAGCTACAAGGTTTTGCGCACCCTGAAGCCGGGGACGAGCGTCAAAATAGACAATTCGACCCCGAAGAAGGAAGAAGAGACCAGCTAGTGACGAGTGGCGTGCAGCGAGTTCTTGGTTTTGGTTGCTCGCAGCCCGTGGCTCGTAGCGGGACGTTCTAACTTCTGCCGGTTTGGAACGTCCAAGGGAAGACGGCAAGAACGGAGCAGACGAGCGTGTCCGAGCCGGAAATGGAGAAGAAGATGGCGACAGCAGAAGTGCTTCCAATTGATCGGCCCGCGACCTGGGCTGCGCCCGACTCCTGCATGATTTCGACCGAAGACCTCTGGAAGACCTACGACATGGGCTCCGAGCAGCAGGTGCACGCGCTGCGCGGCGTGAACCTGCGCATCCACCGCAACGAGTACGTCGCCATCATGGGTCCCTCGGGCTCCGGCAAATCCACGCTCATGAACCTGATCGGCTGCCTCGACTCGCCTTCCAAGGGCAATTACTGGCTGAACGGACAGCTGGTCAGTGAACTCGACGACGACGAACTGGCCCGTATTCGCAATAAAGAAATCGGATTCGTTTTCCAGACCTTCAACCTGCTGGCGCGCGCCACCGCTCTCCATAACGTGGAATTGCCGCTCATCTATGCCGGTGTCCCCGCCGAGGAGCGGGCCCAACGCGCCAAGGCTGCTCTTACGGCCGTGGGCATGGAAGACCGCATGCACCACAAGCCGAGCGAACTCTCGGGTGGCCAGCGTCAGCGCGTCGCCATCGCTCGCGCCCTGGTCAACAAACCGTCGATCATCCTGGCCGACGAGCCCACCGGCAACCTCGATTCGCAGACCGGCCTGGAAATCATGGCCGTGCTCGACCGCCTGCACGCCGAAGGCAACACCATCGTGCTCGTCACCCACGAGCACGACATCGCCGAGTACGCCCACCGCATCATCTCCATCCGCGACGGCGTGGTCGCGAAGGACGAGAAAAAACGGTAGTGGTTTTGGTTGAGACCCGGTTTTTCTAATCGCCCAAAATTGCGAAATGTTCCACGTGGAACATTTTGTACTTGTGAGTATGTACTTACATTATTATATGTATATCGAAGTCAAGTGACCGGATGGAAACGAGTTACCCAACGATTGGCGTTCCGGCGTCCGCTCCCCGGCCACCCACTTTTCGAACACCACGAAAAGTGGGGCACCCCGCTCTTTGGTTGTGCCAACCCTAAGAACAGCGTGCGCTATACTTCTGCGCCGCATCCACACACACCTCACCGAACATGCGCCGCAGTTGCCGGCGGTAGCAGGGCGCTCAATCTCGGGTCCGAACTTATCATTTGCCAGCGCGGGTCCGATCTCGCCCAGATCAGGTTCGCGTCGTTCTGTTCGCCCGCCTTCTCAAGATAGGCAATCGCCATCTCTTTATGATTGAGTCCGGCATACACCAGCGCTTCCGTGGTGAAGCCCACAAACGGCAACTGCCGCCTGAGATCATGCAGCTTGGTCAGCACCGCCATCGCGTCCGCCGGCTTACCGGAAACGCCGTACAAATATCCCAGGTCGGCCAGATACGCGGGCACCGTCCCCCCGCTTAAACTCAGCACCTTCTGGTATTCCGCGCTTGCCTCCGGAAACATTCTCTTCTGCACGTAGGCGTGCCCCAGCACGGTGTGCGCGGGCGCGAAATCCGGATTCACAGCGAGAGCAGATTTGCATTCCGCGATCGCCTCGTCATATTTGCGCGCATGATAGGCCGTCATCCCAGCCGCCGCCCGCACGATCAGCGACAGCGGATCGAGCGCCCGCGCCGCGTTCACTTGCTCCAGCGCCTCCGCGTCCCGCCCCATCGCCGAAAGATACAGCGCGAACCACTGGTGCGCCGAAACGTAGTTCTGGTTCAGCTCGAGGGCGCGCCGGAATTCTTTCTCCGCCGCCGGCCACTCCCACAGCCACATGAAATCCATGTAGGCCAGCGCGGCGTGTCCTTCCGCAAGAGAATCATCGAGTTCGATGGCCTTTTGCGCCGCCGCTTTAGCCTGCAAGAGAGTACCCGCGCCCGGCGAGTACCCGTAAAACATCATCATGTTGTAAGAGTCGGCAACCCCGGCGAAGGCCCGCGCATTCGTTGGATCTTTCTCCGCCGCCCGATAGAACAGGTTCAGGCCCTTGTCCAGTCCATCGCGCGTGCGCGTGTTCCAGTAGTAGCGGGCCTGAAGATAGAGATCATGCGACTCAGGATTTTCGCCGCGCCGCCGGTCCAGGCGTTGTCGGGCCTGCGGCTGCAGCTCGAGATGGACCTGGGTGGCGACGGCTCGCCCAATCTCGTCCTCCACCGCAACGATGTCGCCCGAGGGTGCATCATAATCCTGCGACCAGATACGCCCTTGATCGCCCGCATCGATCAGTTGGGCGGTGACTCGCGTGCGCGTGCCCGACTCCCGCAGGCTAGCTTCCAGGATGTAATCCACCTTGAGCTCGTGGCTAATCTGGTCCACGGTCTTGTTGGTGTCTTTGTAGGCCATGGACGAAGTCCGGGCAATCACACCTAGGCGCGATGGGTCCATTGCTCCTAACTGGGTAATGATTTCTTCGGTTAGGCCGTCGGTCAGATAGGCACGGTCGTTGGTGCCGGTAAGGTTTTGCACGGGGAGCACCGCCAGCATGGCGCGATGGCGCGGTCTGTCGATTCGGCGCGCCAGGTAGAATCCGCCCACCGCCAACGTGGCGCCCAGAACGGCGGCTGCGATCCAAACTGAGCCGCGGCGGTACAAGCCTGGTTCGGTTGTTTCGGGCAGCGCAGGCTGGGCCGTTCCGATCAACCGCACGGGTGCCACAAACCGATACCCTCGTTTGGGAACCGTCTCGATGTACTGGGCGTCGCTGCGGTCGTCGCCCAGCTGCTTGCGCAGGGTGAACACGTTCTGGGCGAGCGTGGCTTCTTCGACAAAAGTATCGGGCCAGACCTTCTTCAGCAATTCGTCCTTCTCTACCAGCCTCCCCTGGTTCTCGACCAGGACCAGAAGGGTCTGAAATGCCTTGGGGGTGAGGGGCACGGCGCGCCCCGATTGCAGTAAACGGCGCTGGCCGGGATCGAGCCGGAATGGACCGAACTCGTATAAACACTGCGCCTGCACGGGCATCACGGCTTTCAAAACAATTTAAAGAGATTTTGATCGCGATTTAAAGACAGGAAACCGGTCGCGTGGGTATGAAGGAACACTCTGAACCGCCCCAGCGCAGAACGCCGCTGGCCACAAATCTTAGCAGAGGCGAGGCGCGGGGCGAAGCGCGGATTTTCCCGCGGGGGAGGATGGCAGTGAAAAACAATGCATACTCAACCATGGCGTTGGCCCTGTCGGCCCTTGGCCGGGCCGCCGTTTCCCCTTCGGACAAACCTCGTACTCGGCGGCTCCAGCACAACCCTAACCAATGACCAGACTATTCAAAAAGGGGAGATGTCATGAAATCTGCACACCGTTCAACCGCGACCTTCCGTTATGCCCCCAGCCAGTCCTTGTCCCACACTGCGTGGAGGGCACTCCTGATAGGCATCCTCCTGGTTGGTGCCGCCTCGGCTCAGGTGAACTCGACCGTGAACGTGGAAATGCTGTACTCGTTCCCCACCAGCCCATTCCCCTACCCGAACGGGATCCGTCCGCTGGGCAATGTGATTGAAATGCCGGGCAGCCCGGGCGTGTTTTTGACCACTGCCAGCCAGTATGGCGGGTCGTCGACCTGCGACCCTTACGGACTGAACGGCTGCGGGACGCTGGTCAAGATCGATACGACCATTGCCGACCCCAAGACTCGGGCCACTGTAGTCCACTTCTTCACTGGATTGGACGGGGGCCAACCGATTGGCAACCTGGTCTCCCCGGGTAACGGAAAGATTTACGGTGTGACCCAGTACGGAGGCAACCAGCCAGGAGGTGTGGGTGGGGGTTGCCCGTATGGATGCGGAACCGTTTATCAATTCGATCTGGCTCTCGGCACATTGACAACGATTCATTCGTTCTCCGGTGACCCCGATGGGCAGCAGCCGACAGGACTCGTCGTGGGCAAGGATTCAACTGGGGCCACTGTCCTGTACGGGACGACACTTTTTGGCGGGCCCATTGCTGGCCCGTGCGGCGCTAGCGTCCTCGGGACTCTGTTCACCATCGCCCCACCCTATGGCGCGGCACAGTTCAGTTCTTCCACATGCTTCCCCATCGCAATACAAAAACCCAACGCTCCGATGCAGGCGGGCGACGGTAAGCTCTACGGCTCGGCGGCCGCGGGAGTACTCTGGATGTTCGACCCGAGCGCCGGAGGACTGCCCACCATTCTTAGTCCTTCGGACAGTCTGCCCAAGGGCCGGCTGGTAGAGGCGTCGGACGGCGCCCTCTATGGAGCCTCGCAAGCGGGCGGTACCGGCGGCATCGGTTCCTTGTTTCGCTTCGATCGCTCGGGTCCGACGTTCAGCACCCTGTATTCCTTCTTAGGTGGCACTGACGGGGCCAATTCGCAGGGCGGATTGATGCTCTCCTCGTGTGGCGTGATGTACGGCACCACGATTGCGAACGGGGACCCACTCTGGAACGTAGGGACTATCTTTCGTCTAGTCCCGGGGAGTGCGTCCACGCCGACGACCTTGCACGCTTTCGTGTCTAATGCAGAGGGTGGGCGGCCTTTCGCGGAACTGACGGAGGCCAGCGATGGTCTCATTTACGGAACTGCGACCTTTGCGGGAGTGCCCCCCGATATTGGCGGTACGGTGTTCCGCTTTGGCCAGGCCTGCGTTCCCACCTGGATTCACCAGGACGGCAGAACCGCTATTGGGAGCATCGCCAGCGATTCCACGGGGCGGATCTACGTCTTCGGCGAAACCAGTGTCGATCTGGGTGGCGCCGGCAGCGGCACTTATTTTATTGCCCGGTACAAGAACGATGGAACGATCGATACAACCTTTGGCGGGGTGAACGGGTTCGTTCAGTTTGGCCCAGTCTCTTCCGCAGGCAGTCTGGCCCGCATCGTGGTGGATGTGGCCGGGAATTCCTATGTGACCGGCAGTACCGACCAGAGTTTCTTTGGTTTCACCAACAAGGGAGGCACCGATGTGTTCGTCGCTTCCTTCGACTCGTCGGGCGGCTTCCGCTGGGGATTCATGTTCGGGACCCCGCAGTTTGACACCGTCCAAGACCTCGCGGTGGATGCGAGCCAGAACGTATACCTGACCGGATCCACGCTGGGCAATCTGGGAGGTCCACTGCAGGGAGTTCAGGATGCGTTTCTCTCCGTGCTCACCCCCAGTAAGCAGCTGACGAGTTTTCAGTGGGGCGTGGCAGCGGAAACTCGCTCCGCGAATGGCGTGGCTTATTGTACCGACCCTTTGGGAGCTAAGCGCCTCTACGTGGGAGGGGCAGATTTCAGTTCGGGTAATGGCTGGATCTCGCGGTTTAATCCGGCGGGCATCACCTCCGGTCCGCAACAGACACAGACGCTGCTTGGGGCGCCCCCCGGAGACAAATGGGGTCTCGGTCATATCGCGACGGACGCGCAGTGCAATCCCTACGTGGTTGGTGCCTTCACCGGAGGCCAGCTCACTCACTTTATTGTTCAGAAATACGACCCTTTGCTGGCCAATCCCGCGACCCTGGAAATTGACGGCCCAGCGGGGGGCCCGTTTCTGGGGGCCGCCGGCGCCGGCACCATCACTCTCGATGCTCTGAACAACATCTATGTAGCCGGTGCCGCGCCCGGCCCGCAGACTTTGTTTGGAAACAACATCGCCGGCCTCATTGCCGCTTGGTATGGGGTGTACGACCCGACGGGCAAGCGATTACGCGCCGGCGTGATCGACGCCGGACCTGGTTCGCAGACGGGTGGGACGATCGCCCTTGACCCGGCCGCGAACATCTATATTGGAGGCTTCAGCGATTCGCCCCTGGCCGACGGGCAGACCAAAGGCAGCTTCCTGGCACAGTTTCCGGCAGTAGTTCCCGCCTTTCGGGCTGTGTCCCTTTCGGCTACCAAGCTGAAATTCGGGAAGGTGCCGATTAAGCAGACCAGCGCCCCGATGAGCGTCACCCTGACCAATACCGGCACCGCCACGGTCAATATCTCCAGTATCGCCCCCAGCGGGGACTATGCCATTTTCAACAACACTTGCGGTCTCACGGTCGCGCCGGGTGCGAACTGCATCGTCAGTGTCACCTTCACGCCCACCAAGAAGGGCGCTCGCAACGGCAACTTGACGTTTACCGACGATGCTCCCGGCAGTCCCCAAATCGTGGCGCTGGTGGGCACCGGCGTTTCGCTTGTGCTGTCTCCTACCTCGCTGAATTTCGGAACCGTCACGGTGGGCAATACCAGCCCCTCGCAAACCGGGACTACCTCATCACCGGCAACACCTGCGGCGCCACCATCGCGGGCGGAGCCAACTGCGCGGTGAGCGTGGCCTTCAAGCCGACGGTCACTGGCAAACGCAAGGCTACTCTCAAGGTGAGCAGCAACGGCGGCGGCAGCCCACAGACGGCGGCGCTCACCGGTGTCGGAGGCTAGGCGAAAGCCCGAACTGTGACAAGCCGTGTGTGGGGCGGGCGCTCTCGCCCGCCTCACAACCCCGCGCAAAACCGGCGCAGGAGGCTCGACTTCAATGAGGGGGTGTGGGATGAAACGGTTCCTTGCGCTGGTCTATGGGATCTTCTGTTACGCGCTCTTCTTGGGCACGCTCTTGTACGCCATCGGCTTTGTGGGCAACGTGGGCGTGCCCAAATCCATTGATTCCGGGTCCGCGCCCGCGCCCCTCACTGCCGCCCTGATGGACGCGCTCTTGCTGAGCCTGTTCGCGATCCAGCACAGCGTGATGGCGCGGCATCGCTTCAAACAGCAGTGGACGCGCGTCGTCTCCTGGTACCTCGAGCGCAGCACGTTCGTGCTCGCCGCCACGCTCGCCCTCGCCCTGGTGCTCTGGCAGTGGCGTCCCATTCCGCGCGTAATCTGGGACCTTCGCGGCACCGCCTCCGGCTCCCTGCTCGCCATTTTGTCTTGGACGGGATGGGGCGTTCTTCTGCTCAGCACATTCCTCATCAACCACTTCGAGCTTTTTGGACTCGAACAGGTCTGGGCGTACTTCCGGCAGCGGGAATTTCATCGCCCGCCCTTCAAAACGCCCCTCTTCTACGCCTGGGTGCGCCATCCGGTCTATCTCGGGTTCATCATCGCCTTCTGGTCGGCGCCCGTCATGACAGCCGGACACCTGCTGTTCGCGATCGCCACCACTGGCTACATCCTGGTCGGCATTTCTTATGAAGAGCGTGACCTGATCCGTATATACGGAGAAGCCTACCGCGACTATCGCCGCCGGGTGCCCATGCTGTTTCCGTGGAGAAGACGCGCGCCCGAGCTGCCCGAGCAGGCAGACCGCCAGGCAGCTTAGAACCATTGAATCATTCACGGGGACTTAATGCTGGTCCGGTTATTCCTGTTGAGAGGCGGGGCTGCTGACCTTTTCGAGATCCGGAGCCGCGGGAGATCCCGTCGAGCGAGCCACGAAGAAATTGTGATCGTAGAGGTTGCGGTACATCCGTCCCGCGATCTCGGCTGCCTTGGGGCCATACGTGGGACGCCCGCCGCGCAGGAAGACCACGGTCACGATGCGGCCAATCTCGGTGTTGCTGTAGGAGGCGAACCATCCATAGCGCGTGCCGGCGTGGGAGCAGGTTCCGGTCTTGCCGAGGATCGATTCTTCGTTGAAGTTCAAGTGCACGCTGCGCGCGGTGCCGTATTCGACTGCGGCGGCCAAGCCATCTGAGAGCTCGGGAATCAAGGGCGCAATATCGAGATGGCGCTTGACGCGCGGCTGGAACTCCGTGACCGCTTCGGCATTCGCCGGGTGCTGCATGTAGTAGAGCGTGCCGCCGTTCGCGATGGAAGCGACTAGAGCGCCCAGTTGCAGCGGGGTCATGGAGATGCCCTCGCCGTACGAGCACATCTTGCCAACGCCGCCGAGCTTGGAGGAGATCTCTTCTTCAGGATAGAAGCCGAGTTGCTCGCCCGGGATCTGGTAACCGGCGAGTTCGCCGAGTCCGAACTGGTGGGCGTAATAGCTGACTTTGTCGAAGCCTAACTTGCGTCCGACCGCTTCAAAATAAGGATTGTTGGAGTGCGCCAGCGCCTCGGTGAGATTGATGCGGCGGCGGCGGCCGAGACGAATTTCGGTTTCTTTATCGATCAGCCCCTCGCTCAGCGCCGCCAGAGCCGTGGAGAGCTTAATCGTGGAGCAGGGCTGGGCGCCGCTGGAGAGCGCGAGCTTCTGGTTGACCATCGCGAGAATGCGTCCGCTGGTGGGTTCGATTGCGACCACGGTGCCGTTCATGTTGCCCAGCGCGTCCGCCGCGGCTTGGCGCACAACAGGATCTTCGCCCGCCGTCAGGTCGCCCTCGGTGACGTCATCGGTGAAAGAACTGGTACGGAAGCGCTCGTAGCGGCGATGGCGGCGGCCACGTGCGTAGCGCGAACGCGAGGCGCGGCCACGGGCCAGGGTCCGCATGCGCTTCTTGGCGCGCTGGCTTTCGCTGACCGACGGTGATTTGCGCGGCGTGAGCGAACGGGTGTTAACGCTGGCTGCGAAGCTGCTCCCTTGCAGCAGCAACGCCAACCCTAGGACGAGTGCGAGACGAATGGGCCAACCCCAGAACTTCACTTGCTTATCCCCGGAGGCACTAACCTCAATCTTCTGTAGGTGCAAGAACCTTGCCAAATCGCGGTGCGTTCGGAGGGGGCGCTTGCAACTGTCCGATAATAGGGGAGTTAGCTTCAGAGCGCAACGTCAAAATGTCAATCTGATAATCACACAAATCTTAGGATAAGTTGTTTCATTAGTTATATTTGAGCGAATTTTGTCGAAGGCCAAATACCTCGGTAACCTCTGGCGCCCTGTTACCTTGAAAGATACCTCTGCTCCGCAATCATTTGCACAGGCCCTGGGTCTGGACCTGACACATTCCGAACTCGAACACAAGAAAATGTTCAAATCATTCTGCGGATCGCCTCTGCGTCTGCGAAGTTTTCTGATATTTTTCTGGCCTCACATTTCTCAGAGGTTGGGATGCTGCGAACTTTTCTTGTGCTCGGATCGTTAGGCCTTCTTCTTCCGCTGCTGGCGCACGCCGCGGGACAAAGTCTGGAAGCGCGGCGCGCGGAACTCGGTCGCCTGCTGGCCGACGAGTGGGAGTACACGCTGCGCACGCAGCCCGAACTCGCGACCCACATCGGAGATAACCGCTACAACGACCGGCTGAGCGATTTTTCCGACAGGGCGATTGCTGATGATCTGGAGCATACGCGTCAGGCACTGCGCCGATTCAAGGCGCTCGATACAACTGGATTTCCCGAGCAGGAGAAACTCAATCACGCCCTGATGGTCCGCAGCTTGCGCGACGGGATCGAGGCTGCCCAGTTTAAGGATTGGGAAATGCCCGCGACCCAGTTTGGCGGCATCCATCTGGGATACGCCTCGCTCGCCTTCGACTCGCCGTTCGGCAACGTGAAGGACTACGAAGACTATCTTTCCCGACTGCATCGAATTCCGCGGGTGCTCGAGCAGGCGACCGGACACATGCGCGACGGCCTGCGCGACCACCGCATGCCGCCGAAGTACCTGCTGGAGAAAGTATCCGCGCAAGCGCAACAGATTGCCGACAGTCCGCTCGATAAAAGTCCCTTCACCGATCCGCTGCGCAAGTTCCCGGATTCGATTTCCGAGGCGGATCGGAAGCGGCTCCGCGAAAACATCGAGAACGCAGTGAAGAATGAGGTCGCACCCGCGTACACGAAGTTCGCGAAATTCGTGCGCGACGATTACGCGCCTCATGGACGCATCGATCCCGGAGTATGGGCATTGCCCGATGGAGAGGCGCGTTACCGCTTCGCCGTCCGCCAGCAGACGACCACTGATCTCACCGCTGAGCAGATTCATCAGCTCGGACTGAAGAGTGTGGCCGAAATCGAAACCGAGATGATGAAGATCGCCCAGGCCCAGGGATTCTCCGATTTGAAATCGTTCAACGCACACCTCAAACAGGATCCGAACCTGCACGCGCGGTCCGGGCAGCAACTGCTTGATCTCTACACCCAGTACCGCGACCAGATGTACGAGAAACTGCCGCAACTGTTCGGGCGCCTTCCGAAAAACAAGCTGGCGGTCGTGCCGATGGAGTCCTACCGCAGCGCCGACAGCGTTCCGGCCGACTACTCGGCGGGTGCCGGAGACGGTTCGCGGCCGGGACGCATCAACGTCAACGAATACGCGCCCGAAAAACGTCTGCTGCTGAACGTGGAGGCGATTGCCTATCACGAAGGCGTGCCCGGACATCACCTGCAGTTTTCGATCGCACAGGAACTGAGCGATCTGCCGCCGTTTCGCAAGTACGACCTCGACGTTAACGCCTACACCGAAGGCTGGGCGTTCTACTCCGAGCGACTGGGAAAAGAAGTGGGCTTCTACCGCGATCCCTACAGCGACTACGGCCGCCTGCAAAACGAAATGTGGCGTGCGGTGCGCTGGGTGGTGGATACGGGCGTCCACGCCAAGCACTGGTCGCGCCAGCAGATGGTGGACTTCTTCCACGAGCACACTGCCATGGACGATCAGAACATCGAGACCGAAGTGGACCGCTACATCGCCTGGCCGGCGCAGGCGCTGTCCTACAAGATGGGACAGAGAAAGATCCTGGAACTGCGGGAGCGGGCGCACTGGAACTGCGGGAGCGGGCGCAGCGCGAGTTAGGAGCGAAGTTCGATGTGCGCGCCTTTCACGACGCGGTGCTGGACCAGGGACCGCTGCCGCTGGATGTGCTGGAGGGAAAGATCAATGGCTGGATCGCGGGGCGGAAGGTCGGGCAGAAGTGAGAAGAGCGGGTCTCAGTTCCAGGTTCCCTAGTTGTCAGTCCTTCGGTGCGAGGGGTCACGGTAGGACGGTAGGTAGCTCTTCACCTCCATCAGGTTGAGCAGGGAACTCACACCCCAAGCGGTCGAACATGCTCGGCACACAAGAAAAAAGGGGGCTCAATTGAGCCCCCGAGAAACCACACAAAGCTGATGCGTTAGAAAATGAACTTCACATAGAGTTGCGTTACTCGCGCGTTGCTCGGCCAGCTGTTCTTCGCGTCCAGGAAATTACCGGCGGACGGGATGAGGTAGTTCCGTTCGCTCGGCTGCGTGCGACCGATGGAAGTGATCTGGTTCAAAGATCCGGCAATGTACTGGGGATGGTTGAACAGATTCAACAGCTGGAAGGCACCCTCAACTCTAAAGCGCTCGGTAATGGAGATGCGCTTCAAGAAGGTCATATCCCAGTTGTTGATGTAGGGCAACCGAACAGTGTTTCGACCCACGTTCGACAGTGCGCCCGCTCTCGCTACCGCGTACTGCGCGTCGGGATTGTTGGCACCGTAGGCAACGATAAACGGCCGCGCACCTGTGTTTGTATTCGTGCACAGCGATTGATTCCCGATGGCGCTATTGCAAAGCGGGTGCGCATCCGTGCCGACATTCCTTTGACCACCGGCATTGAAAACCGGGCGGTCCCCGGCGCTGTCGCCGTTGAGATTGGAATCCACTCCGCTTTGGAGGGTTCCCCATTCGCCCGTTTCGTAGGTATAAATTGGGGCGAATTCCCAATTGCCGACCACGTTCTTCAGCAACCAATTTGAGTCGTTTCTGAAGAACGGCAGGTCATAGATCAGCTGCATGGTGAAGCGGTGGCGATGGTCAAGGGCGGAGTCGCTCCGTTCCGCAGCCAGGTTGCGGAAATCCTGCGGGCGGCGCGGAGTCACGATGGTGGAGAAGAAATCGGCGGTACTATTGTCGATGTTCTTGCTCCAGGTATAGGACCCCATGAATTGCAAGCCATTGGACAGACGCCGGGTCACCTGAGTTTGCAAGCCATGATAAACCGAGTCACCCCACGGCACGAATCCCACGATCGGGTTCGTAAAGCCGGCGGCCGCGTACGCTGGAACCAGACTTGACTTGGCTCGTATCTGGGAAAGGGTCGTGGTTAACGCGTCAATTTCTGTCTGCGACGGGTCACCGAAGTAAGTGGGAAGGAACTCGGTTGGAGTGACCTTATTTTGAATGTTAATGCGGTTCTGCACGTTCAGGTGAACTCCGCGGGTTCCGACGTACCGAACTTCGGCCGTGTAGTTCTTGGCGAAAATGTGTTGTACGCCAAAGTTCCACTGAATCGAATAGGGGTATTTCACATTCGGCGGCAAATAGCTGGATGTCAAAGAGCGAGCGACATCCTTGGGATACTCGGTGATTCCGGTACCTCCACCCGGCAACAAACCACCATTGGCCAAGAAGCCAGTAGGGTGGCAATCCGGGTGATCGGGGCAGTCTTTGGTGGAACCGATCTGCGGCGGGCGCGACAGGGTGCCGATGTTGTCATACAGAATGTCGTAGCCCAGACCGAAACCACCGCGGATGGAAGTGTTGCCGCTGGTGCCGGGTGAATAGTTGAAGCCGATACGAGGCATCCACCCATCCTTAGGCGCCTTGGGAGCATCGAAACTGATAAGCCCTGGTTCGCTCGCGATGCTGTTCAGACTCTGCTGCGTCCAGCCGAAAGGAACCTTGGTGTATTCGTAGCGAATACCCAAGTTCAGGCTGAGGTTCGGCCGAATCTTCCATGTATCAGTTGCGAACCAGTAGAGAGCCCAGAGGTCGCCACTGTACCCAACTGATCCGACACTTCTCTCACCGAACTCCGGCGCCAAGTCGAGAGCGAAGCCCTCCAGACTAGCCCACTCATAGTCGCCGCGTGCGCGCTGGATGAACAACTGCGGGGAAATCGACTTGCGGCCTTCAATGCCGAACTTGAGGCTGTGGTTGCCCTTGATCCAGGTCATGTTGTCCACGAGCTGGTAGGTGTTTTGCGTCGCATACTGGGGAGCGTTGGGATCGGGACCCAGGTTGAGGCCCAACTCGTCAATGGTGAGATTGGGGAAGGCATCGAGGTTCTCGAACTTGAGGTTTGGCACGGCAAAGTTATTGCCGGTCCGGTTGTAGCCGAGGCGAAGTTCGTTGCTCAGGGTTGGCGAGAATTGGTGGTATTCAGCCAAAGTAGCCAGATGATACTTGATCGGCACGATGGTGAAGAACACAGGAAGAGTCGTTCCGGCTTGCCCGGTGTCAATAAACGGCGCACTGTTGTACAGGTACCGAACGCGCAACTGATCTTTGCTGCTGATGTTCAGGTCACCGGAGGTCGTTAGCGAATAAAAATTGATCCAGTTGGGCGCTACAACCGGGAAAACGCCGTGATCGATACGAACTCCATTAACAGTGACGGGCTCACAGGCGTCGTCGGGGTCGGCATCTGGGTCGCACGCGGTGGCAGCCGTCATGTACTGCTTCAGGCCATTGACATTGCTCGCGGAGACTCCTTCGAGGCCAAGAATAGTGGCGTAGCCGGCCTCGGTCGGGGCGTAGATCGGGGACCCGGGAGAAGCTGCCTGCCCAACCGGGTTCCGTTCGTAGTTCACGAAGAAGAACGCCTTGTCCTTGATGATCGGCCCACCAACCTGGCCGCCGAAGCGGTTGTTGTCGAAGCGCGGGTTTGTCCTGATGCCCTGGTTGGCAAGAGAAGTATCCACTGCGTTGAGGTTGCGGTTCTGGAAGTACTCGTACAATCTCCCGTGGAATGAGTTGGTTCCACTCATGATGACGGTGTTGAACTGGCCGCCGGTGGAGTGTCCGAACTCGGGGCTATATTGATTCTGAAGGATCGAGAAGTTGGCCACGGCATCGTTGGGCACATAGGTGAGTGGCCCAGTGACACCCTTATCGTTATTGTCCACGCCTTCCACCGTGAAATTGTTGTTGCGAGGACGTTGTCCGCCCACGGAGGGGCCGGAACCGGCACCTAGGTCTACGACCACATAGAGACGTACCAGTTAAGGCACTGAGGGAGTGACCGAACGGAGCGCATAGTGTGGGCATGCAAACCTACCATCGGGTGCATGTCCAGCTGGGGAAGAAGGAGCGGAAGCAGATCGCCGGGAT
>JACQDD010000161.1 GCA_016201265.1 Terriglobales bacterium | reverse complement strand
TCCGCCGATCCACCGCTTCGACCTCGGCGTGGTCAAGAAGACCCAGATCGCCGAGCGCTTCAGTTTCGTGATCGAAGCGATCGCGGCCAACGCGTTCAACACGCCCGAATGGTACGACTCGCTGAACGGAAGCACCCCCACCTCCTCCACCTTCGGCAATATCGGCGGCGTCAAGGGGTTGACCAACTATCCGCGGCAGATCATTCTGAGCGGGAAGATCCTGTTTTAGCGGAAGACAGACACCTTCCCTGGTGTCATGCATTGCATATACAATTGAAGCTGGGTGTTCGACTGGGATCAGCACAATCTGAAGAAGATCAAGGCTCATCGGGTCAACACCGTTGAGGTAGAGCAGGCCCCACGTCTATTTACGGAGTAACCGCCGGGAGAATCCGAGTAATCACGGCATACGAACTCGACGCCGGCCAGAAGCGCGACTACCTTCAACGCCGTCTGCAAGAGGAGTGAAGATGGAACGAAGCAAAGTGAAGAACTCAGGCATCCCCAAATTCGCGACCGAACAGGACGAAGCAAAGTGGTGGGTAAGCCGGGAGGGCCGCACATTCCTCAAACAGCAAGCGGCGGCCCGGAACCCGCACCGGCGCGGGGGCTCCAAGCTAGTGGCAAACTTGGCCCGCGCCAACAGCGTGCAGATCGCCCTTCGGTTGCCCTCGCTGGATCTTGCGAAGGCGCGAGAGATCGCCGGCCGCAAAGGGATTGGGTACCAAACTCTGCTGAAGATGCTGGTACACGAGGGTTTGCAGCGTGCGGAGGGCTAGCGTTGAGGTGTCACTTCTGGCCAAAGCGGGTGATGGCTCGCGCTACTTCCTTTTGAAAATGCCTTCGCGGCTCTGGAATTCTGCGAGGCCCGCTGGCCTAACTCGCCCGGTGCCGCTCCCGTTTCACCAGCGCTTCATGCAGTACGGACTTGATGTAGGTCTGGTATGGCAAGCCCTTTTCTTCTGCCTGCTTGCGCGCAAGGTCGAGGTCTGTCTCCGCCATTCGGATGGTGACGTTTCTCGAAGCCCGCGCCCTGCTCGTCAACTGTTTTGCGGTACCGCGGCGGATGGTTCCGTTATCCATTGCGTTGACCAAGGCGTCCTCGAGCTGGTGGCGGTTGTCATACCACCATTGGGCCTCCTCCGCTTCCGTCTTGAACTTCGGCACCACTATCCTTTTGTTGCCTCTCCGCTCCATATCAGAAATCCCCTTTCCGCCAGGTATCGCCTCGCCAGCCGCTCACTCGCATCGAAGGCCGTTATCGGGCGGGTCGCGCCGCCCCGCATCGTCCAGATAAGAACCAGCACACGGAGCCGCTTCGTATGGCCAACACCGGCGTACCGTTCCTCGCCGTCCACGACCTCCGCGCCCAGATCCATCGGATCGTTGGCAAAGACCTGTTCGACCTCTTCCGGAGTCACGTTGTGGCGGGCGATGTGCGCTATGTTCGCATCGTCCCAATCGAAAGCCAGTTCACACGCCACCAACACCAGTATACATACGTCGTATGTATCGGACAAAAAAGCGTTATCGACCCCGGCGCGAACCGGCTTTCGGCAGGACAGAGTTCGATGTCGATACGTAACCTGCTGGGGACGCCACCGCCTCCGTCGTCGGACGCACCACACCATCGAGAGGCGAGCTGACGAAGAAGCGCGGTCAATATCTTTCTTCGCCACACCGCGCCATCTGGTTTTTAGGTAGTGGGCCTAATTCAATTCAAGCCAGTGTATGATGCTCACTACGTATGTTGAATGCTTGGTTTTGGAATCGACTCTCCGCCGAGGGACTAGCCCTGGACTAGCCCATTGCAGTAGTCCCGCCAGACATCGTGCCTCAATGATACGCAAACTGCTCATTCGTCAGAGCAGATCCCCGCCCTATTGTGGCCACAGCGCGCCCATGTTGTCACGTAGATAATCACGGATCTTCTACTCCAGAAGAGGCCAAAGCGTTCGTTCGCCTCATTCGTGACCTGCGACGCCAGGGTATGCCACGGACGCGCCGCGGGTGAAGCGACTGGTTGTTGACACTCGTTACCGGTCCCGGTTCAGGCCCAGCGCGCGCATCCGCTTGTGCAGGTTGGTGCGCTCCATGCCCAAGGCCCGGGCCGCGGCCGACACGTTCCAGTCGACCTCCTCCAGCGCCCGCAGGATGTGGTCGCGCTCGGCCGATTCGCGCGCTTGCTGGACGCTGGACCGCTGTGCGCCCTCCTTCGGCACCCGGATCTCGACCGGCACGGCCTCCGGCGTCAGCCGGTCGCCCGGCGTGAGAATGGCCATGCGTTCGACCGCGTTGCGCAGCTCGCGCGCGTTGCCGGGCCAAGCGTAGTTTTCGAGCACCGGATAGACGGCGTCGTCGATCGCCTTGGGCTTGAAG
>JACQDD010000160.1 GCA_016201265.1 Terriglobales bacterium | reverse complement strand
CCACCGTGTTGTCGTCTTTGATCACGTACACGAACGTCCCCTGCTGCCCGTTCTGGATCGCCTGCGACGGAATCACCAGCGCATTGCTTTGCGTCTTGAGCGTGAGATAGGTATCCACAAACTGTCCCGGCCACAGGCGCCGGTCGCGGTTCGCAAACACGCCCTTCAGCTTGATCGTTCCCGTCGTCGAATCCACCATGTTGTCGATGAAACTCAACTTGCCGGTCACCGGGCCGCGCGGGTCGCTCGGGATCACCGTCTGCACCGGCAGGCTGCCGCTGCGCGCGTACTGCTTCACTTCTGCCAGATATTGCTGCGGCACGGTAAAGGTCACATAGATCGGCTCCACCTGGTTGATGTTCACCAGCGGCGGATTGTCGTTCGCCTTGATCATGTTGCCCTGGTGCACGATCAGGTTACCGGTGCGACCGTTAATCGGTGAATAGATCGAGGCGTACACCAGCTGTACCCGGGCGTTCTCCAGCGAGCCCCTGTCGGCGCGCACCGCCGCCGCCAGGGCATCTGCGTTGGCGGCCACCCTGTCGTACTCCTGCGTGGAAACAACACCAGCCTTGACCAGCGCCTCGTACCGCCGTTGTTCACTGACCGCGTTCGCCGCCTGCGCCTCGTCCCTTGCCAGAGCGCCTTCCGCTCGCCGGACATCCGCTTCCAGCGGCCGCTTGTCCAGCGTAAAGATCAACTGCCCTTTCTGGACGTCATCACCCTCTTTGAAGAAAACGCCAGTCAGTTCGCCCGTGATCTGCGTTTTCACCGACACGGTTGAATACGCTTCCACCGTGCCAATCGCACGTACCTGGATGGGAACGTTCTTCTGCTCGACCGTTGCCGCCAGCACCGGCACCGGCGGCGGTGGCCCCGGAGCCGCCTTGGTCCCGGCGCACGCCGAAAGCAGGCTGAGTCCCGCCGCGGTGAGCACCAGCAGCGGCCACCTTGTCATTCCCAGGAGCAGGGGCGACGAGGAATCTGCAGGGTTCCTGGCGCTCTGGCAAACTGCAGATCCCTCGCTCCGCTCGGGATGACAACGGCTACGATTTTCTTGAGATTCTCTGATCATTCCTATTTCACTCGATGCTTTTTGACGGACCTGCGCGCCAAAAGTTTTGGCCTCCGTCTGTTCTTGGTCTCCGCCTGCACGCCCCGCAGCCAAATCTCGGCCAGCGTCCGGCTGACAACCCGCAGATCGAAATCCTGTACTTCTTTCCCGCCATAGAGCTCCTGGATCCAGGAGTGGTAGATCACCATCCCAAGGAACCCGCGTGCCGCCAGCAGCGGGTCTACCTCGCGGAATCGTCCGCTGGTAATTCCTTCCCGGACGAACCGCGCCAGCACTTCAAAATAGTTCGCAATGTAATTGCGGAAGAAACGTTCCGAGAGTTCGTGCTTCTCCAACGCGCTGAACAGCAGCAGCCGGGAAAGCGTCTGGTCTTTGGCTCGGCGCTCCAGCACCTCGAAAGCAACCCGCGACAGAATCTCCAGATCGTCGCCCCCCGCTTCCAGATTCTCCAGCAAGTGCTCCAGCGGCCCCGCGCAGTCGATCTTGCGCTCGATCACTGCCCAGTACAGCTCTTCCTTGCCCGGAAAATGCCGGAAGATCAGCGCCTCGGTAACGCCCGAGCGCTCCGCAATCACCTTGGTCGTGGTCCCCTGAAATCCTTGCTGCGCAAACAGGCCGGTAGCTACTTCGAGGATTTGCTCACGACGATCGGCCGAGGAGTAGCGCGTCTGGGGAGTCGCCATGGGTTGCCGCCGCGGTAAGTAAGTAAACGCTTACTTATAAAAGATGCGCGGCAAGGGTGTCAAGAAGCAGGAGTATATAGAGTTGTTGTCGGCGAAAGATTGGCGACGGGAAGTGGCTCGGCGTCCTCGGCGGCTCTTCTCTCCGAGTCTCTGCCCTGAGAATGAGTGGATTTCATCTCATAAAGTTCTGCCCTGTGGTCCCCTGTACCCTCTGTGGTTCAGGCTTTTCTTTGCGACCTTGGCGAACCTTTGCGCCCTTTGCGGTTAAGGATTTCTATGCGCCTCACCCATTTTCATGCTTCTGGGTGGGATGACCATCCCAGGTGCGACTGCGGTTAAGAGCTTCTGGCCGCTGGGGATGAAAAGTCGTAGAGTTCGCCCGAAACAGGCTGGCGCCAACTCAACTACCGCAAATACCCGATCCCCACCCGCATGTGCTGGAGCAGGCCCTCGGGCACGATCGCCGACAAAGTCAGTCCCAGCACGGCATGCACGATGCCGAGCAGATAAATGCTGCGGTAGCGCCGGAACATCTCGCAGAAAAATAGCCCGCCGATCAGCGTGAAGGTTGTCAGGATCAGGTTTGGCAGGTGCACAGCGGCAAAGAAGGTAGCGGTAACCCAGACCGCCGTCGAACTTCCAAACAGCTCCTCACAGCGCGTAAAGAAGAACGATTGCAGCATGAATTCCTGCGCCAGCGCCCAGATCACGTACTGCCACGCCAGGTGCATGTTGGGAAACACCGGATTGGCCGGAACCCCGCCTCCCGCCCAGCGCGCCAGGAACACCATCAACACGGCGCCGGTAAAACCGACCCCCAGCATCAGGCTGGTGCCCATCGTATTCGGCAGTCCCAAGCCCAGCCGCTGCAAAGACGGCCGGTCGATCAGGGCAAAGATCAGCACCGTGGCGCCGGCGGCCAATGCCCAACGGCTGCGAACCGACAGCCGTGCCGCCCAAACCGCGCACTCCACGAACAGAAAAGCAATGATCACCTGCGCCCAGGTAAGGTGCCGCCGGTAGGTCTCCTGAATCCCGACCGTCCGGACCCGGATTGTGACTGCCGGAATCGGCCTCGCCGCGACAGCAAAAGATTTCGTCTCAACGGCCATTCTTGGAATCTCTATATTGAGCGCTATGAACAGCAAACCCAGGCCGCGGGTGGTAGTCGTAGGAGCCGGTTTCGGCGGCCTGACCGCCGCCAGGCGCATGGCCCGGCTCCCCGTTCAGGTCACCGTGGTGGACCGCAAGAACCACCATACTTTTCAGCCTTTGCTCTACCAGGTCGCCACCGCCGGCCTGTCTCCCGGCGATATTGCCGCCCCGATCCGCTGGATACTAAGAACTCATCCCAACATTGAAGTGTTGCTTGAAGAAGTACGCGATTTCAATCTCAAAGCACGCAGCGTTGTTACGAATGAGGGGGTACTTCCGTATGACTATCTGGTCATCGCCTCGGGTGTTTCCCATGCTTACTTTGGTCACCCCGAGTGGGAGCCTCTCGCCCCAGGGCTGAAGACGATCGAAGATGCTCTGGAGATCCGCCGCCGCGTCCTGCTCGCCTTCGAATTAGCCGAGCGGCAGGCCGCTGCCGGCTCTGCCGACTTCCCGCTCAACTTTGTGGTCATTGGGGCCGGTCCAACCGGAGTTGAGCTGGCTGGAACCCTGGCCGAAATTTCCCGCCACGTACTGGCCCGGGAGTTCCGCGCCATCAACCCCGAGCAAACCCGTATCTTGCTGCTGGAAGGTGGTCCCAGGGTTCTGCCCCCCTATTCTGAAGGGCTTTCCCGGAAGGCGCAGCAGCAGCTCGAGCACCTAGGCGTTGAGGTTCGCACCTCGAGCATCGTGACCCGCATCGAACCGGGCGCGGTTTGGGTTGAAGACACTCGCATCCCTGCCCAGGTCCTGCTCTGGGCCGCCGGAGTGGCCGCTTCCCCGCTCGGTCGCAAGTTGGGCGCCCCCGTGGACCACGCCGGACGCGTCCTGGTCCAGCCCGACCTCAGCATCCCCGACCACCCCGAAGTCTTTGTCATCGGCGACCTGGCTTACCTCCAGGACGAGAGCGGGAAGATGCTCCCCGGAGTCGCCCCTGTCGCCATGCAACAAGGCGAGTGGGTGGCCAGAACCATCGCCCGCGATCTAGAGCACCAGCCGCGCCGCAGTTTTCGGTACAACGATAAAGGCAGCCTCGCCACCATTGGCCGCGCCGCCGGCGTTGCCCAGTTCAAGAAGTTCAGCTTGTCCGGCTACTTCGCCTGGCTGGCCTGGCTCTTCATTCACATTTTCTTCCTGATCGGCTTCCGCAACCGCGTCCTCGTGATGATCCAGTGGGCGTGGTCGTATTTGACCTACGAGCGTGGCGCCCGTCTGATCACCGGCAGCAACGAATTGCCTGGCTGGACGCAATCCGAGCGCGGAGAGGCTACCGAGACCGTCGTAGCTGGCAAATCTCGGCGGTGAGGTTCTCTCCCCTTTTTCCGGAATCCAGCCGCCTATTTGAGCGAAAATAGAGATGGTAGCGCGCCCCCGCAGCCCAGCTCGCGCAGAAAGCGCAGCCGCTGCCCGAACCATGAAACCGTCACGACTCGTACTCGTGCTTTTCGCCCTTATCTCTCTCCTGGCCGCCTCGAGTTCCGCCGACGTCCTGAGGATTGTCATCAATGACACGATCCATCCCGTCACCGCCGAGTACATCGGCCGGGCGCTGGAATCCGCTGCCGCCCATCACGATCAAGCCTTGCTGATCGAGATCAACACCCCCGGAGGACTGGTGGAATCGACTCGCGACATCATCGAGAAGATTGTCGCTTCACCCGTGCCGATCATCATCTACGTGACCCCCAGCGGCAGCCGTGCCGCGTCCGCGGGCTTCTTCATTCTCGAGTCTGCCGACGTCGCCGCCATGGCTCCCGGAACCAATACCGGGGCCGCCCACCCCGTCATACTGACCGGCGGCAAGATTGACGACGTGATGAAGCAGAAAATGGAAAACGACGCGGCTGCTCTAATGCGCTCCGTCGCAGCCAAACGCGGTCGGAATGTCGAATTAGCGGAAAGTGCCGTCCGCGAATCCAAGTCGTTCACCGAGCAGGAGGCTCTGGATAAGAAGCTGATCGACTATGTCGCCACGAGCGAGCAGGACTTGTTCCGCCAGATGAACGGCAAGAGTTTCAAACGCTTCAACGGCGCGACCGTCACGCTCAACCTGGCCGGCCAGCCAGTGCGCGACTACCGCATGACCCTGAAGCAGCGCATCCTGTCCTACATCATGGATCCGAACGTCGCGTTCATCCTGCTGGCCATCGGTGCCCTCGCGCTCTACGCGGAATTCAATCATCCCGGCGCCGTCATTCCCGGGACGGTAGGCGTTGTCTTCATTCTGCTGGCAGCCTTCGCGCTGAACCTGCTGCCCACGCGTTTCGCCGCCGTGATCCTGATCGCCGGCGCCTTCGTCTTGTTTGCGCTCGAAGCCAAGTTTGTGTCTCACGGTGTGTTGACCATCGGAGGCATTTCCCTGCTCGTCATTGGAGGATTGTTGGTGGTGGATGCCCCGATTCCCGAAATGCGCGTCCGCCTCGTAACCGCGCTCGCCGTCAGCATCCCGCTGGGAATCATCACCGCGTTCCTGATGAGCATCGCCGTGCGCGCCCGCCGCAACAAGATCACGACCGGCGAACAGGGACTAGTTGGAGAGGTCGGCGTCGCCCAGACAGCCCTCGCGCCTGCCGGAAAAATCTTCGTCCACGGCGAACTCTGGGATGCCGTCTCCCCAGTGAACATCCCCGCCGGGGAACGTGTAGTGGTCCGTCACGTGGACGGCCTTACACTCCAAGTCGAACCGGTCTCGGTAGCGAAACCAGTGATGGCATAAACATTGACAGCTGGGGTACCGGTTACTGGGTACTGATTCTCCTGAATCTTCCTTGCCAACGCTGCACCCGCGCCCTCACCGCGTCCCGCTACCCACTTGCGCTACAATCCGCTCAGCAGCCCTCTAACAACCGACTGCTCGGAGGAAATATGGAATCCTGGACCGTGTGGGCCGTTGCCGCCGTTATCGTCATCATTTACCTCCTGAGTTCCATCAAGATCCTCGCCGAGTACGAGCGCGGCGTCATCTTCAGGCTGGGCCGATTGCTGCCGCTGGCCAAGGGACCCGGTATCATCCTTGTATTCGCTCCTGTTGATCGAATCGTTCGCGTGTCCCTGCGCCAGGAAGCTCTCGAGGTACCGCCGCAGGACATCATCACTCGCGACAACGTTACCCTGAAAGTCAACGCCGTCATCTTCCTGCGGGTCATCGATCCCAACAAAGCGGTGGTCGAAGTCTCGAACTACGTGTACCAGACCTCCCAGTTCGCACAGACAACGCTGCGCTCGGTGCTCGGAGAAGTGGAGTTGGATGAACTGCTGGCGCATCGCGAGAAAATCAACCTGCGATTGCAGAGCATCCTCGACACCCACACCGCGCCCTGGGGCGTGAAGGTGGTCAACGTAGAAGTCAAGCAGGTGGATATGCCCGAGTCCATGCTGCGCGCCATGGCCAAGCAGGCCGAGGCGGAACGCGAAAAGCGCTCCAAGATTATTCACGCCGAAGGCGAGTTTTCAGCCGCGCAGCGCCTGGTGGACGCCGCACACTTGCTCGCCACCGAACCGGTCAGCGTGCAGTTGCGCTATTTGCAGACCCTGACTGAAATCGGCGTCGAGAAAAATACCACCGTGGTCTTCCCGGTGCCGGTAGATATCTTTTCCGCGATTCAGAAAATGCTAGGGAACGTGCCGGCCAAACCGGCAGGAAGCTAGAGGTACCGCCACGTCGTTATGGCCACGGGCCAACAGGACACGGAAATAACCCTCGGCACAGGCCGCATGCTGGCTCTGTTTTTCGCGCTGGTCGTGATCTGTGCCGGGTTTTTCGCCATCGGCTTTTCTCTCGGACGCAAGCCCACCGCAGTCGGCTCCGGCAATGTGCTGGCGGCGCAACCGGGCACTCCCTCAACCGTGGTTCGCCCTTCCGCGGCAAAGAACAATCCTCCCCTGCCGGCGCCCTCCTCCGGCGACTTCAGCTTTTACAAAGCCGTAGAACAGAAGAACGCCGATACCAAGCTCACGCCCGCCGACTCGCAAGCGCAACCGAGCGCCTCTACTCCCTCGGAGCCCGCAAAAACCGATGAGAATTCCCCGGCATCTCCGCCGCCCGCCAACGCCTACTACGTGCAAGTCGCGGCCGTGACCCGTCAGGAAGACGCCGACGCCCTCGTCGAGGCGCTGAAGAAAAAGCAATATCCCGCCTTCTCCAACAATTCCGCTGGCGACAAGTACTTTCGCGTCCAGGTTGGACCCTATGCCGATGTCAAAGACGCCGAAATCATGCGCGGCCGCCTGATCGCCGATGGATACAATCCAATTTTGAAGAAGTAGTCAGGCACGGTGTGCCGGAAGCGGCAATCCATACGTCCTCTTTGCCGTTTCCTTCTGTCATCCTGTCTCTAACGACGGTGTGCGTTGTCAAGACATTTTAGGCAACACTTCACCGTCGGCGCTTGAGGGGTTTGCTCTTGCGCCACTTTGTCTAGCAGAAAGGTGTTGACGTTGCCGACCAAGGCTCATGTTCT
>JACQDD010000158.1 GCA_016201265.1 Terriglobales bacterium | reverse complement strand
CGACCGGAACACGATCTTCGGGTTGTGCTTCTGCAATACCTTGGTGATCGCCGCCGTCAGCGTCGTCTTGCCATGATCAATGTGACCAATCGTCCCAACGTTGCAGTGCGGCTTTGTCCGTTCAAATTTTTCTTTCGCCATAAGTGCATTTGCCTCGCTGAATCAGTAGTACCGGTAAAGCTTGCTAAACCGGGCGCGCAGCACCTGGTCCACCTCTTCAATCTTGGACAGGTACAACTCGCGCATCTGGGCCTGGTCCGAAACCGTCAAGGACTGGTACAGAGACCGCGCCGCTCCGAGCCTGGCGCCACCAATCACGTCGAGTGTGCCGGCCGCCAGGATCGCTTCCAGTTCGCGGATGCGAATGTTCTGGCCACTGAGCTTCTTCAAATACTTCGTGACTCGGTCGGCCGCGAACACCTGATCGAGCACCGCCCTCAGTTCGCCGAAGGCACGCTCGTTCGCGATCCTGATAGTTGCCTGCTCGAAAGCCATAGCGTTCAAATCCTGGAGCGGGAGACGGGAATCGAACCCGCGACCAACAGCTTGGAAGGCTGTGACTCTACCACTGAGTTACTCCCGCCCTCGAAACCAGCTGTCAGCTCTCAGCCGTCAGCCAAACCAAATTCCTGGAGCCGATGACCAGGATTGAACTGGTGACCTCTCCCTTACCAAGGGAGTGCTCTACCAACTGAGCTACATCGGCTCGAAAACCGGCTGTCAGCATTCAGCCGTCAGCCCTCAGCAAAACCCGCCCCGGCTCACTTCTTGCCGTTGGCTCTTCCATCCGGGTGCATCACGTCTTTGCGCCGTACCACCGTCTTCACCGCGAACAGCGCCAGCACCGCCAACGTTGCCAGACGAAGTTTCTCGTCGGTGATCGTGCTCCACGCCAAAACCGCGAGCACGACATACGCGGCCATGGCCATGACAAAACGATTCACGCGCATTCCGCTACCGGCTCAAAATGGTGCACAGGGGAGGATTCGAACCTCCGTACCTCCTGAGAGGGACAGATTTACAGTCTGTTGGCTTTAACCACTCACCCACCTGTGCATAAAACCGGAAACCCGCCGACATGCAAAGCAAAACACAAACTCATCACAAAGCACTACGAAGTTAGGGAAACGAAATGCAGGAATTCCCGCCCGCCGTCTGCGACCCGCCGGAAAGTACCCTGATGGAGTGCGTTAGAACTGTTGCGCTACGAGCGCGTACATCCGCGCAAACCTTCCGTTGTTTCCGGAAAAACCGTTTCCTGGAGCTGGCGAAGGGATTTGAACCCCTGACCCTCTGATTACAAATCAGATGCTCTACCAGCTGAGCTACGCCAGCAAATGGAAGCAAGGCCCTTCGGACACAATACTTCCCTGATCCCATCCTGATGTCCGGGACAATTATTTAAGGTATCACAGGGGTAAATCAGGTGCAACCGAAAGGCCTCGGCACCGGGTGCGGCCGGGATGAAAACTCCAATCGCAGCCTTCCGGGAGTGCTATGATGCCATCCCTACAAGCCCTTCATGCGGATCAAGCGCACCCTTCCTGTTCTGATCGCCGTGCTCGCAATCGCGGCGGCCGTTGTGGCGATCGTCCAACTGCGCAAGCGCGCCCCGCCCGAGGCCGCCCGGTTGCTGCCCGGAGCCGATGGCTTCTTCTATGTCAACCTGAGGTGGATTCGCACCTTCAATGCCACCAACCAGCTTCCACCCGTTTCCCGTGATCCGGAGTACCAGAAGTTCGTCGAGGAGACGGGCTTCCAGTTCGAGCGGGATCTGGAAGAAGCCGCCTTTGCTGTGCACTATCCCCAGAGCTGGGGTGGCGGTACCGGGGGATCGGCTCCCGAACCACGGTTTTCTGAAGTCTTCGTCGGCAAGATCGATGCCGGCAAGCTGACCACCTACCTGAAGAAGGTAGCCTCCTCGATTGATAACTACAAAGGCTTCGACATCTACAACGTTCCACTCGAAGGCCGCACCGTTCGGGCGGTCGTGCTCTCGTATGACAGTGTGGCGGTCTCGAATCATCCGGATGAGAACGTGATCCGCGGAATCCTGGACCGCTCGCGCAAGCTGGCCTCGCCGTTTGGTGGCCCGCAGTTTCTGCGGCAGTACTACAAGAAGGTCCCGTTTGCGAGTTTGTCGTGGGCCATCCTGCGGGTCGAACCCTCGCAAGCAGGCCCCCTCGGCGGGTTGAGCGGGTGGGCCCTGCTGTTTCCCAAGCCGGCCGTCATGGTGATTTCCGGGCGGTACATCCGTGCTCTGCATCTGCGGGCGGAAGCGTTCACCCAGAGCGATGCGGACGCGCAGGAAGTGAAGGCGTTTTTCGACAGCCTGAAAGTGGAGCGGTCGGGAGATCGGGCCATTTTTACGGCTATCGTTCCCCCGGGATTCATCCGGAAAGTGCTGACCGAGGCACCGGCGGATCAGCAATTGCCGGCAGCAGCGCCGCTGAAGAAACCGTCCGCAAAGCGACCGGGCAAGCCGAAGAAGCCGTGAAGGTGTGGAAGCCAGCGGAAATCCTGTAACAATTCCGCTGCCTGATGCATCTTTATGGATAGGGTAAAGAGTCCAACCTGATCGCTACAATAGAGCCATGTCCAGCCTGCCATTACCGATCGCAGCTTTTGTCGCAGGATTGATCTCTTTCCTATCGCCCTGCGTGCTCCCGCTGGTACCCGGATACGTCTCCTTGATCTCGGGCGTCGGCGTAGAAGAACTGAAATCCCAAGAAGCGCACCTCTTTCGCAAGGTGATGCTGAATTCGGCCGCGTTCATCATCGGCTTCAGCATCGTCTTCATCACGCTGGGCGCGATCTCCACCGAAGTCGGCCAACTGTTCGCGCAGTACAAGGCATTACTGGCGCGAGTGGCCGGCGTGGTGATCATTCTGTTTGGGTTGCACCTGACCGGCATCTTTCAGATCAAGGCCCTGCTGGCCGACACGCGGATGCATAGTCTCAAAGGCAGTTCCACGGCCTGGGGCGCTTTCGTCATCGGGTTCGCATTCGCCTTTGGCTGGACTCCGTGCGTGGGACCGATCCTGGCCGTGGTGCTCGGATTCGCAGCGGCCCAGGAATCGGTCGTCAAAGGGATCTTTCTGCTGGCGGTGTATTCGGCAGGGCTGGCGGTGCCCTTCTTGCTGACTTCTTTGGGCATCGGACGCTTTCTCAAGTTTTACAACCGGTTCAAGTTTCATATGCACGCGCTGGAAGTGGCCAGCGGAGGATTGCTCATCGCCCTCGGCGTGTTGCTGGCGCTCGGGCGCTTTACCTGGATCTCAGGCTGGTTGTCGTTTCTGAACCGTTTTGCGCTGTAGTGGGAGAATTGACTGGTGAAAAGAAATCCTCTGATTCTGGTATTTGTCGCTGCGATCGTGGCGGCGATGTTGTTCGCAGGTATTCACGCGGCGCGGAAGAACCGGGCGGGCGGGCCAGGGCCGGTATCGGGAGAGCTGCGCGGACAAGTGGCGCCCGACTTCGACCTGCAATCGCTCGAGGGCAAGAACGTGAAACTCTCGGATTTCCGCGGCAAGGCCGTCCTGCTCAACTTCTGGGCGACCTGGTGCGGCCCCTGCAAGATCGAGATGCCCTGGTTTGTCGAACTGCAACAGGAATACGGACCGCAGGGATTTCAGATTGTCGGCGTAGCCATGGACGATGCCAGCAACGAAGACATTGCCAAGTTCACCAAGCAGATGGGGGTGAATTACCCGATCCTGCTGGGCAAAGAGGCGGTGGGGCAGAGTTATGGCGGCGTCAATGTGCTGCCGACCACATTCTTTGTGGATCGTGACGGCAAGCTCGTGGCCCGCGAGTTCGGACTGCACAGCCGCAGCGTGTTTGTGGACCACATCAAGCAGTCCCTCGGCCAAGGGCAAGCGGTACAGGCGCAAAAGTAACCTCGAACCGAAGTGGGGACTGGGGTACTCTTAGACGGATGAAACGGATATTTGCGTGTTGGCTCTTGTTGCTATGCGCCCGGGCCTATACCCAGGACGCGCCTACCCTGAAAGCGACGGTGAGCATGGCGCCGGCGCCGGTGGTGACCATCACCCAGGGCAAGGCTGCTCCGGTTCCGCTTTCATTTCGCGTGGCCAGGGGTTATCACATCAATTCGAATAAGCCGAAGTCAGAGTTCCTGATTCCGACCGCCCTGAAAATTGGCGCCACTACCGACATCGTCATTGGCAGAATCACCTACCCGGAAGGCCACGACATGAGCTTCGCCTTCGCGCCCGACGAGAAGCTCAACGTCTACACCGGGGATTTCCGTGTGGATGTCCTGGTGCGCCCTCTGCTCTCCGTGCAGTCAGGCAAGTACATGGTTCGCGGCAATCTGAAATACCAGGCGTGTGACAACGCCGCCTGCTATCCGCCCAAGCAACTTCCGGTCAGCTTCCAAGTAAGGATCGCCAAGGCGCCGCGCACCGGCGGCAAGAACCCAGCGCAGAGCCCGCACGCGCATCGGTAGCCTGCGCGCCCTCGCTCAACGAAGAGCGCGCGCTTCATCCAGCTGACGAGTGAGCGTGTCAATGCGTGCTTGCAGCACATTGCGGATGGAAAGCATTCCCAGCAGGCGGCCGTCGTCGTCCACGATGGGTAAGTGGCGGTAGTGGCGCTCCACCATGGTGGCGAGCGCCTGGCCGGGAGTGGTGTCGAGCGTGGCCATCTCCACCGGCGTAGTCATGACCTCGCGAACCGCCGTTTGGCTGGGATCCTTGCCGCTCAGCGATAACCGGCGCAGCACGTCGCGTTCGGTAAAAATTCCGGCAACCCTCTTGTTCTCATCAACGACGGCAACCGCGCCGACCCGGCGATCCAGCATGGTTCGGATGGCTTGTTCGGTCGTGGCTTCCACCGGAACGGAAGCGCCCTCCGCGTCACACATCTCCAGGATGTTCATGGATTACCTCTTCTGTCCAAACTCGTTCTTGAATACCTTGCCGTCCTTCATCACAAAACCGATGCTGCCAAGAACCTTGATGTCGCCCAGAGGATCGCCGGAAACCGCAATCACATCCGCGTACGCCCCGGGTGCGATCACGCCGAGCTTCCCTTTCCGATCGAGGAAGTCCGCCGCCCGCGAAGTGGCACTCTGAATCGCCTGCATCGGCGACATGCCGAATTCGACCATGCGCGGAAACTCCTGCGCCATCGGCTCCGTCCA
>JACQDD010000157.1 GCA_016201265.1 Terriglobales bacterium | reverse complement strand
TTCCAAATCGATAACGTCCGCGTGGGCTCGGGAGACCTGTTCCTGATCGCCGGGCCGTGCGTGATCGAGAGCGAGGAACACGCGTTGTTCCTGGCGGAAGTGATCAAGGGTGTCGCCCGCTCGCTGAACTTCCCCTTCATCTTCAAAGCCTCGTACGACAAGGCCAACCGCACTTCGATCCGCAGTTTTCGCGGGCCTGGGATGAAAGAGGGCCTGCGCATTCTGAAGAAGGTCAAGGACGAAGTGCACATCCCGGTGCTGACCGACGTGCACGAGACGGCCGACGTGCCGGCGGTGGCGGCGGTGGTGGATGTGCTGCAGATTCCCGCGTTTCTCTGTCGCCAGACCGACTTGGTTGTGGCGGCAGCGCTCAGCGGACGCCCGGTGAACATCAAGAAGGGCCAGTTCGTCTCGCCCTGGGATATGAAGCATGCGGTTGAGAAATGCCGCGAGGCGGGGAACAGCCAGGTGTTCGTGACCGAGCGCGGTTCCAGCTTCGGCTACAACAACCTGATCGTGGACATGCGTTCGCTGGCCATCATGCGCAAGTTCGCGCCGGTCGTGTTTGATGCGACGCACTCCGTGCAGCTGCCGTCGTCTTCGCACGGTGACGAAGACACGCCCGCGGTCAGTGGTGGAGAGCCTGAATTCATTCCCGTGCTGGCGCGCGCCGCGGTCGCAGCCGGCGTGGACGGCGTGTTCATGGAAGTCCACGATAATCCCCAAGCAGCGAAAAGCGATGGAGCCAACGCGCTCGACTCGCGCAACCTGCGCAGCGTGTTGAAGGAATTGTTGGCTGTGAAGAAGGCGATCGAGACGGCGCGCGCGACGCCGTAGCAAGGTGCGCAGACCATCCCGCCGCCAGGGTACACAGAGGAACGCAGGGGGTCTCCGAGGCAAGTGCATTCCCCTGTGTTCCTCTGTGTACCCTGTGGTTGTTCTTCTTTCTGTCTGCGCCTCTGCTAACATTCTCCCTTCCATGAAGCACATTGGCGAAAACGTGGTACGCATCGAGGCTGAGGCGCTGCGGGCGCTGGCGGACCGGCTCGCGGGTCCGATGGCTGCTGATTTTCATCGGGCGGTCGATCTGATGTTCGGGTGCCAGGGCAGGGTTGTCGTCACGGGCATGGGCAAGAGCGGTCTCATCGCGCGGAAGATTGCGGCGACTTTGAGTTCAACCGGATCGCCTGCCCTCTACTTGCACCCGGTGGAAGCGCTGCACGGCGACCTGGGGATGATCGTGCGTGGCGACGTGGTGCTCGCGCTTTCGGCCAGCGGGGAGACCGAAGAGATTCTGCGGCTGCTGGCGACCATTAAGCGGTTGCAGGTTCCGCTGATTGCGATGACCTGTGATGAGATTGCAGCGGCAGGAGCGGACAAGAGTGTCCGCTCCACACAGGCGTCTACCCTTGCGGCGGCGGCTGAGGTCGCCCTCGATTGTTCGATCTCGAAAGAAGCTTGTTCGCTTGGGCTGGCGCCGACGGCTTCGACAACCAGCATGCTCGCCCTCGGCGATGCCCTGGCGGTGGCGTTGTCGGAGAAACGCGGCTTCAAGGAGGAGGACTTCGCCAATCTGCATCCTGGCGGGAAACTGGGCAAGCGGCTGGCGCGGGTCGAGTCGCTGATGCATTCGGGGGATGCGCTTCCCCGCGTCACGGCCAAGACCAAAATGCCCGATGTGATCTACGAAATGTCGCGTAAAAAGCTCGGAAAGCTCGGAGTCACGACTGTGGTGGACGGCGAGAAACTTCTCGGCGTCATCAGCGATGGCGACTTGCGGCGGGTGCTCGAGCAGCGCGGCAAAGACGCGCTCGACCTTTCCGCCCAGGAATGCATGACCCGCACACCCAAGACCATCGGTCCCCAGGAATTTGCCGCTACCGCCCTGGCGCGAATGGAAGAGATGAAGATCACGTCGCTGGTGGTGGTGGATGGCGATCAGCGCGTGCGCGGCATCGTGCACCTGCACGATCTGTGGGGCACCGAGATGGTTTAGAGCTGCGAGCCACGAGCAATCACGCCCAACAAACCAAAGGACGGGCGAGGACGCCCGTCCCTCCATGAAACCTACTCGCGACTCGCTACTCGCCGCTCGCTACTCCAACACAAAAATATTCTTCTTCGCGCAAATCTCTTTCAGGATCTTCGGCCACACCGTCACGCTGACTTCGCCCAGGTGCGCTTTCCGCAGCAACAGCATCAGCGTGCGCGACTGGCCAATGCCGCCGCCGATCGAGAGCGGTACTTGGTTGTTGATGATCGCCTGGTGATACGGAAACTTCAGGTTGCCGAGCAGATTCGACATCTCGAGCTGCTTCCGCAGCGTCTCGGCGTTCACGCGGATGCCCATCGAAGTGAGTTCGTGGCGGCGCTTGGTCACATAGTTCCACACCAGGATGTCGCCGTTCAGCCCGTGTGTGTCTTTGCCGGTTTCGTTGCGCGTGTCGGTGATCCAGTCGTCGTAGTCGGCGGCCCGGTTTTCATGCGGGTAGCCGTCTTTCAGCGCCCAGCCAATCCCGACAATGAAAATCGCGGGATACTTCTGGAGAATCTGCGTTTCGCGCTGCTTCCGCGGCAGTTCGGGAAACATGTCAAGAATTTCTTCCGCGTGCAGGAATTTGAGTTCCTCGGGCAGGTTGGGATAACGCGGATCTTTCAGTTGCGGGAACAGTTCCTGCGCGTATTTTTCGGCGCCCACCAGCACCTTCCAGATCTTGCTCACAATCCCCTTCAGGAAGACCAGGTTGCGGTCCACGGCGTGAATGGAGCGCTCCCAATCCCACTGATCCACGTAGGCGGAGTGGTCATGGTCGAGAAAATAGTCTTTGCGGACGGCCCGCATGTCGGTGCAGATGCCATGGTCGGCCTGGCAGTCAAATTGCTTGAGCGCGACCCGTTTCCACTTGGTCGCCGCCTGCACCACCTGGGCGTCGATCGGATTCTTGCCGCGATCGTTCGAGATGTGGAACTGGACCGGGGTACGCGAACCGTCGCGGTCGAGCATGTCGTTGACGCCGCTGTCGGCGTCTACGATGAGCGGCACCTCGACCATCATCAGGTTCAGTTCTTTGCAGAGATTGTCTTCGATGTAGCGTTTGACTTGAAAAATAGCCTGCTGGGTTTCGCGCCGGTCGAGCACGGAACGGTAATCGGCGGGCAGAATCCGTTCGAGTTCCTGATAGTCGCCGATTCCCGGCCCGGCCAGATCGGCCTTCTTGTCGTAGGTGACTGTTGCCATGAATCCCTCCGCGGATGGAATGAAGACGCTGGACATGTCTATGGATAACTCGCGGCGGACAGAAGCGCAGTGACGGCGAGCACAGCGAGGTGTGCGGATTTCCGGTGGGGATTATTGCGGCTAACGGGAAACGCGTACTTTCGGCGGATGGGACGCGTCTGGGAACGTGAAGGTGACCAGCGCGCCCTCGCGCACATTCGCCACCAGCGCGGGGCGGAAGCACGCGATGCAGGTGCCGCCGGCGTGGCGCACGCTGGGATACACCACTCCCGCTGATCCCCGGTTCAGCAAATCCCGGCCCAGGCGTTGGGAGGCGCGATAGCTGTCCGGCTGTAGACAGTTCTTATGAGCCACATCGCCGCGCAGATCGTGAAAGTCGGCCCGAAAGTCAGCCAGGTACTCGCGATAGGAGACCGCTTCTTCCTCGTGCCAATTGACCTCGCGGAGTCCCTCGGCATAGTGAAAGGCAACTTCCGCCTGCGCGGTCTTCAGAGAAAAGCCTGCGTACCAGGCGCCGCGGTCAGGTCCGTTGAAGCGGCTGCCGCCGGGCTGCGCATGGGCGAAGGCGGCGTTGATGATGTGGTAACGGGGCACGCCAAACACCAGTTCGTGCACCGTAATTCCGGGGAGCAGGTTGGCTTCGCCGGCCAGCCGTTCGTTGGTGGCGTCGTCGAGTTGAAACAGGTGCTCCATCTGCGCGGGAGGGAGTCCGAGCCGCGACAGCACGCTCTCGCCTTCTTCGAACCAGCGGCTCGGGATCAGGCGATGGGTGTCGTTCTGGGAAATGTGCGTTTTCTTCGGGAGCACTGGAGACCTATCGAGAATGCAGGATCTCTAAATCACCGACTCTTTCAGACGGCAAGGTCCAACGGCAGACACCTCCTCGTGAACCTTCGTCTCCTTGGTGGTGCAGGGGAAAGCGAGAACCACGAAGGACACGAAGGTTTCACGAAGGAGAATTACTTGTGCGCCCATCTAGACCCCGCCCCGGCGCGCATCCAGCAACTGGCGAACGCGCAGCATTGAGGGCACCCCGCCCTTTCGCATATAGGCTAGTGGAGACTCGCCGCCAAAGAGCGGGTTCGTATTCGGCAACTGCACCCAGCTGTCCGCCAGCTTCGTGCTGTAGAGGATATTCAGAGCCTTGAAGATGCCTACCAGCAGGGAAATCCGCGTGAGCTTGTCCTGGTCGAGCGTTCTCGAAGTGCTGCGCTTGAGCTGATAAAACGAACCGTTCGAGATGCCCCCCAGCAGGCTGCGGGCATCTTCGTCGCGCAGCTTCCAGTGTGCGGCCAGGCTGAAGAAAGCGCGGATCGCCGCCGGGCTCAGTTTTTCCTGAACCGCCCTGCTGGAAAGGTCGGCCGGTCGGTCCCAGGCGATGCCGTGGAGCGAAACGACGCCGGTGGCGCCAAGGGTAGCTTCTCCAAACATGAAGTTAACATACTCCATATTTGGAGTAATGTCAATTGCCGACCAACTAGCGGCAGAAACGCTGTAATTTCGGCGGAGGGGGACTGGGAAACTCGTTCAATTCGCCGTCCCAGCCGGTGCAGCCACGGGCGGCGACCGCACGAATGACAGTCTGCTCCAGTTCGCGCGCCTTGCCCTTGGCCTCGGCAATCTGGGCCGCAGAGAGGAATCCGCCGCCATCGAGTTCGGCCAGATCGCGCTGCGCCGTCGAGTAGCCCGCATCGAGCGCGACCACAAACCAGACATAGGCATTGAAACGATCGAGCTCTATCCCGCGTCCCTCCTTCAAAGCCTTGGCGTAATAGTACTGCGCGGGCGGCAACCCCTGATCGGCGGCGACTTTGTACATGGCGGGAGCTTTGGCGTAATCGCGATCAGCCAGAATGCGGGCGAGATAATACGCTGCGAAAGGATTGCCCTGGTCGGCGGCTGATTTGAACCATTCTTGGGCGGCGTTCAAGTCCTGCTGGATCCCGCCCCCATTGAAGTAGCTGCGCCCGAGCATCCACTGCGCCAGCACATCACCGTGATTGGCGGCCTTGCGGTACCAATCGACTGCCTGGCTCTGGCTGCCCGCGGTCAGCGTGCCGGTTTCGTAGAAATAGCCGAGAGCGACCTGAGCCGGGCCGTAGCCGAGTTCCGCTGAGCGGCGGAAATACTCGAGAGCGTCACGATCATTGCGCGAAGGGCCGGCACCCGAGATCGCGTCCATACCGCGCTCGTACAGAGCCTCGGGAGAGGTGCTCTGGGCGAAAGCGAGCGCACTGGTCAGAACGGCGAAAAAGACTGTCAGAATGGTTCGACGCATGAGGATTACTCCACCCAGAAGTATAAGAAA
>JACQDD010000148.1 GCA_016201265.1 Terriglobales bacterium | reverse complement strand
CAATCCCGCTGCCGATAACTGCAGAACAGCGTTCCCCACCAGCTTGAGCCCGATCTCCCAATTCTGGCGAGCTCTGGCTTGGTCGTCGCCATAACCGCTCACATACATGGTGATGTAGAAACCTTCGCCGGGCTCCGCCTCACTGTGGAAGTAACACCGCCGGACGCTCAGCTCCGCTGAAGACGGCGTTTCCGGGGTCCGCCGCAGCAATTCAACCAGCCGCTTTGCGAAGAGTTCGTGAAACGGGAACGATTGACGATGATCGATGCTGGAAAACACCAGGTCCGCATAGCTCGCGCACTTGCACGACGCGCCGAAGATCTCTTCCTCCGGGCGGAGCTCTTCGGTGAACCAGGCATCGCATTTCGCGCTCTCGACACTGCTCATCGCGGAGTTGACCGCCCGCAAAAAGTCCTCGAGTTCGGGAAACTGCTTTGCCTCCTCCACTCGCGCCAGCAATTCCGGATGCCGCTTCAAGTCGAAGTAGGCGAGCTTCCCGTCTGGATCGGTCCAGGGAAAATCAAGCACCGGATCTTCGCGCCCGAGTTCGATTGAGAAGTCAGCGTCCATCAGAACCTGCGCAGGAAGTTCACAAGCTGACTTTCGGCCCAGAAGCCATCGTCCAGGCCGTTGCGCGATCCGACGAAAGCGCAGTGGCCGCCGTCCTCGACCTCGAGGAAAGTGATGTTGGGATTGGCAGCAATCTTCCGCCGCGACTCCTCTTCGATCCGCACAAACGGGTCGTTCGCCGCGTGCACGATCAAGGCCGGCACCGAGATTCGTTCCACCACCTTCGAGGCCGAGGCCCGCGCGTAGTAATCGTCCGCTCCGGTGAAGCCGCAGTAGTAGGCCGTGATCTGGTGATCGAAGTCGCGCAGGCTGCGCATGCCCCGCATACGTCCCACATCGAAGTGCCCGGGAAACAGGCGCGCCTTGTGCATCATCCGGCGGCGCAGGTTGAAGAGAAAGTACAGCTCGTAGATCCGGTTCGCCGGCTCGTGCAGCGCGTCCGCCGAAGCAGCCAGGTCCATCGCCGGGCAACAGGCTGCGACCGCGCGGAACTGGGGCGGCCCTTGCGAGCCCCACTCCCCCGCCAACTTCAACACCAGGTTGCCGCCCATGGAAAAACCGACCAGCGCAAGATGGGAAATGCGGTCACGTTCGATGACTTCCCGCGCCACCGCGGCCACATCGTTCGACAGCCCGGAGTGATACAGCGCCGGCGCAAGCGCGTCCGTGCCGCCACAGTTGCGCTGGTTGTAGCGAATCACGTTCATGCCCGCCGCCAGCGCCTTCTCGGTGACACCACGGATGCACTGTGAATCGCTCGATCCCTCGAGCCCGTGCACAATGATGATGGTCAGCGGTTTCGTGCGATCCGCCTGCCAGTGGCACTGGCAGAGCACCTGGACGCCGGGCGCAACCTCAATCAGACGCTCTTCGGGAGTGGGCAGGTTGAAACGGCGCGGCATCAGGAAGCTGGCAACGGTCTGCACATGCCCACCGCGTAACCAGCGGCGGGGCACGAAGGCCCCTGCCTGCCCGGGTGATTGCGAAGTTCCCACGATTTGATTCTAAATAGAAGACAGCAAATCGTAGCGCCGACCCTCGGTCGGCACTACAATCCTGTCAGGAGTCGCCCATGCCGATCTTCGAGTACATCTGCCAGGAATGCCAGCACGAGTTCGAAGCGCTCGTGTTCGGCAAGGACAAAGCCGCGTGCCCGAAGTGTCGCAGCAAGAAGCTCGAGCCGCAACTCTCGGTGTTTGCGGTGTCCGCCAAGAGCGGCTCACCTTCTTCCCGGCCCGTGGGGCCCTGCGGTTCCTGCGGCGATCCTCGCGGCCCGGGCGCCTGTTCGCTGAAAGACTAGGCTTTGGGCTCTAGGCTCTAGGCTCTAGTTTTTCTGCGTCGATTTCGTAGCCTACCGGTAATCACCCGCGTGTAACCGACGTGACGTTTCTCCGCGCTCCCGTCCGTCCTATGATCCGCCTCACATGGACCGGCGAAGAGAGCGCAGGCTCGACCTGGAATTGTCGGTGCAAATCTGGGGAGTCGATCGGAACGCGCGGCCCTTCGCGGAAATGGTTCGGGCCACGAGCGTGAGCGCCGGCGGCGCCGTGCTTCTTGATGTGCATTCCAAGCTTCATGCGGGCGAGCTGCTCGACGTGCAGCACGAAGCCCGGCGGGCACAGTTCCGCATCGTCTGGACGCGGCCGGGAGAAACCGGAATCCAGGCTCTGCCTTTCGAGCCCGCGATTTTCGCCGTCGGAGTACCCAAGACGTTTGAGATGGCGGGAACCGGATAGGCCTTAGCCGCACGGCACTCCTATCGGCCAATCCACGCGGATTTACGCGGATCTGGTTCCCGCCACTCCTTCCTCACTCAGAAATTTCGCAAACACTTCATTCGACAGCAGGCGGCCGCGGGAGGTCAGAAAGATTCTTGCCCCCCGCCGTTGCAGCAATCCTTCGCCGACACACTCTTCAATTGCGGGCTCACAACCGGCCAAGGGTTCCGAACTGAAATCGGAGCGCAGTTGTTCGAGATCAACGCCACGATTCAGCCGCAAGCCCAGGAAGAAGCTCTCTTCCAGAGCCCCGTGATCTGAGACCGGCGTCACCATCTGTGATCCGCCACTCATGTAAGCGTCGAGTGAGTCGGGTGTCGAGAAGCGCACGGCTCTGACGCTCGACCCGCCGCTGGCGGGGAGCATGGAGTGCGCATCCACCCCGAAGCCGACATAGGGTTGGCGGGTCCAGTACTTCAGGTTGTGGCGCGACTCCTTCCCGGGGCGAGCGAAATTGGAGATCTCGTACTGCGCGATCCCGGCGGCGTTCAGCGTCTCACAGGCCTGCAGATAGAAGTCCGCAGTCGCTTCCTCATCGGGCACGAAGTGGGCATGGTAGCGCGTGCCACCGGCGATTAGTTCCCTGCCCAGGCGGGAGTCTTCATCCACCTCGAGCATGTAGACGCTGACGTGCGGCGCACCGGTCGCGACCGTCTCGCTCAGGGAAAAAATCCAGCTCGCGGCGGTTTGGTGCGGCAGTCCGGCCATCAAGTCAATATTGATGTTGCCGAGTCCAGCGTCCCGAAGGCGCGCGATTTCTTCGAGAACGGTGGCGCGTTTGTGCAGGCGCCCAACCGATTGCGCTTCCTGGTCCACGAAAGACTGCACACCCAGGCTCACGCGATTGACGCCACCAGCGAGCAAGGTTTCGATCAGGGCCGGAGTCAAAGTCCCCGGTGCGCATTCGACCGTAACCTCGGCATCCGAGGCAACCGTGAACCGGCCGTTTACGGCATCGAAAATCCGTACCAGTTGCGCCGAATTGAGAAGCGACGGAGTTCCGCCCCCCAGATAAATAGAGTCAACCGTTTCCGGCAAAACGCATCCAAGCTCTGTAGCCTTTTTCTGCGCACCGCCGATATCCTCAAGCACGCGGGCCACGTAGTTTTCGTAGGCCGCTTTCGAGAACACGTCCGAGGCGAAGTTGCAGTAGCTGCACTTGGTGCGGCAGAACGGCACCGAGATATAGAGGCCCAAAGGCATGCTGTTCTGTATTCTATGGGACGCAACAGATACTTTGTCTCTTCGCGTTGACAACTTCTGGAGTGGACTCAGGTAAGTTGGAGCGACGATGAAACGTGTGGTCATCACCGGGATGGGCGTGGTCAGCCCCAATGGCATCGGCAAGGAAGCGTTCTGCCGCGCCATCCTGTCGGGCAAGTCCGGAGTGAAGAAGATCGCTCGCTTCGATTCGTCGTTCCTGCCGGTTCACATCGCGGGCGAAGTTCAGGATTTCGACGAACTGGCCTGGGTGGATGCGCGCGAGCGCAAACACGTTTCCCGCTCGGTGCCGCTGGCGGTGGCTGCGTCCGCCGAGGCGATCGCCGACGCGGGCCTAGATCCGCAGGGCATGTCACCCGAAGAAAAGCGCCAGATTGGTGTCATCCTGGGCACGGGCGGCGGCGCTCAGGAGTTCACCGAAGAGCAATACCGTCTGTGGCATACCGGACACGTGAAACAGGCCAGCGTGTTCTGCATTCCTTCCGGTACGATGGGCACTCTCTCCAGCGAAATCTCCATGCGCTTCGGATTCCGCGGCCCGAGCCACGTGGTGACCACAAACTGCACCTCTTCCACCGATGCCCTCGGCTATGCGTTGGACCAGATCCGGATCGGCACCGTGCCCATGCTGCTGGCCGGAGGCGTGGATGCTCCGCTCAGTCCGGCAACCGTCAAAGCGTACACGCTGCTTCGGGCGCTCACTCCTTTGTGGAACGAGGCCCCGGAGCGAGCTTCGCGTCCTTTCTCCGCGGATCGTAGCGGCTTCGTGCTGGCGGAGGGCTCGTGGATGTTCGTCCTGGAAGACTACGAGCACGCTCGGGCTCGGGGAGCGCACATCTATGCGGAACTGGCAGGCTACGGGTCGACCTGCGAGGCGCTGCATCGCGTGCGCCTCGGCGAGGACGGCGAAGAACCGGCGCGGGCCATCACGCTGGCCCTCGCAGATGCGGGCGCCGCGCCGGAGCAGGTTGACTACGTGAATCTGCACGGCACCTCCACCGAACTCAACGACCGAGTCGAAACGCGAGCAGTGAAGCGGGCGTTGGGCGAACGCGCCCTGAAGATTCCCATGTCGGCACTGAAGTCGCAGATCGGCCACCCCCAGGGCGCTTCGGGTGCGGCGGGAGTGGCTGCAACGCTGGTTGCCATGAAGCACGAACTGGTCCCTCCGACCATCAACCTGGAGCAGCCCGACCCGGAATGCGATCTCGACTACGTTCCAGACGTGGGCCGCCGAGCAGTCATCGGGCATGCAGTCTGTAACTGCGTCGGCTTCGGGTCGAAGAACTCGGCGCTGGTGCTGCGGCGGCTTAGTTAGCCAACGTTGTTATCTGCAATTACTCACGTCTAGTGTCGGGCCGATTTCCATGATCTAATACTAAGCCATGAGCCGGGCTTTCTTGCTTGTCGCTTCAGTCGCTCTGGGTCTCAACGCTTCCGGTGAAGCGCTAGCCCAACAGCCCTTGCTGCGCATGGAGAGGGTGCAGATGGGGGAGGCGGCTTGTGTGCTGGTGCAGGATGACGGCAACTATCGCCTCGAAAAACTGTTTCGAGCCAAGACCGAGATGTACACCGGAACAATCGCACCGCAGCGGCTGGACCAGTTGCGATCGTTGTTGAGGGACGACCAACTGCGCAAGTTGTCGGAAACGGATATCCCTCGCCGGTTAATGACCGACACGATTGACAGCCTTGAATTGAGTGTTTGGCGAGATCGAGGCTGGCAAAACCTAACCTTCTATTCACCCGCTGACCGCAGACCCTTCCGGGATTCACTCGATCCGTTATTGAAATGGTTTCAGGAAGTTGCGAAGAAGCGACCCGCCGCCGTAACTGTGGGAGGAACTCCGACGCGCTGCCTACCGCCCCCATCCGTCATACTCTCGGTCAAAGTTGAGACTGCCCGCCCAGTTCCAGACACTCCATCTGCGCATCTAGAACCTCGGCATTTGTTTCGCCTTCAATCCACCGAGTTTCACGCCGGCTTGATGGAATTCACCTGCACCGTTGTCTTTTCTGACGGAGCGTATCGTTGGGAATCGAGGACTGAGGATTTCGCTGGCCGGAAGCGTGGCCGAATTGGAAGCGGCGAAGTTGAAAGTTCAGCTCTTCAGGAACTGAACCAAGTACTCGAGTCGCCGGATCTGAAAAACGCGCCTGCCGGAAGCACTCCCGACGTGTTCGCTCAAAACTGGCAGGGAGCGGTCCTGGAGGTGCCTCGCGGGAACGAGGTTCAGCATGTCATATTGGAGAGCGCCTTCAACACCCACGGTAATCCCCTGGAGCCCGGCGGAATGTCCAATCTCGGCTACCAGGTGAACAGCCAGAAGGTACTCGACCCCTTGAAGCGGTGGATGAAACAGCACACGTCGAAGCGTGATCGCGCGGCTGAGCAGGAATCGGGCAACAACTGCTATCCGGTGAAAACCGCTCCCGTCCTGAAGCGATGAGCTGCGTTGGCCAGATGTGCGATCGTACTCGTGGCGGATAGGGCATATGACTATCCAGCCTAACCTTTTCCATCCTCTCTGCCCTTCCGCTCATCTATTTGAGGTAATCTTTTACACGGTTCTGCAGCTGCCCGATGGCCTCCAACCAGGAAGAAGAAGTATTAGGCAAAGCGTATGACAGCCGGCTGATGCGGCGGCTGCTCACCTACCTGCGTCCCTACAAGTGGCACGTGGTGATCGCGCTGGTCGCGATTGTGCTGAAGTCGATCGCCGACGTCCTCGGCCCCTTCCTCACCAAGATCGCCATCGACAAATATCTGGCCAAGGCGCCCAACGCCCACTCCTGGATCGGCGACCGGCTCAGCGATAGCGCCATCGCCGGCATCGCCCAGATCGGCGGCCTCTACATCGGGCTTTTGCTCTTCACCTTCGCGCTCGAATTCGTCCAGACCTACCTGATGCAGTGGACCGGCCAGAAGGTGATGTTCGATCTGCGCAGCCAGATCTTCCGTCACTTGCAGCACATTCATGTCGGCTTCTTCGACAAGAACCCGGTCGGGCGCCTGGTCACGCGCGTCACCACCGACGTCGATGCACTGAACGAAATGTTCACCGCGGGCGTGGTCTCGATTTTCGAGGATGTATTCGTTCTCTTCTTTATCCTGGCGATCATGCTGAATATGAACTGGAAGCTGGCGCTGATTACCTTCGCCGTGCTTCCGCTCATCATGTTCGCCACCAAGATTTTCCGCGACAAGGTGCGCGATTCCTACCGGAGGATTCGTACTGCCATTGCACGGATCAATTCCTACCTGCAGGAAGCGGTGTCGGGGATGCTGGTGCTGCAACTCTTCAACCGCGAGAAGCGCGCCTTCAAGCAGTTCTCGGACATCAACGCCAGCCACATGGAGGCGTTCAAAGACGCCATCATGGCCTACGCGGTCTATTACCCGGTGGTGGAAATCCTGTCGGCGATTGCGATTGCGTCCATCATCTGGTTCGGTGGAAACAACGTGATCCGCGGCGTGGCCACGCTCGGCGTGCTGGTCGCCTTTATGCAATACGCGCAGCGCTTCTTCCGGCCAATTCAAGATTTAAGCGAGAAGTACAACATCCTGCAGTCGGCGATGGCAGCGGGTGAGCGCGTCTTCAAGCTGCTGGACACTAAAGTCGAGATCACCTCGCCGGCCGTGACCAAGCAGCCGGAAGGGCCGGGGAGGATCGAGTTCGATCATGTGTGGTTCGCGTACCGCACTGTTCCTGCGGACAGCAGCGGCGATGGCAGTGCCAAAGCTCATGTGGGGACGGGTCTCCGACCCGTCCAGGCCGAGCGGAGCTCGGCAGAGGCGGCCAGTGTCCTCCCCACACCGGACTGGGTACTCCGCGACGTAGGCTTCGTGCTCGATCCAGGCGAGACCGTCGCCGTGGTCGGCCACACCGGCGCGGGCAAAACCACGCTCATTTCGCTGCTCATGCGCTTCTACGACGTGCAAAAAGGCGCGATCCGCATCGACGGCGTCGATATCAAAGACATGGACCTGAACGACCTGCGCGGGCGCTTTGGCGTCGTGCTGCAGGACCCGTTCCTGTTCTCGGGAACTGTGGGGGGAAACATCCGGCTGGGCACGGGTTGGATCGAAGACGCGGACGTTGAGCGCGCCGCCGAAGAAGTGAACCTCGCCGACTTCATCCGCACTCTGCCCGGCGGCTTCAAAGAAGAAGTCCGCGAGCGCGGCTCGACGCTCTCGACCGGCCAGAAGCAGTTGATCTCATTCGCCCGCGCCCTGGCACACGATCCGAAGATTCTCATTCTCGATGAAGCGACATCGAGCGTGGATACCGAGACCGAATTCCGCGTCCGCGACGCCCTCAACCGCATGGTCGAGGGCCGTACCTCGCTGATCATCGCCCACCGCCTCTCCACCATCCAGCGCGCCGACAAGATCATCGTCATGCACAAAGGCCAGGTGCGCGAAATGGGCTCGCACCAGGAACTGCTCGCCAATCGCGGAATTTACTGGAAGCTCTACCAGT
>JACQDD010000164.1 GCA_016201265.1 Terriglobales bacterium | reverse complement strand
TGATCACCGCGGAACCCTCGCATCACCTTGCGCTGGAAAACGAGCACGTCCGTGTTTTCCAGGTCGAAGTCGCGCCGCGTACGGCTACGCTGATGCACCGCCACAGCCATGATTATCTCTTCGTAACCCTGGGGGATTCTCGCGTCTCGAACGAAGTTGATGGCAAGCCGCCCGTGGAACTCTCTCTCGCCGACGGCGAGGCCCGCTTCACTCCCGGCAACTTTGCCCACATTGCCAGAAATCTCTCCGGCCAGCCCTTCCGCAACGTGACCATCGAATTGATGCAGGATGACAAACTCCGCACTGCGCCCTCGCCGTGGCCCATGGAGGGCGGCGACAAAGAATTCCCCGGCGGCCGAATCAAGGTCCTTTTTGTCCGCGACGCCGCCCGCGTCTCCCAAATCGAACTCCAGCCCGAGGCAACCATGCCCAGCCATCATCACGACGGCCCGCACTTGCTGGTTGCGGTCAGTGATCTCGAAGTCCGCAGCGATGTGGACGGCATGGGTCCGATGCCCGGCCAGTTCAAGTCCGGCGACGTGAAATGGCTCCCCGGCGGCTACACGCACACGCTGACGAACGTGGGGAAGAATCCGGCGAAGTTCGTGACGGTGGAGTTTAAGTGATGTGTGGCGCGGGCACTCCTGCCCGCGAACCGCCTGCCGCGCTGACGTCAATCAGAACTGGCGTCACCGCTTTTCACCGAAACCTTTGAAGTGGCGAGGATTGGTGCTGAGATCCCGCGGAGCACCTCGAAGGCACCCAACGAGGCCGGCTTGGCTGGCCAATTCATAGGCAGATTGGCCAGAACCCCGCCGGAGGTAGCTCTCCAACGCTTCTCTGACAATTTCCGACTCAGAGCGGCCCTCCATCCCAGCGTGCTTTTTCAGGCGTTTGCCGAGCGCCTGGGAAATTCGGATCGTGATACGTTGCGACGCCATAGTTGGATGTCAGATGTCAAACCCAATTTGTCGGACACTTGACGACACTCGTTTCACGCGCCGTACGCGACCTTCCCCCCGACAATCGTCGCCACCACTTTCCCGGTCAGCTGCCATCCATCAAACGGCGTGTTCCTCGACTTTGAGAGCGACTTCGCGGCCTCAAAAGTCCATTTCCTCTTGGGATCGAAGATGGTTACATCGGCAAAACAGCCGCGGCCAAGCGATCCTCTACCACGCAAATCGAAGCAGCGCGCCGGACCGGCGGTAAACAGCTCCACCACCCGCGCCAGCGGAATTCGCTTCTCGCGATGCAGCCGAGTCACCGCCAGCGCGAGCGCAGTCTCCAGCCCGGTGATGCCAAACGCGGCGCGCTCGAATTCCATTTCTTTTTCGTGCGCAGCGTGCGGTGCGTGGTCGGTCGCGATCGCGTCCACGGTGCCGTCGGCCAGCGCCACCAGGATCGCTTCCAGGTCCGAGGCCGAGCGCAGCGGCGGATTCATCTTGTAACGGCTGTCATAGTCGCGGACATCATCATCCGTCAGCGTGAAATGATGGGGCGTGACCTCGCAGGTGACCCGTGCCCTGGCCCGCTTGCCCCGGCGCACGCCTTTCAGCGCATCGGCAGTCGAAAGATGCGCCACATGCAAACGCGAATTAGGAATCTGCATTGCCAGCTGCACGTCACGCTCGACGATGTCCGCTTCCGCGGCGGCGGTCATCCCGCGCAGCCCCATACGAAACGAGCGCGCCCCGGCGTGCATCGAGCAGTGTTCGGTCATGCGCGTGTCCTCGGCGTGTTGCACCACCGGAAAATTCAACTCGCCGCCCAGAACCAGGGCCGCGCGCATGATGTCGTCTTCCAGGATAGGCTTGCCGTCATCGGTCACTGCGATGGCGCCGGCGCGCTGCAGCGAACGGAAATCGGTGAGCGTGGCTCCTTTGCTCGCGTGCGTGGCGGCGGCAATGGGAAAGACATTGACCACCGCTCCTCGTTCCGGTTGGCGAAGCCACTGCACCCACTCGACCGAATCCGCCACCGGCGCAGTATTGGGCATCGTGCACACGGACGTAAAACCGCCCGCCGCCGCCGCCGCGGTGCCCGTAGCGATCGTCTCTTTGTGCGCCTGGCCCGGCTCGCGCAGATGCACGTGCAAATCAATGAACCCCGGCGTGACGATCAGCCCGCGCGCATCGAACTTTTCATCCGCGCCCTTGATCTTGTGCGGAAGAGCGACCTCGGCAACGCGGCCCTCCTCCAGCAGGATGTCCATCGGCGCGTCAATGCGCGCCGCCGGGTCGATCAGGTGGCCACCCTTGATCAGAAGACTGTTTGTGGACCGTGTCTTCACTTCAGCCCTTCGCTAACTTCATTTCCGTGGATTCACGCGGATGAACGCGGATCTGTTTCTTTTCATTTTCAAAAACCAGACGCCGGAATTGTGCGCGGGACCGAAGTTCAGCAAAAGACCGACTTCGATCTGGGTTGCGCGCAGGTAGTTCAGGAGCTGCTTCTCCCAAGCCGCCTCAATGGCTCGCCACGCCTTGAGTTCGACGATCAGCTTGTTGTCAATCAGCAAATCAGCCCGAAAATCTCCAACCTGATGTCCACGGAACCAAACTGGAATCCCAACTTGGCGCTGGAAGAAAATCTGACTCTCCGCGAGTGCCACTGATAGCGCCTGTTCGTACACTGACTCCAGAAACCCGTGCCCAAGCTCGTTGTAGACCTCGTAGAAGATTCCGATGATCTTCCCAGTCAGTTCCGAATGAATTAATCCGCGTTCATCCGCGTCAATCCGCGGAAAAGAAGTTGAAGTTGGGTTTCTCACCGCATCTTCCCCACCGCCCGCGCCAGGATTGCCATGCGCGTCGGAACACCGTTGCGCACCTCTTCCAGGATGCGCGCCTGCACACCGTCGGCCACTTCGCTGGTCAACTCCAGCCCGCGGATGATCGGCCCTGGGTGCATCACGATGGCATCTCTCTTCGCGGTCTTCAAACGTGCCGCCGTCATCTGATAGCGCGCGATGTAGTCCGGCAGGTTGATCTTCTGTCCCGCGAGCCGCTCCTTCTGCACGCGCAACAGCATCACCACGTCGGTGCCGCGCAGCGCGTCTTCCACGTGGCGGGTCACGCGCACTCCCGGCGCCAGCGTGGACGCGATCTCCGGTACCAGTTCCGGCGGGCCGCAGAGAATAACCTTCACTCCGACCTTGCTCAGCAGGTGGCACGCCGAGCGCGCCACCCGGCTGTGAAAAATATCCCCGATGATCGCCACCTGCAAGCCCTTGAAGCTCTTCTTGCTGCGCAAAATAGTGTAGGCATCGAGCAGCGCCTGCGAAGGATGCTCGTGCAGCCCGTCTCCCGCGTTGATCACCGGAATATCAATGTGCCGCGCCATCACGTGCGGCGCGCCCGCGCTGGGGTGGCGGATCACGATGACGTCCGCCCCTACCGCCCGCAGCGTGTATCCGGTATCGAGCAGCGACTCGCCTTTTTCGATGCTCGATCCCGCAGCCTGGATCAGGACGGTATGCGCTCCCAGCACTTTGGCCGCAAGCTCAAACGAGCTGCGCGTACGCGTGGAAGCTTCGTAGAACAGGAGGACAACACGCTTGCCCTTGAGCAGCGGCCGCGGCTTGTCCGGGTTCATGCGCCGCGCGAACTTCAGAATTTTCAGGATTTCCGCTGCTTCCAGATGCTCGATTCCCAGCAGCGAACCTCGGGCTGCGCTCATATGTCCTTACTGTTTTTCCATCAGCAGAACCTTTTCCGCGTTGTCCACCTCGCGCAGCTTGACCTCGATGATCTGATTCTCTGTCGTCTGCACCATCCGCCCGATGAAGGCGGCTTCGATGGGCAATTCGCGATGCCCGCGATCAATCAGCACGCACAGTTGCACCCGTTTCGGACGCCCTTCGTGGAACAGCGCATCCAGGGCGCCGCGGGTGGTACGTCCGGTATAGAGCACGTCGTCCACCAGCACCACCCGCTTGCCGGCGACGGGAAATTCGAGCTCGGTCTTTTGCACCACCGGCTTCGGGCCCAGCGTGGAAAGATCGTCGCGGTAGAGCGTGATATCGAGCGTCCCTACCGGAACCGGCTTCTTTTCAATGCGCTGGATGATCTTTGCCAGCCGCTCGGCCAGTGGCACCCCCCGGCGCCGGATGCCGACGAGGGCCAGGTCGTCGGTCCCGTTATTCTTCTCCACGATCTCATGCGCCAGCCGGATCAGGGTGCGCTCGATCTCCGACGCCGACATCAGCTGCGCCTTCTCGCGAATCTCAACCGGACGCTCTGGAGCCCGTGAACTCATAAACGCTGCATCATACGCGGGTGGCCGGGTTCGAGCAAGGAGCTGGGCCCTAGTGTGTAGATGCTCCAAAATAATGTCACCCCATAACTGCAACGAGACTTTGTCACCCTGTAGGGATGGTGACGATGAGTCAGAAAGAGTTCCAGCGGGTGAAAGTGATTGAGAATGCAGCGGGCGGGAGGCTGAGCGTACGCG
>JACQDD010000163.1 GCA_016201265.1 Terriglobales bacterium | reverse complement strand
TGTCGTACTTCGCGTGCACGAACTGCCGCAAGCGGCTGACAATTCCCATCAGGCGAACATTGATGGAAAGAATCAATAGAGCGGTTGCCGAGAGCAGGATGGCCGGAGCCAGGAAGGCTTGGAACAAGCGACCAATGTGATTCATTACGCGTTTTTTTCCCTGAAGTCCTCCAGCAGAATACCGTCAGAGGACGTCCCCGGAAAGACCCGGAGGGAGACGGCCACGGCCTATCAATGTGCTACGAAGTCGCGGACGGCCTTTAGAAATTGCTCCGGTTGGTCGACAAATGTCATATGCCCGCTACTGGGCAGGATGACCAGTTGGGAGCCGGCGATCTTTTCGTGCATCTCCCGCGACATCTTCGGGTCGCTCTCGTCGTGATCGCCCACGATCATCAGAGTCGGAACTTTGATTTGGGAGAGCTGGTCGAGATACTCCACTTCGGTGAGATTGCCGTCCACCACAAACTCGCCGTGCGAGCCCCACATCTCGCGATAGACATCCCAGGCTGTGCCGGTGTTGGACGCGAGGGGGTCATTGTTCGGATCCGGACGGGCCTGGTAGATATATGGGAAATAGCCCTTGCCCCATGCCAGCTTTGCATACTCTTCCGGATAGCGTCCGCGCTCCCACTGTTCGCCCTTGCCGAACAGGCCGGCAGATTCCAGGGCGTTCACGCGCTCGCGATCCTTAGGATCCATCTCGGCCTTCATCTTGGCCAGCGCTTCGTTTAGTTCCCTGGTGCTGGAAAAAGTGCTACCCAGAATGAGATGAGAAAGATTCTTCTGGTACTTGAGCGCGTAGGCCTGAGCCAGCGCGCCACCGTAGGAATGTCCCAGAAGACTGATCTTGCCGAGACCGAGCGCCTGGCGAACCATTTCGATGTCCTCCACCATGTTTGCAATGGTGTACTGCTTGGTGTCTTCCAGCTTTGACGACCGGCCGGAGCCGCGCTCGTCGATGAAGATCAGCCGACTGGTTCGCATGAGTGGCAGCAAATACGGGAGAAGGTAGTCGTGCGAAGCTCCCGGCCCGCCGTGCACGATCATCAGCGGCGCCCCGTGTCCCACAGACTTGTAGTAGATCAAGGCCCCGTGGCTATCCACAAAGCCTTCCTGCATCGGATACAGGTTCGACGGCGCGGAGGTTTGGGCAGCGCAGAGGAAGGACGCAGTGAGAATCAGAAGGAATACGGTGTGGAGAGTTCGCATGGCGGAGATGCTAGCACAGCGGCTTGCTGTGCGAAGGGATTGACCCGGGCCGGTCGCGGGCGAACAATGGCAGCGATGCAAAAGCCGGTCGCGCCCTTGCTGAAAACTCTCGTCTTTACGATTCTCGTGCCCGGGACGATGGCTGGCTATGTACCTTGGCGCTTGCGGCAGAATGCGGCGATCGCCCTGACTGGCGCTCACGATGGGGCGGCGCTCGCGGTCATCGCGATCGGGATTGCGATCTATCTCTACACTGCCTTCTGGGGCTTCGCCTTGATTGGCGGAGGGACACCCGCGCCCATCGCCCCTACCAAGATTCTTGTCGTCAAGGGACTGCATCGGTTCGTGCGGAACCCGATGTACATCGGAGTCGGGCTCGTCGTCGGTGGGCAAGCCTGGTTGTCCCACTCACTCCCAATCGCGATCTATCTGGCCTGCTTCGGGCTCGCGGTCCACTTGTTCGTCGTGCTGTATGAGGAGCCAACGCTGCGCAAGCAATTTGGCGAGGAATACGAGCGCTATCGCGAAAGAGTGCCGCGCTGGATGCCGAGATTCAGGCTTTAGGCTCTGGGCTTTAGGCTTTGGGCTTTGGGACTATGTTTTTCTCCGTGCCTCCGTGTCTCCGTGGTAGAAGTTTGCCGGGAGCAGCTGGGCACTATGGCGGATGGCGAGTCCGCGTTGCCGACCCCGCTGCCCCTCTGCTACTTTGAATGGTTTGCCATTCCTTTGCTGCTGCATTCTGGGGTGAGACGCTATGCCAGCCATCAAATTCCGCGGTGTCGACTTCATCGAATTCGACACTTTGCTGAGCGACGACGAGCGCCTGGTGCGCGAAACGGCGCGCAAGTTCATCGAGGACAACCTCATCCCCATCATTGAAGAGTGCAACCGAGCCGGACGCTTCCCGCGCGAACTGGTGAAGCCCATGGCCGACCTCGGCTTTTTCGGCGCCTCGCTCCAGGGCTATGGCTGCGCCGGCATGTCGAACGTGGAGTACGGGCTGGTGATGCAGGAAATGGAGCGCGGAGACTCGGGCGTGCGCTCGTTTGTCAGCGTGCAGTCGGCGCTGGTGATGTATCCCATCTACACCTTTGGCAGCGACGAGCAAAAGAACACCTGGCTGCCCGCCATGCAGAAAGGCGAGAAACTCGGCTGCTTCGGATTGACCGAACCTGACTTCGGATCCAATCCTGGCGGCATGCGCACGCGGGCAAGAAAAGTCGGCAAAGAATACGTCCTGAACGGCGAAAAGATGTGGATCACCTCCGGCACGATTGCCGACGTCGCCGTGATCTGGGCCAAGGTGGAAGATGAGGGCGACAAGATTCGCGGCTTCCTCGTCGAAACCGACCGGCCCGGCTTCAAGGCCGACGACATTCACGGCAAGTGGTCGCTGCGGGCATCGGTGACTTCGGGACTTTCTTTGCAGGACGTGCGCATCCCCGAATCGAACCTGCTGCCGGGAACGGGCGGGCTGAAGTCTCCGCTGATGTGCCTGAACCAGGCGCGCTACGGGATCGCCTGGGGCGCGGTAGGCGCGGCCATGGCCTGCTACGACTGCGCGCTGCAATACTCGCTGCTGCGCAAACAATTTCGCGACCAGCCGATTGCTTCGCACCAACTCGTGCAGGAAAAGCTCACGTGGATGATCAACGAGATCACCAAAGCGCAGTTGCTCATCTTGCAGGTCGGACGCCTGAAAGACGCGGGCAAAGTCCAGCACCAGCACATCTCGATGGCCAAGCGGAACAACGTCTGGATGGCGCTGGAATGCGCTCGCCTGTCACGCGACATGCTGGGCGCGAATGGCGTGGCGGATGATTACCCGATCATGCGGCACCTGATGAACCTGGAGTCGGTGAAGACCTATGAGGGCACGCACGACATCCACACGCTGATTATCGGGTCGAGTGTGACGGGGATTGACGCGTTTTAGTGCGAGTTCAATGAGGACGGATTGGCGCACGACGCACACGGACTTTGCGCTCTGTCACAACCACAAAGCAGCCATGCCACGCGCTGACCTTCTCGTTCCGAAACACCTCTTCCGCCC
>JACQDD010000150.1 GCA_016201265.1 Terriglobales bacterium | reverse complement strand
GAACTATCTGTCGGGCGAGACTGACTACAGCGGCAGGACTGTCATTGAGCGCACTCGGTTTATGTTGAAACTCGACGCTGTGCTGAACTACTTCACTTTCCAGAAAGACAGACCGACCAAGGGCCAGATAGGATTCAGCAAGAGTGCGTGAAAACTGCCCCACCATTTGCCCCACATTCCTCTGGCAATGTGCGACCGAATGACCCCGTTTGACCCCGCGCGGGCCGGGCTACTCCTTTAGGCTCATATCCTTGCACCCCATGTCCTTGAAATACTGCGCGCGCTCCTTCGCTTCCTTCTCATCTTCACGATTTCGTCTCGCGTGTGTGTCTTCTATCCGCTCATGAGTTAGAAGAAGGTTCAGTTTCTGGAGAATGATAAGCGCGATGCCAACGGAAAACGTTGACATCGTCGGAATACTTAGGAAGTAGTGTAGGACGATTGCTGCAACACCAACTCCGACGAACTCCCCGCCAGCAGAGAATATCGCCTGCGCTTGCTGTTTCCTTCCCGTCTTCCCATTAAGAAGGGCGTTCGTTGTATTCTCCAGGCAGTTTAACCGCCCGTAGATAGTCTCCCGCTCCTTCTCCGAAAGAATCAGGCCATACGGGTTCGCCGTCTCGTCTGCGGCGTTCAGGATGCTGCATCCTTTGTCAATTTTTCCTGTCATCACGTCCTCCGAGGATCAGGAGCAATAGGAGAAACTGGAACCAGCAGCGCCGCTCTACACCAGTTCCACGTCGGTGAAACGAAAATCCTCTCCTTTGGCCAGCAGTTTCTGGCCTGAGAACTTGGCCAGCGCATAGGCAAAGCAATCTCCGAAGTTGAGGCCCGCGGCGTGCCGGCCTTTGCCGTATTTGCGCCAGGCTGAGCGCGCGATGTCCGCTTGCTCCCCGTCTACCGAAACTACTTCCAGCTTCGCCTGTACCACAAACAGGTCGAACTCGCGCCCAGCGGCTTCGCCGCGCCTCGCTTCCAGCACGATTCCGGTTTCCAGCGCATTCGCCGCCGAAAGCAGGCGCGGCTCCGCTTCGAGGATATGTTTTAGGTACAGTTTGCGCTCCGGCTCACCCAGGAAGATGGCGACGAGTGCGGAGGTGTCAATGACCATGTGTGAGTGCCTAGCGCGGGATGCCGTTCTCGCCGTAGCCGAGAATCTCGTCTTCAGGGCGCGAATCGAGGGTCGGAAGCGCGTCCACCCGCCGCAGCAAGTCCTCGATCTGGCCTTCCAAAATGTGCCCTCTGCGCCGCCGCTTCAGCCGCTCCCAGCGTTCTTCGAGCGACTTTTGAATGGCTTCGGTGAGCGACTCGCCGGCTTCTTCCGCCACCTGCCGGGCCAGTTGTTCGGTGGCTGCGTTCTTGATACTCAAGGGCATATTATATATGTCTATACTTTCAGGATGTATTATATACTACCAATGATCGTGTTGCAAACATTGCAGGTAGTGCCTAGCCTAGCCCGCCCGGTTTTCAGGAAATTGTTCTCTGATCGCACGTTGTGGCGTACCATTGCCTGTTTTAAGGAGGCACCCATGCCCAAGCGGAAACCCCGTCCCAACCGCTTGTCCGCCGCGGCGCTGGTTGTGGTTGTTTCTTCTCTGCTCTCATCGTCGGTCATGGCACAGGAAAAGCAGTCGGCGCTGGTGCTCGAGCTCGATCACGTATCAATTTGCGGGCCGGATCTCGATGCCCTGCGCCAGGCGTTTACGGACGTGGGCATGACTCCCGACTTCGGCGGCCCGCACGGCAACGGCGTCACGCAGATGGCGCTGATTGGATTCGATGACCAGTCCTACATCGAACTGATCGCCCCGGTGAAGCCGGGGCTGACCGAGGGCTCTGAGTGGGCCAAGTTCATGAGCGGGGATGCGGGCTCCTGTGCCTGGGCGGTCGGGACGAATGTTCTGTTGCAGGATGTGGAGCGGCTGAAAAAAGCCGGCGTGGCCGTGAGCGAGCCAAAGCGGGGCAGCCGCAAGCGTCCGGACGGCATGTCGCTGGAATGGATGACGGCGCAAGTTGGTCCGGGCACTCCCGGCTCCACGCTGCCGTTCATGATTGAAGACCAGACCCCGCGCGGCTGGCGCGTGCAAACCTCGGAGAGCGTGAAGGGCGCTCCGGCATTTGGAGTGGAGAGCGTGATCGTGGGGGTGAATAACCTGGACGCGGCCATTGCGCTCTTCCGCAAGGCCTATGGCTGGGCCGAACCGCTGACGGAGACGCAGAAGGAGTTCGGCAAGCTGGCGTATTTTCCCGGCGAGCCGGTGATTCTCGCTGCGCCGTCGGGCGGAGGTTGGCTCGCCGACCGGCTGGGCCGGTTCGGAGAGAGCCCGGTCGCGTATCTTCTGGGCACGCGCGACTTCGCGGCGGCTGCGAAGAAGTACAAGCTTTCCGGAAACAAGACGTGGTTTGGACAGAAGGTCGCCTGGTTCGACCCCGCCAAGCTGAAGGGGGCGCGAGTGGGAGTGATTGGACAGTAGGCATGTGGGGCGGACGCTCTTGTCTGCCGCTGTTGCTTCTGACTCTATATGTGTTGGACTCCTTTGTCCGCCTGCTTTCATCCACTAACCACCTTCGGCGGACAAGAGTGTCCGCCCCACACAATCTAGAACTAACCACGGAGAACTGTTACCATCGCCCTCAGTGGCTCTCGCAAAAAATAACCCCAATCTGAAAGACCGCATCGTTTCGGCCGCGCCGGTTGAGGACGATTCCTCGTTTGAGCTCAAGCTGCGGCCGCAGCGGCTGGGGGAGTTTATTGGGCAGGCGAAGGTCAAGGAGAACCTGGCGGTCGCCATCGAAGCGGCGCGGTCGCGCGGCGAAGCGCTTGACCATGTTCTGCTCTACGGGCCTCCCGGGTTGGGGAAGACCACGCTGGCGAACATCATCGCAAACGAGCTGGGCGTGGCCTTCCAGCAGACGTCGGGACCGACGCTCCAAATCAAAGGTGATCTGACGGCGGTTCTGACGAACATGCGCGACCGGCAGGTGCTGTTCATCGACGAGGTGCATCGCCTGCAACCGGCACTGGAGGAAATCCTGTATTCGGCGCTCGAGGATTACAAGCTCGACATCATGATCGGACAGGGGCCTTCGGCGCGCACGCACACCATGGACGTGAAGCCTTTTACATTCATCGGGGCGACGACGCGGGCGGGGCTGCTGTCGGCGCCGCTACGTTCCCGGTTTGGGCTGCTGCTGCGGCTGGAGTTTTATTCGCACGAGGACTTGCGCATCATTGTCGAGCGCTCGGCGGAAATTCTGGGTGTGAGTGTTGACCGTCCCGGAGCACTCGAGATCGCAAGCCGTTCCCGCGGGACGCCGCGCATCGCCAACCGGCTGCTGCGGCGGGTGCGCGACTATGCCCAGGTCCGCGCCGGAGGCAAGATCGACCAGCCCACGGCCCAGGCCGCGCTGGGAATGCTGGAAGTGGACCGCCACGGCTTCGATGAGATTGATCGGAAGCTGCTGTTGACGATCATCGAGAAATATCAGGGGGGACCGGTGGGGGTGGGTACGCTGGCCGCCGCGCTCGCGGAAGAGGCGGATGCGATTGAAGAGATCTACGAGCCCTTTCTGATTCAGATTGGCTTCCTCAACCGCACTCCGCGGGGACGGGTGGCGACCCAGCTCGCCTACGAGCACTTCGGAATCACGCCGAATCGGCGGCAGAGCTCGCTGTTCTAAATCGCCACCAACCGAGCAGTGGAAATCCAACGGCGGCGGACAGGAGTGTCCGCCCCACAGGTAACCACCGGGCTCCTCGAAAGTCACATAACACACACTGACAAATTGAAAGTTCTGTTGTATGGTCTTGAATTCAGCTGTCTGAGGGGGCAGCGAAGCACGCGAGGGTGTCGTAGTGTCCGGATCGCTTGGGTCCAAGTGCTTACTGTCCCTGGTGGTTGTGGCGGTATTTCTGTCCGCTGTCCCGGCGGCATTGCCACAGGTGCCCTCTCCCGCCGCTAGTGAATCGCAGCGCCAATCCGAAACGCCGGCCTCTGCCCCGCAACGTCTCGCCGTCGATGCCAATCACGACGACAATCTCGTAATCCCCCGCCTGCCGCACGGTCCCACACTGGACGATTTTCTGAGCATGAAGCCCGCGGGGGAAGCCGCCCTCGCCATGGCCAAGGTCGCGCGTTTCCTGCAGAGGGAGCCGCATGATGGCGAGCCGGTTAGCGAATCGACCGAGGTCTACCTCGGATACGACGACAAGAACCTCTACGCCGTGTTCGTCTGTCATGACGATCCGGCGAAAGTCCGGGCGCACGAGACGCGACGTGAGGACTTCGAAGGCGACGACGCGGTCGAGATCATGCTCGACACCTTCCACGACCGGCGCCGCGCCTACGTGTTCGAGGTGAATCCGAAGGGCGTGCAATTTGACGCCATCTGGACGGAGGCTTCCTACGCGGAGCAGACCAACGGGAACTTCGACGTTTCGTTCGACACGCTCTGGTACTCGCGGGGAAAGATCACGTCGCAAGGATACGTCGCCTGGATTGCGATTCCTTTCCGCAGCCTGCGATTCCCAGCCAGCCAAGACCAGACCTGGGGCGTGGTCCTGCTGCGGGAGATTACGCGCGAGAATGAGAAAGCCTTCTGGCCGCGCGTTTCGATCAATCAGGAAGGACGGCTGGGGCAAGCTGGGACGGCGAAGGGGCTGAATGGCATCTCGCCCGGGCGCAACATCCAGTTGATCCCGTATGGGCTGCTGAATTCGTTTCACAGCGTGGACGATCGCAGACCGTACGCCACGTGTTCCGCCAGCATCGACGGTTGCGCCCGCTTCCAGAACCGCGATGTCGGCGGAACCTTCGGACTGGACGGCAAGATGATCCTGAATGACAGCCTGGTCCTGGATGCGACGGCGAACCCGGACTTCAGCCAGGTGGAATCCGACGAACCCCAGGTCACGGTCAACCAGCGCTATCGCGTCTACTTTCCGGAAAAGCGTCCTTTCTTTATCGAGAATGCGGACTATTTCCGCACGCCCATCGATCTCTTCTTCACGCGAAACATTGTCGATCCCAGCGGAGGAATCCGCCTGACGGGCAAAGCGGGCCCGTACTCGATGGGCATTCTCTCGAGCGACGACCGCGCTCCCGGACTGACGGTGAGCACGGACGACGCCCTGTTCAAGACACGGGATTACATCACTATCGCGCGCGTCGCGCGCGACGTCTTCAAGCAATCCAGCATTGGCGCGATCTACACGGACTGGGAATACCCCGCGGCCAACAGCTTTAATCGGGTGGGCGGCATCGATTCGCGGCTCAAATTCTTGCCCAAATTGACCGGAACGCTGCAGGGGGTGGCCAGTTCCACGCACTGCGACCCCAGCTTCTCAAGCTATTTCGCTTGTTCAGGAGGCAATTTCTCCGGTCTGGCCTACAAATTTGGCACGGCTTACAAGGCTGCCCTGCTCTACACCGACCGGCACTGGTTTCACCAGAGCACCTATAACGACGTGAGTCCCGGCTTTTTCAGTCAGCCCGGATTTGTGACGCGTGTGGACCTCCGCGAATATCGCTACGATACTTCCTATAGCTTCCGCCCCAAGAACGGGCCGGTGGTCTCCTGGGGCCCGGAAGTTTACGGCCATTTCACCTGGGACCATACTGGTCTGCGGCTGGACACCGACTACATTCCGACTCTATCGGCCGTTCTGAAAAAGCAGACACGCATTTTTGTTACTCCCTACGAGGAGTATCGCGAGCGCCTGCGGCCGAAGGATTTCCCCGTCCTGACGCAAGACGCGGATTTCCATGAACACGCTAGTGGCATTGCTGTTTCGAGTTCACCTCTGTCCCAGCTCACACTGGGTGCGCAATATTACTGGGGAGATGCGGCCAACTTTGTCTACGGCCTGAACTCGAAAGATCCGCAATTTGCTCGCTACGCCATGCCCTATCTGGCGCGCTTTGACCAGGCCGGCGCGATCGCGACCATCCATCCGTTTACCCAACTCAAGATCGACAACACCTATCTGTTCATACGGCTGCGGACGCGCGAGACCAACGCCAACATCTTCAACAACCACATCATTCGCAGCAAATGGAACTGGCAGTTGAATCGGGAGCTGTCGTTGCGCGTGATCCTCCAGTACAGCGCGAACCTGACCCGCAATAAGCCAGGGGATCCGGCCAACACCTATCCTTTGACCTTCCTGCCGACCACCAAGAACTTCAACACCGACTTCCTCATCACCTACGGTGTACGTTGGCTACAACAGCAATCTGCAGAACCTGGATCCGGGGCTTGGGATTGACTCCGGCAGAGTGCGGCGCTCTGACCGGATGATTAACGATGGCCGGTTGTTCTTCGTGAAGGTGTCATACCTGTTCCGGTTCTGACAGGCTGGGCTCGCGGCATCGCTGAAGCGATGCCCTGATACAAAGCCTTGCTTCTTCTGATCCCTGCCCTGCGGACCGGAGGGGTGCGCTGCCCAGGTTGACTTCTGCTCGGCGAATCTGCGTTAATCACCGTTCATCATTTATAGCGTAGAGACGCGGCTCGCCGCGGCTCCGGAGGACGCATGCGCGAAGTGATTGCCACCGATCAGGCGCCCAAAGCCATCGGGCCGTATTCGCAGGCTATCCGGGCGGCGGGGCTTATCTTTACGTCGGGACAGGTTGCGCTTGATCCCGCCACGCAGCAGGTTGTCGCGGGCGACGCGGCGGCGCAGACGGACCGGGTTCTGAAGAATCTCTCGGCTTTGTTGCAAGCTGCGGGGAGCGGCCTCGAGAAAGTGCTGCGCTGCACTGTGTTTCTCAAGAACATGGGGGACTTTGCCGCCATGAACGAAGTCTATGGGCGCTACTTTACGCAGGCTCCGCCGGCGCGCTCGACGGTCGAGGTGGCGCGGCTGCCGAAGGACGTGCTGGTCGAGATTGACGTGATCGCGCTGGCGTGAGGGGATGGCAGAGGTCAGAGGTCAGATTGCAGAGGCAAAAGCGATTGCAGAAGTGAGAAGTCAGATTGCAGAAGTAAAAGCTTAGGGTAAGAGAGGAATCATGAAAACAGTCATTCTTGCTGTCGCCATCTTCGGATTCTCTATTGTTGCCGCTGTTGCCGCCGCCCAGACCGGAGCCAAGAAAACGCCGGCCAAGGCTTCGGCGGCACGCCCCACCAGCTCGCCTACGAAGGTTACGGGCGAGCCGACCAAGACTGCTAGCGGCCTGGAGTACTGGGACATCAAAGTTGGTACCGGCCCCGAGGCGCACAGTGGCCAGCACGTCAAGGTGGACTACACCGGCTGGCTGACCAGCGGCAAGAAGTTTGACAGCTCGGTGGGGACGGGGCGTCCGTTTGAGTTCATGATCGGAGCCGGGCAGGTCATCAAAGGCTGGGACGAGGGTGTGGCGGGCATGAAGGTGGGCGGCAAACGGCAACTACGGATTCCGGGGAATTTGGCCTATGGCGCGGCGGGTTATCCGGGGCTCATTCCGCCCAATGCAACTCTGATCTTCGACGTGGAGTTGCGCGGCGTGCGCTAGCTACGCCTTGACCACTTTGCCGCTGCGCAGGCAGGACGTGCAGACGCGTATGCGCTTGGTGGCCGCGCCTACCTTGGCATGCACGGGCCGCAGGTTAACGTTCCAGCGCCGTTTGGTGACGTTGTGGGCGTGGCTGATGTTGTTGCCGAACTGCGGCCCCTTGCCGCAGATTTCACAGACTCGTGCCATAACTCCTGAATCCTTTGGGGCTTGATGCCCTAACGGTTGATTTTACAGGAAATCGGGCGGCTTCGCCACGGCCCTGGGCGGGGGGGCGGGGCGCGGTACCTCGCCGCGCCGCGTTCGGGAGACCGGACGAATTGGGGACCCGCTTCATCACGGGCTGACTGGAGCGTACCGCTGATTCCATCGAAGCCGTCTTCCGCCGTAGCGCAACCGGAACGCCGCTCCTATTGGCGCGGAAGAATCACGCGGCATGTCGTGCTGGGGCTCGCCAGCCTGGCGTGCGGGGCGCTGTTTTGGCGCCTGTTTTCCGTCCGCCACGACATGATGTCGCAGCTCAGTCTCGCCACAGGGTATGCCGCTCTGTTTCTCACGGTGGGCGCAGTGTCGATCAGCCCGTGGAACCTGCTGCACGGCCGCCCGAACGCGGTGAGTTTTGATGTGCGGCGCGATCTCGGCATATGGGCCGGCCTGCTGGCGCTGCTGCACACCGGCGTCGGCCTAAACGTGCACCTGCGTGGGCGGCCCTGGCTCTACTTCGTGGACGAACACCACCGCGTGCGACGCGACTTGTTTGGATTCGGGAACGATACCGGCCTGGTGGCGGCCCTGTTGTTCCTGATGCTGCTGGCTATTTCGAACGACCTGGCGCAGCGTCGTCTCGGCACAAGGACGTGGAAATCGCTGCAGCGCTGGACGTACCTGGCCGTGGCCCTCACCCTGATGCACGCCGTGGCCTATCAGTGGATTGAGAAACGAGAACCAGCCTACGAAGCCCTGCTCTGGGCTACGATCGCTACGGCCGGTGTGTTCCAGGCTGCAGGGTACCGGAGAACCAAGGCGCGAGGGTGAAAGGGTGCAGCCCTGTCAAGGACAAGACCGCCGTGCCGTCCCTGACGGGACTTGATCGCACGGCCGACGCTACCCGGCACTGACGTGCCGGGCTTTCCTATGCCGCCGCTGCGCGGCTGGGTCTCGCCTGTTCGGATTCGTGGCTCTTTCTTGCCTGGTTGCCTTCACGCCGCTTTCCCCGCCACCGGCTGGGCGCAGTGGGCACAGCGGCGGGCGTCGATGGGAATCTCGCTCAGGCACTCGGGACACTTCTTTGTAGTGGGATCGGCCGGCGCGGGAGCTTTCCTCATGCGCGCCACCAGAGCGTTGATCGGCGTAACGACAAAGAAGTAGACGGCGGCCGCAACCAGCAAGAAAGAAATCAGGGCGTTCAGAAACTCGCCGTACAGGAATTTGCTGCCGTTGAGGGTAAAGGTGAGTCCCGAGAAATCCGGTGCTTTCACCAGCGCCCCAATCAGTGGAGTGAGCAGGCCCTTGGTCAGGGCTCCCACAACCGATGCGAAGGCTGCGCCCACGACGACGCCCACCGCCATATCGACTACGTTACCGCGAAGAATGAACTGCTTGAATCCAGAGAGCATGAGACCCCCTTTGAATGGAATGGGCGCAAATGTAAACGCGGAGAGGGTTTTGGTCAAGCGCGGACATGAAGCGATCTCACAACGAACCGGGGAGCGACACCAAGTAGAGATACCGTTCAGGCTGCGCGACAGGTGGGGCGGGACGCCCCCCACGACAGCCGGCGAGGGCGCCGGCGCTACATCCAAGCCTCAGATCCGCATCGGCATGACAATGTAGCGGTACTTGTAGTCCTCGCCCTCTGCCGGACGGAACTGGCCGGCGGACTGGGCATCTTTGAGTTCGAGTTTGACCTCGGCGGCTCCAGTGGCTTTGATGAAGTCGATTAGATACTGGGCGTTGAAGCCGATGGTTATGGGGTCGCCGTCGTAGGCGATTTCGATGGAATCTTCCGACTCACCCGCATCGGTGGAAGAGGCGGACAGCTTCAGTTCGTCTTTTTCCAGACGCAGCCGGACGGCATGCGAACGCTCGTCAGCAAACTGGGCCACGCGCGAGATGGCGGCGCCGAGATCTGCGCCTGGTACTGAAATTGATTTGGTGATTTCCTTCGGCAGAACTGCCTCGTAGTTCGGGAATTGTCCGGTGAGTTGCCGGGAAGTCAGCAACCGCTGCCCCACGCGGAAGTAGAGCGTGGATTCGTCTTTGGCGAAGTCGATAGTCTCGGCGTCGGTGGAGTCGAGCAGCGACTTCAGTTCGTCCATGGCTTTCTTCGGGACCAGCGTCTTCATTTCGCCGGAGACGCCGTCAAACTTCTCGCCGGAACGCTCGATGTGCGCTAGGCGGTGGCCGTCGGTGGCAACCATGGTGATGGATTCCGGTTTCAGCACCATCAAGGCCCCGTTCAACGTATAGCGCGATTCCTCGCTCGCGATGGCAAAGCCGGTCTTGGCAATCATAGAGCGTAGGACCGCTGCTGGGATCTTGACCACTCCCGCCGCCGGAAACACTGGCAGAGTGGGGAAATTCGAGCGCGCCATGCCGACCATTTTGGTGTTGGAGCGCCCACAGCGGATGCTGACCCAGTGGTTCTCGAGCAGTTTGATGGTGATGTCGGCGTCGGGGAGCAGTTTTGCATAGTCGTAAAGCTTGCGTGCAGGAATGGTGCAGGCGCCTTCCTTTTTTACCTTTGCGGTGCAGGAAGTGCGCAGGCTCAGGTCGAGGTCGGTAGCGGTCAAGGACAATTTATCCGCGGCGGCCTCGAATAGGTAGTTGGAGAGAATCGGAATTGTGGTTTTGCGCTCCACCACGCCCTGGGTTGCTGTCAACTCACGCAGCAGTTCAAACTTGCTGATCGTGATCTCCATGGTCGTGGTGGCCACGGCAGGGGCTACTTCCACCGGCATAATGGCTCTCCCGACTACTTCTATTCCTTCCTTATATCAAAAGCTTATACAAGAAAACCAGTAGTAATAGTAGGGACTTCGGAGAAGTGGAAAACCGGTCCAGGTGCTGCCGGTGCAATCAATTCCACATCTACCCCTCATGTGAAGAATCAACCCCGACGGTGGCGGATGTCATCGCAATAAGGGGACCATTGTCAAGCTTCCACCCCTATCTATCACAGGTTCCACAACCGTTCCACGGCCGGAAGGTAGGAAGACTGGCCGGAAGAGTGGAAAAGCTGGCGGAAGCCGCCATTCATGCGCCCAACTGCTCCGTCAACTTATTGAGCAGCCTGTTCAAATCCTTATCACCTTTGCGGACCTCTTCAATCTTATCGACCGAATGCAGCACCGTGGTGTGGTGTTTGCCCCCAAACTGGCGTCCGATCTCAGGTAGAGAAGCTTCGGTCAGGTGCTTGGCCAAATACATGGCGATCTGCCGGGGATAGACGATGGAGCGGGAATTGTTCTTGGCCTTGATCTCCACCAGGCGCAGGCCAAACTGCTCGGCGACAGCCTTCTGGATGGATTCAATGGTCACCCGGCGTGCCTGTGAATCAATGAAGTTCTTCAGCACCTGCTGCGTATAGGGCAGTGTGATTTCGGCGCCGATGAGGGAGGAATGCGCGACCAGGCGGATCAGGGCGCCTTCCAGTTCGCGCACGTTCGACCGGATATTCGAGGCGATAAACAGCGCCACGTCGGTGGGCAGGGTGACTTTCTCCTGCTCGGCTTTCTTTTGCAGGATGGCGACCTTCGTTTCCAGGTCGGGAGGCTGAATGTCGGCGATCAGACCCCACTCGAAGCGGCTGCGCAGGCGGTCCTCGAATTCGGCCAACTCTTTTGGCGGACGGTCGCTGGCGATCACGATCTGCTTCATGGACTCGTGCAGCGCGTTGAAGGTGTGGAAGAACTCTTCCTGGGTACGTTCTTTTTGGGCCAGGAACTGGATATCGTCGACCAGCAGCACGTCCACCGTCCGGAACTTGTCCCGGAAACTGATCATCTTGTCGTAGCGCAGCGAGTTAATCATCTCGTTGGTGAACTTCTCGCTGGAGACATAGCAGATGGCCGACTGCGGAGAGCGCATCTTGATTTCGTGGCCGATGGCCTGCATGAGGTGAGTTTTGCCCATGCCGACGCCGCCGTAGAGGAACAGTGGATTGTAGGCCTTGGAAGGGCGCTCGGCGACGGCCTGGCAAGCGGCATGGGCAAACTGGTTGCCGCTGCCGATGACGAAAGCGTCGAAGGTGTAGCGCGGATTGAGCTGGGCGGCGCTGTCCCAGTCGAAACGAGCCTGGGTGTGGAACGGGGAGGCCGCCGAGGGCTGAGCCCCAGCATTGGCCAGAGAAAGCCCGCCGTTATGCCGGATGGGAGTGTTGGAAGGATCGTCGTCGTCGGTGACGAATTTCACGTCCTGATACTCGAGGCCCAGGTTGTCGATCGCTTCCTGGATCAGGTCCCCGTACTTGTCCCCGACGTGGCGGAACTCGGCAGTGGGCACGCGGACGAACAACACTCCATGGCTGGCATGACTGTAGCGGGTCGGCTTCAACCAGGTGTCGTAGGAATGGCGGTTGACTTTCTTCTCCAGCGCATCGAGGATGCGCACCCACGGGTTCGGGATGATGGCTGAGGTGGACACGGACATTTTTTTTCAAGAAAAACGCGGGCCGCCGGTGAGGACGCACCCGGGAGAAATCCGATCTTTAGCTATGAATTCTTCTTTTACCGCAGAGCAGATTCTGCTTTTGCAGCACTGGTTGCCTTGGTGAAATTCACAACGGAGACGAACGGCATACTAGCACAAAAAAATTCGCCGCGTCGGTGTCGCTGAGAAAAATGTTCCGCGCGAGTGCTTCATCGAACCGCGATTTTTTCGCGCTGTCAAGTGTCGAGAAAATAACTGCCGCGCAAAGAGTGCAACTTCTTGCGTGGCAGCTACGGAACCGGGCGCCGTTCCGATTTCGCGGCGGACTTGTAATTCCCCGGGTAGACGACCACCGACCGTCTTCCACCTTCGCCGTCGCTTTCGGTGCGCAAATCTTTTTCCTCACGCAGCGCAAGATGCACGATGCGCCGCTCGCGGGAAGACATGGGCGCGAAGCGGTAGGGTGCGCCGGTTGTCCGCACCTTCTCGGCGGCGGCGCGGGCCGCCATCTGCAGCTCCTCGATTCGCAGGGAGCGAAAATT
>JACQDD010000149.1 GCA_016201265.1 Terriglobales bacterium | reverse complement strand
GTCGCATAAGATGGACTTACCTCCGAGGATGGGTATCGGTACATCGGGAATTCTCAGGCGTCGGTTGCTGAATATCCACTTACGGAAGTAATGGCATTTTGCGGTTGTGGGCTCGAGGAGCAGATTGCCCACAGTTGTCCTGCGCGCCGCTTGACAGGGCAGTGGGGCGTTCCTATCGTCCCCTCGAACTTATGAATATCGTCAAGGCGACGAAGGAATTCGAGGCCTGGCTCGGCCCGATCGGCCGGAAAAACGGAGAGCCTTCATCTGGGCAGCGAACGACAACGAAAGAACTTCCTGAAGGAATCTTCGGCGCAGGAAAGGGAACTGGCTCGGGCGAGCCGCCGAAAGCATGGCTCGCGCCGTGGAGAAAGACTGGCGCAACTGGAAAGTAGGCCGGGAGCGCTAGGTGCGACTCCTGATTCTTTAGTGAGGAGCGCATTCCCGGGAGTATTCGGTTGCCGGGTCGAGTGGCGGAAATTCTGGTGCGCGCGACCTGGTTTCCAGCCCTCCGATCAGGGCGTTCAGGATGCACTCCAGTGTTTCGGGCGATCCTGTCCAAACGCGGGAGAGCGACTCCCGGTGCACGGTTAGTTCTCCCACCAGCTTGCTCACCGCAACAGTGACGGAATCGGACTCGGAAGAGCCAGTGTCCCCGGGGACTGCCCAATGGGAAGACCCGGTTGCGAGGAATTGCAAATTCGCGTGCGTGAGCCAATGCGTGAGCAGCGTTTTCAGATGCTGCTTGCTGCATACACTCTGCATTTTCGCTTGCCGGGCGACCAGGGGGTGCCAGGACAGCACCGTCAGTCGGTCGAGCCAGCGGTTTTCCACCACCAGGAACCACCCGCTGTGGCGCTTCGTCTCGACGCCACAGACGACGCATGAGAACCGGTGGGCTCGATTAGCATCCATGGGCGCTCCTCCCAATCAACACCAATTCTCTCAACCGGCACGAGTCAGGAAGTGTGGTCCCGAGTTTTGGCTCAACGGTACCGTCAGCATCCCCTGGTCGGTGTCGAAGCGAAGTGTGAAGTGGCAGGAACACGCTTGGCATAGCCAGAAATGTTCACGCTTCGGCATCTTGCGTCGGCCGATGGCAGGGGCTTCTGAGTGGCCAGAGAAGGCTTCAGCCAGGAATAGTTTGCCTTCACGAAGTGAACGAAAAGGTACGGTACAGCCCGGGTTGGCACATTTCTGCAACATGGCAGGTCCAGTTGTCTCTTCTGATGAGGTTCGGCCAGAGAGAATACGAGGGCGGTGCACGCAATGGGCCCAACTCGTCGCCAGCTTCGTGGGCCCGATCTCCATGAAGGTTCGGGACTTAGAGCCGTGCACGTTTCGCTTCGCATGAGGTTTGTTGCAGCCCTTGACGGGGGCTGGTCGCGGACGACGAATGGTCGTCATTCATCACCGAGCTAATGGGTAGTGGGACACACCTCGCTGTGATGCTGCTCACAGCCCTTCCGCCCATGGAGCGCGAGGATAGAGGGTAAACGTCCCCTGCGGGAGGGCTGAAATCCATGAAAAGAGTTCTGATTCTTGGTGCGGCTGGTCGCGACTTTCATAACTTCAATGTTGTATTTCGCAACAACCCCTCCTACCACGTAGTAGCGTTCACGGCCACCCAAATTCCCGACATTGCCGGGCGACGTTACCCGGCGGAGCTGGCGGGTTCGGGGTACGCCGATGGCATTCCCATCGCAGAGGAAAAAGACCTGGAGAAGTTGATCCGCGAGCAGCACGTGGATGTGGTGGTGTTTTCTTACAGCGATGTTTCATACCCAACCCTGATGCACCTGGCGTCTCGCGCCGCAGCCGCAGGCGCGGATGTTTGGCTGCTCGGCACCGATCATACTCAGCTCAAGTCTTCGGTGCCGGTAATCTCGATCTGCGCTGTGCGTACTGGATGCGGCAAGAGTCCACTCTCGCGCAAAGTCGCGGCGGAACTACGCCGAGCTGGCTTGAAAATCGTGGCCATTCGACATCCCATGCCCTACGGCGACCTGGCAGCGCAAGCGGTGCAGCGCTTCGCCACCATGGAAGACCTGGAGCGGCACCGTTGCACGATTGAAGAGCGGGAGGAATACGAACCCCACCTGGTCCACGGTACGGTCGTGTATGCAGGCGTTGACTATGAAAAAATCCTCCGTGACGCCGAGAAAGAAGCTGACGTTATCCTCTGGGACGGTGGCAACAATGACACGCCGTTCTATGTGTCGGATCTGGAGATCGTGGTGGCCGATCCACACCGGCCCGGCCATGAAATCGCCTACTATCCCGGAGAAGTCAACCTGCGGCGCGCCCAGGTGGTGGTGATCAATAAGGTGGACACGGCCGCTCCCGAAAACGTCGAGACCGTTCGCAGAAATATCCAGCAGGCGAATCCCAACGCCCGCGTCATTGAGACGGCTTGCCGCATATCGGTCGAGGATCCAGCCCAGATTCGCGGCAGGAAAGTCCTGGTGGTCGAAGACGGCCCCACCCTCACCCACGGCGAGATGCCCTACGGCGCAGGCGTGGTGGCGGCCCGGCAGTGTAGAGCGGCGGAACTTGTCGATCCCAGGCCTTATGCCGTCGGTTCTATCCGCGGCATCTTTGAGCGCTACCCGCACATGACCGCGTTGCTGCCGGCCATGGGTTACGGCGCCATGCAGCGGCACGAACTGGAAGAGACCATCAACCGCACGCCTTGTGACGCCGTCGTGATCGCGACGCCCGTGAACCTGGGGCACATCCTGAACATCAAGCATCCATCGGTACGCGTCGGGTACGAGATCGAGGAGCGCAGCCACCCGGGTGTGACCGAACTGATCGCGGAGTTTGTCCAGCAGGTGGAGAAGCGCCGCCTGGTGCATGTGTGAAAGAAGCAGGTGGCAGGCCGCAGGTCGCAGGTGACAGGAGAATCTTCTTTTCCTGCGACCTGCGACCTGCCACCTCAAGCTCGCTGGAGAGTGCCACTTATGGTCCGCAACGATTTCCTTTCCATCCGCGACTTCACCCCGCAAGAGATTCGCGAATTTATCGAACTGGCGCGGCTGATCAAGTCAAACCCGGGGCTGTTCGCCGGCTCTCTGCGCGGACAGACTCTCGCCCTAATTTTCGAGAAACCGTCGCTCCGTACCCGGGTCAGTTTCGATGTGGGCATCCATCAGTTGGGCGGGTTTTCGCTCTATCTCTCTCCCGCCGAGATCAACCTGGGGAAGCGGGAATCGGTCTATGACGTGGCCAAGAACCTCGAGCGGATGGTGCAAGGCATCATGATCCGCACCTTCGCCCACGAGATTGTGGAGCAGATGGCGGAGTACGCCAGCATTCCGATCATTAACGGGCTCACCGACTACAGCCATCCCTGCCAGGCGATGGCCGACTACCTGACCATGCTGGAGGTGAAAGGCGAGGTTGCCGGACTGAAGGTGGCGTTCATCGGCGACGGCAACAACGTAGCCCATTCGCTGATGTTCGCCGGTGCGCAGCTCGGCGCGAACGTCTGGGTGGCCACGCCTCCCAAGTACGAGCCCGATGCTGCGGCCATCCGCTGGGCCACCGAACACGGCCAGAGTACCGGTGGAAGCTGCACTATCACCAACGATCCGGTAGAAGCCGCTCACAACGCCGACGTCATTTACACCGACGCCTGGACCAGCATGGGACAAGAGGCCGAGAAGGCGGAGCGCGAAAAGATCTTCCGCCCCTACCAGGTCAACACCGAACTGTTCCATCTAGCCAAGCAGGATGCCATCTTCATGCACTGTCTGCCCGCGCACCGGGGGGAAGAAGTCGCACCCGATGTGATCGACTCCGTCCACTCCGTCGTCTTCCAGCAAGCCGAAAACCGCCTCCACGCCCAGAAAGCCATCATGGTGGAGTTGATGAAGCACGAAGTGGCTGAAGGGCTGAGGATGAGAGTCGCTAGTAGCTAGTCGCTGGTCGCTAGTTGGAGATGATATGGGCGGACACAGAGATCTTATAGCGTGGCAAAAGGCGATGGGCTTGGTGCGGGATATCTATCAGCACACTGGAGAGTTTCCTAAACACGAGGTGTACGGGCTAGCGAGTCAGTTGCGCCGTGCCGCAGTCTCTGTTCCTAGTAATTTGGCGGAAGGAGCGAACCGCAATTCTCGTGGCGAGTTTCATCAGTTTGTCGGTACTGCAAGAGGATCGCTGGCGGAAGTCGAAACCCAGGTTGAGATCGCGCGCGACCTTGGCTATATACCCGCCCCGGTCGCAGAGGAGCTTCTGCTGCGGATTGAAGAACTCGGCCGGATATTGACGGGTCTGAGAGCATCGTTAGCGCGCAAAGACTAGAGACTAGCGACAAGCGACTAGCAACTATGAACTCGATCCTAATCGCCGTTGGCGGCAACTCTCTCATCCGGGCGGGTGAGAAGGGAACGGGTGCCGAGCAAATGGCCAACGCCCGGCGCACCGCAGCCGCCATTCTCGGCCTGATTCGCGGCGGATATCGCATTGTCATCACTCACGGCAATGGACCCCAGGTCGGAGCGCAATTGCTGCGTTCGGAGCGCACCTCCGACCAGGTCCCCGGCCAGACGCTGGATGTTTGCGGCGCCGCCAGCCAAGGCGAGATCGGATACCTACTGGCACAGGCGCTACGACGCGAACTGTCCGCGGCGGGTTTACAGGTTCCAGTCGTGAGCGTCGTAACCCAGACGGTGGTCTCGGCCACCGATCCGGCCATGGAGCACCCCACCAAGCCGATCGGCCCGTTTTACTCGCGCGCGGACGCCGAAGAGAAAAAACGTCGGTTGGGATGGACGATCGTGGAAGACGCGGCTCGTGGGTATCGAAGACTGGTCCCGTCTCCGGAGCCGGTGGAAATCGTCGAACTCGAAGTGATCCGCGACCTGGTGAAAGCCGGAGTGCTGGTGATCGCCTGCGGCGGCGGCGGTATTCCGGTGGTGCGCGCCAATGGCGGATTCCAGGGCGTGGAGGCGGTAATCGACAAGGACCGCGCTTCGGCCCTGTTGGCATCAGAGCTCGGGATGGACATTTTCGCGATCTCGACCGATACCGACCATGTCTATCTCGACTACAAGAAGCCCGCGCAACGTCCGCTCACGCAGGTGTCGGCCGACGAGCTGGAAAGCCACTACCAGGCGGGCCACTTCCCACCCGGGAACATGGGTCCGAAAGTCGAATCGGCGCTGCGCTTTCTGCGCCGTGGAGGCAAGGAAGTGATCATTACCTCCTACGACCATCTTTACGATGCGGTTGCGGGCACCGCCGGGACGCGGATCTTGCCCGGCGCCGCGAAACCAACCACAGCCGACGCCGCGCACAACGACGTCGTTCACAGGTGAATATGAATCACACCTCGACCACCACCAATGGCTTCGCTGAGCAGAAAGACCTACACTTTGGACTGGAACCTGCGTCCATGAAACTACGCCACGTCGTCGAATCCCAGCAATTTACGCTGCCCTTGCTGATGGATCTATTTACCCGTTCCCGGGGTATGGAACGCATCGTGGCGCGCGGCGGCTCGCTCGATCATCAGAATCGCATTCTGGCCACGCTGTTCTATGCTCCTTCCACGCGCACGCGCTTTTCGTTTGAAGCCGCCATGTACAAGCTGGGGGGACGCGTGCTCTCGACCGAGCAGGCGCGCGCGTTTTCTTCGGAGGTCGAAGGCGAGCGAGTGGAAGACACGATTCGCATCATCGGCGGTTTTTCCGATGTGATCGTGATCCGGCACCACGAAGAAGACGGGGCGCAGCGCGCGGCGGCGGTTTCGCCGGTGCCGATCATCAACGCCGGTGATGGTTGCGGCGGTCAACATCCGACGCAGGCGTTGCTCGACCTGTACACCATCTACCGCATGCGGCCGCTGGACGGCTTGAGCGTGGCGTTTATCGGAGAACTCGACAAGGGCCGCACGGTACGCTCGCTGGCGTACCTGCTCGGCAAGTTCGAGCGCATCCGCATCTTCTTCGTGAGTCCGCCCGAGCTGCAAATCAAGCCCGACATCCTCGAATATCTGGACCGCCGCAACGTCCAGTACGAACTGGAGTCCGACCTGAACAAGGTGGTCGGCGAAGTGGATGTCGTTTATCAAACGCGGATTCATCCCGATCGAGGAGCCGATCTCCCGGTGCGGCAGAAGTACGCGATCAACTCATCGATTTTGCAGCGGATGAAGCCCGATGCGATGATTCTTCATCCCCTGCCGCGGACCGTAGAATTGGACAAGACCGTGGACAGCGATCCGCGCGCCCTGTATTTCCGCCAGGCAACGAATGGGTTGTACGTGCGCATGGCGCTGCTGACGATGCTTTTGGAAAGCCAGTAGTTCGGAGTTCGTAGCTCGTAGTTCGCAGGCCAAGCCGTTTGCGAACTCCGAACTCCGAACTCCGAACTCCGAGGAACTTATGCCCCTACTAGACGAAAAGACCCAGACCCAGGAATTCATCGAGACCGAAGAAAAATACGGAGCTCATAACTATCATCCGCTCGACGTCGTGATCGAGCGCGCCCAGGGATGTTGGGTGTACGACGTCGAAGGCAAGAAATATCTCGATTGTCTCGCTGCCTACTCGGCCGTCAATCAGGGGCACTGCCATCCGAAGATCCTCGAAGCCATGCTCCAGCAGGCGCACAAAGTAACGCTGACCTCACGCGCGTTCCGCAACGACCAGCTCCCGCTGCTCTATAAGGAACTGCACGACTTGACCGGATTCGAAATGGCGCTGCCCATGAATTCCGGCGCCGAGGCGGTCGAGACGGCAGTGAAGGCGGCGCGCAAGTGGGGACACAAGGTCAAGGGCATTCCCGACAGCAAGGCCGAAATCATCGTCTGCGCCAATAATTTCCATGGGCGCACCGTGACCATCGTCAGCTTCTCGACCGACGAGCAGTATCGCGACGGCTTCGGACCCTTCACGCCCGGCTTCAAGATCATTCCTTACGGCGACGCCGCCGCGCTGCGCCAGGCCATCACGCCGAATACCTGCGCTTTCCTGGTGGAGCCGATCCAGGGTGAAGCGGGCATCGTAATTCCGCCGCCGGGATTCCTGAAAGAAGCAACCGAGATCTGCCAGCAGAATCGTGTGCTGTTCATTGCCGATGAAATCCAGTCAGGCTTGGGCCGCACGGGGATGCTGTTTGCCTACATGCACGAAGGCATCCGCCCGGACGCGATCATCGTCGGCAAAGCTCTCTCCGGCGGCTTCTATCCCGTCTCGGCGGTGCTGGCGTCGAAGGAAGTTCTCGGCGTCTTCAACCCCGGAGACCATGGCAGCACGTTCGGCGGCAACCCGCTGGCCTGTGCCGTCGCACGAGCCGCGCTCCGCGTACTGGTAGAAGAGAAACTGCCCGAACGCTCCGCCGAACTGGGCACTTACTTCCTCGAGAAGCTGCGGACGCTGCGCAGCCCGGATCTGAAAGAGGTTCGCGGCCGCGGCCTGTGGATCGCCATTGAGCTGCATAGCGAAGCCCGTCCGTACTGCGAGGCACTAAAAGAAGAAGGGATCCTCTGCAAAGAGACGCACGACCACGTGATCCGGATCGCCCCTCCACTTACCATCACCCGCGAAGAAATTGATTGGGCGTTTGAGCGGATCCGGAAGGTGATCGAAAAGGGATAGGATTCTTTCTTTCCACGAGACACGGTGGCACAGAGAAACCCAACGGTAGGCAGTTTTGTTTTGGATGGTGTACTACCACGGAGGCTGACGATGGCTACTAAACGAGGTAAGGTTGAATATGCCCGCATGTGGCCGCGGGAGATTTTTGACGTCAGGGATGGCAAGCAGTCCCTAGCTGCACGACTCGACTTCTTGAAGGAAAAGGGAGTGTACATTCTTTACCGGGACGAGCATCCCTACTACATAGGAAAAGCAGACAAGCTGTTCAGTCGCCTTCACTTACACGCGGTAAACCCCAAAACGCGATATTACAACTTCTGGACCCATTTCTCCGCCTTCGCGTTGCCCGACAAGAAGGGCAGAGATAAGCTGGAAGCGATGTTAATCGTGGCGCTGCCGACCGTAAATAGCGCCAAACCCAGATTGGTTAAGGATACGCCACCCGAGGTCGCCAAGTTGCTAAAGAAGATCAGGGAAAGGAAGGTTGAAGGTCTGACCCTGTCTTGATGAGTCGGCCGGCTATTTCCGAGTGTGTGGTCGGATCAGTCAACAATCGCTTGATACGCCAGCACGTGCACCTGGCGGTCGAGGCTCAAATCTCCCGTGGGATGCAGTTGCCCCATAAAGATCACGATCATCTGCTCTTTGGGGTCAATCGAGAACGCGGTATAGAAGAAGCCGCCCCAGTCGTACTCTCCCGGCGACCCAAGCTCGGAGAGCGGCGCTTTCACGCCGTTGACGCCAAAGCCGAGTCCAAATCCAAAACCCTCGTCGGTCGTGATTTTCCCTAGTTGATCCTGCGTCATCAGTTCGACGGACTTGCGGCTCACCAGACGCAGGTTTCCCACCTTGCCGCCATCCAG
>JACQDD010000048.1 GCA_016201265.1 Terriglobales bacterium | reverse complement strand
TCCGGTTGGCCGGTTCCACCAACGCGGCGCTCCTTAGCGGCGAAGTCCTGGTCACCAAGATGGGAGTGACGCCGGGATTCGACTTCGGCGCCTATCTTGAAAAGAGCAAGCGCTCGGTGGCGGTGGCTGGGCCGGATACTCTGGAAAGCCGTCTCCGGCTCGACGTTCATGTCGTGACCACGCCTGAGTTGCAAATGCAGACGGCCATCGCCAAGCTCTCGGGCAATGCCGACCTCCGGGTGCGGGGCACCGCGGACCGGCCCGTCGCTGTCGGCCGCGTCAACGCAAACGAGGGGGGCGAGATTTCCTTCAATGGGACCAAGTACCGCCTGGAACGCGGCGAGGTGGCGTTCTCGAATCCGGCCAAGACCGAGCCGATCATCGATATTCAGGCGGCGACACGGGTGCGCGATTACGACATCACTGTCAATATCAGCGGCGACGTGAGCAAGCCCAACGGCCTGAAAGCCACCTGGCACTCGGAGCCTCCACTTCCTGAGGCCGATGTGATCGCCCTGCTGGCTCTGGGCCGGACGCGCGAGGAGTCGGCCGCGTTACAGGGCAGTGGTTCTTCCGGGTTTGGGGGGGAGGCTTCCAACCTGCTGATCAACGAGGCTCTCAACACTGCCGTGAGCAGCCGCGTGCAGCGGTTGTTCGGCGTCAGCCGGATCAAGATTGATCCCCAGGGCCTGACCAGTGAGACCAACGTAGTCCGCGGGCCACAAGTCACGATTGAACAGCAGGTGGCGAGCAACCTGACGATTACTTACAGCACGAATGTCTCGGTCGCCTCACAGCAAATCATTCAGGTCGAGTACAACGTGACGCGGAATGTTTCGATCGTTGCGCTGCGCGACCAGAACGGCGTCGTCAGCTTCGATGTCAAGATCCGCCAGCGGAAGCGATGACAGCCATCAGTCATCAGCGGTCAGCCATCACAGCTGGATGCCCGGCCCCAATCTGCGGACCGACGGTCGTTTCGCGTGAGCCCCTCTCGACACCCCTTGCTCGCGCTCGCAGCCACTCTGATAGCTGATACCTGAGGGCCGACAACTGACTGCCCTTGACATTAACCGCCAAACCAGCAACCCTATTTGTTTTTCACCTTTGGGCCCTGCGGGGTCAGGAAAGAGCAAGCTTGCGAGTTCGGGTGTTTTATCACGACAAGTGTTTTGACGGAGCCTCTTCAGCGGCCCTGTTTTCCCGCTTCTATCGCGAACGTATCCGCAACGAGGTCGAGTTCGTCTACAGCGGGCTGCTGCATCGCGCCGGCGCTCTGTTCAACGAGAAGGAGTTTGACGGTGACGAAAACGCCATCGTCGATTTCAAGTATTCCAGCTCGCCGAACATCACCTGGTGGTTCGACCACCACGAGAGCGCGTTTCTTTCGCCCGCCGACGCCGCTCACTTCGAGCAGGACCAGAGCAATCGTAAGTTTTACGATCCCGGGTTCAAGTCGTGCACGAGCTTCATCGCCATGGTCGCCGAGCAGCGCTTCGGCTTCGACCCGCGCCCGGTCGCGGAACTGGTGCACTGGACCGATATCGTGGATGGCGCCCTCTACGAAAACGCCCAGTCAGCGGTTGAAATGAAAGCGCCCGCCATGAAGCTGACCATGGCCATCGAGGCAGTCAGGGAGCCGGACTTCGTCAAGAGTCTGATCCCGCTGCTCGCGACCGAGCCCCTGGGCAAGATTCTGGAGCAGCCCTTTGTGGCTTCCGTTTTGCCAGCGCTGCTGGAACGGCACCAACGCTCAATCGACGTTGTGCGTCAACATGCGAAAGAAGAGGAGGGCACGATCTTCTTCGATATCACGGATCAGGATCTGGAAGGCTACAACAAATTCATCCCCTACTACCTTTATCCGGATTCGATCTACAGTGTAGGTCTAAGCAAAAGTTCGTTTCGCGTAAAGGTTTCGGTCGGGTCGAACCCTTGGTCGAAGCGTGAGCCCACGGTCAATCTCGCCAAGGTCTGCGAGCGCTATGGCGGCGGAGGCCATGCTCGCGTCGGGGCGATTTCGTTCGACGTCACACAGAATGACGCCGCCTGCAAGGCCGCCCAGGAGGTTGTCGAAGAGTTGCGTGCCAGCGTTGGGCCGTAGCGCTGGCGCCTCGCCGGCTGTACTGAAGGCAACCTGCCTTCAGGGTGTCTATCGAGCCCGCGCCGCAGCCACCAAGGCTCCGGCGCCACAGTCCTGTATAAGGTAAACTGGCGCGCTGATCCCCCATGCACCCGTACGTCCACGATCCCGAGCACATCAAAGGCGTTCGCACGGTCGCTACGATCGAATTCACCAAGGGTGTAATCGTGGTCCTCGCCGGCCTCGGCCTGTTCTCCGTGCGGCACAGGGATATCTGGGGAGTGGCCGAGAGCTTCCTGGAATTCTTCCACGCCAATCCCTATCACCACTATGTCGGAGTGTTCATCGACCTCGTGTCCAAGATCAGCGACGTGCGGCTGTGGAAGATTGCGGTAATGGCGAGCGTTTACACCATTCTGCGCTTCGTCGAGGCGTATGGCCTGTGGTACGCGCTCCCTTGGGCGGAATGGCTGGCGTTTGCCTCAGGGACCATCTATATCCCTTTCGAAGCCGCCGATCTGGTCCGCCGTCCGACTTGGTTCCGATTGCTGGTGCTCGTGGTGAACCTGGCCATTGTGCTCTACATGCTCTATCTGCGATTGGACGCGAGAGAGAAACGGCGCGCGGCGTTGGTGCGGCGGACGGCGGAAACGGGGTAGGGAATCGGTTCTCGCGCATTCGGCCCGCCGCAAAACTGATTGCCTTCGCTTGCCAGAAGCCAGAAGCTCCCTCTTACTCATTCAACGAGCAGTTGCAATCCGCCGGCGGCACGTGCGCTTTCAGAAAGTCCGCGACGCGCTTATAGGCATCAATCTGGTTTTCCACGCGTGCGAAGCCGTGGCCTTCGTTCTCATAGACTTTGTACTCGACGACTCCGCCGCGCTTCTTGATCGCGTCTACCACCTGCTGCGCTTCCGTCTTCGGGCAACGCGGATCGTTGCCACCTGCTAACAAGTACAGCGGCGCCTTGATTTGATCCACAAAGTTGATCGGGGAGCGGTCCTCATAGAGCGCTTTGTTCTTCTCGGGATCCCCCATGGTTGCCAGATCGCTCTGTTGCAGGACCGGGTCCTCGTTCTGAATTTCCGTAAACCAGTTCACGAAGGGGACGATCGGCACTCCCGCTGCCCAAAGATCGGGCGCTTTGGTGACGCCCATCATGGTCATGTAGCCACCATAGCTGCCCCCCATCAGAATGAGCTTTTTCGCGTCCACATAACCGGTCTGCTTGATCCAATCGGCAGCCGCGAGAACATCCTGCAAATCTCCGCCGCCCATGTCGAACAGGTTCGCTTGCTGAAACTCCTTGCCGTAGCCGGTTGATCCGCGATAGTTGGGCGCGATCACGATATAGCCCTGGTTGGCCATGTACTGCACGAACCGGGCGAAGATATTCAGAGTCTGTGCGGTCGGGCCGCCGTGAACATAAACAATCGCCGGGTGCTGGCCATTGCGCGGCAAGTTGTAGGGCACGTATACGAAGGCAGAAATCGTCCACTTGCCGTCGTTGCTGGGATAGTGAACAAGATACGGTTCGACCATATCCTGCGAGCGCACACCGCCGACAAGGGCGTGTGTGACTTGGCGTGAATTCCCATCCACCAGGGTGTAGGTCCAGAGATCGCCGGGCGCAGTCGGACCGTTGTGAGAATAGAGCAGACGTGCGCCGTCGCGACTGAAGGCCGATGCTCCGCCCGCCGGTTCGTTCAGTCCCTTGGGCAGCGGCAAGGCGCGCGCTTTCCCGGTTGCGAGTTCGTACAGGTAAATGTCGGTGTTGCCGTCCACGTTGGCGGTGTAGGTCAGATGGCGGCCATCGGGAGAGAAGCTGCCGCCCGAGACTTCCCACTTGTCCTGCGTCAGCCAGCGGATCTTCTTCGTGGGGATGTCGAGCAGCCCGACGTTCTGGTAGCCATTGGCGGCATTGGAAGTAATCAGGACCTGTTTGCCATCGGGAGAAACGTCGTTCGCGGAATGCAGACGTTCGCCGTCGTGCGGCGTGAGCAGCGTACTCTGCGCGCTGGCGACATCCACCAGGAACACGTTCGAGTCGGTGCCCTTGGCTTGCTCCTGCGTGTAAATGATGAACCTGCCATCCTTCGACCAGATGGGCGCGACGTTCATACGGTCTTTTGCGGTTCCGGTCGTGAGGTGTTTCACCTCGCGCATAAGCGTGTCGTACATGTCGATCTCAAACACGGACGAAGTCTTGGGCTTCACCATGTAGGCGAGGTAGCGGCCGTCGGGAGACCAGGCGGGGCTCACTTCGGCAATCTCGCGCGTTTTGGTCGCGTTCACGACCTGGCCGGTCTTCGGCGACACGAAGAAGATGTCCCACTGCTCGTCGCCGTCGTAGTCCGACATGTACGCGATCCACTTGCCATCGGGGGACCACGCAGGCGAGGTCTGGCGCTGGTCGCTGACGGTAAGCTGCATCGGCCAACCACCTTCCGACGGCACCAGCCAGAGGTTGTTGCGTCCGCTCAGATTGCTGACGAACGCAATGGTCTTGCCGTCGGGAGACCAATCGGGTCCACCGACCTGGCGGGTCATGTAGAGCTTTTCTATGGAAAGATTCTTTTCCACCTGCGCGTTGGGTTTGGAGGTGATCTGCTTGGGATCGGTGATTGCCTGGGGAGCAGGCAAAGTCTGCGGTTGGGCGACGCTACTCATCAGAACGACAATAGCAAAGAGAGCAAAAGTGCGCATGGTTCCTCTGGCGATTGGGCGTAGAAGAGTGTAGCAGTCCAATCCTCGCAGGACAGAAAGGCCGTCCCTGTACATCCCAACCACTAATCGCTAACCACCAACCACGCTCTTGCATTATCCTTTCCCAACCCATGAACTTCACTATCCTCGATTGGGCGGCCATCGTTGGCTACCTGCTCATCACCCTGATTCTCGGGCTCTATTTCCGCAGCCGTTCCGGCAAAAGCATGGACGACTACTTCGTCTCCGGCCGCAGCGTGAGCTGGTGGCTGGCCGGAACCTCGATGGTTGCAACCACTTTCGCAGCTGACACCCCGCTGGTCGTCACCGGTCTCGTTTACACGCAGGGAATTTCTGGCAACTGGCTGTGGTGGGCTTTCCTGCTTTCGGGGATGATGACCGTGTTTCTTTTCGCGCGACTGTGGCGGCGCTCCGGCCTGCTCACCGACGTGCAGTTTGCCGAGATGCGTTACTCCGGCAAGCCAGCAGCGTTTCTGCGCGGGTTTCGCGCCATCTATCTCGGCATGCTGATGAACTGCTTGATCCTGGGCTGGGTCACGAAAGCCATGACCAGCATCGTCGCTACCACCCTGGGACTCAGCGATAGCCGGGCGCTCGCCGTTTGCGTCTTCTTCCTGATTCCGTTCACCGGGCTGTACGTTGCTCTCGGCGGGCTGTGGGGCGTTCTTTGGACCGATTTGTTCCAGTTCGTGCTGAAGATGAGCATCGTGATCGCGGTGGCGTATTTTGCAGTGATGGCCTGCGGTGGCATGAGCAGCCTGCTGGCGCGTTTGGCAGAAATGCGCACGGCGGCTGGCCCGAACGCGGGCGACGCCACTTCTTTCTTTCCTGATTTCTCGCGGCCACTGAGTTCAGAACTGATCTGGACTCTGCCTGCCCTCACTTTCGTTGTGAATCTCGGCCTGCAATGGTGGGCCTTCTGGTATCCGGGAGCCGAACCGGGCGGAGGCGGCTACATCGCGCAGCGTATCTTCAGCGCCAAGGACGAGCGGCACGGTTTGCTTTCGGTGCTCTGGTTCAACGTGGCGCACTATGCGCTGCGCCCCTGGCCCTGGATTCTGACCGCGCTTTCGGTGATTGTGCTTTATCCCAAGCTGGAACATCCCGAAACCGGTTACATGATGGTCGTCACGCAGCATGTGCCGCCGGCGCTGCGCGGGATCGTCGTCGCCGGATTCATGGCAGCTTTCATGTCCACGTTCGCGACCCAACTCAACTGGGGCGCGTCCTACCTGGTGGCGGACTTCTACCGCCGCTTCCTGAAGAAAGACGGCACCGATGCGCATTGCGTGACCATATCGCGCGTGGCGACGGTGTTGCTGGTGATTGTCTCGGCGTGGGTCTCGGCGCAACTGGCGGACATCCGCTCTGGCTGGCAAGCGGTGTTAGAGGTGGGAGCTGGAACAGGTGGGGTGTATTTGTTGCGCTGGTATTGGTGGCGGATCAATGCCTGGAGCGAGATCTCGGCGATGGCCACTGCGCTGGTGACCACATTGGTGTTGGGCTGGGAAGGACTCTGGCAGAAGTTGATTAGCCATCCCACACTATTTGCCGGGTCCAGTCCCGTGGTCTTCGCTAAGACCGCACTGACCACAACAGCGATCACCACCCTCGTCTGGGTGGTGGTCACGTTCTTGACCTCACCGGAACCCGAGGCATTGCTGGTGAAGTTCTACCGGCAAGTCCGTCCGCACGTCACCGGCTGGACGCCGATCGCACGCCTGGCCCCAGAGGTGCCGCCTACGCGCGACCTGGGACGGAACCTCATCGCCTGGATTCTGGGCTGCGCCATGGTTTATTCAGCGCTCTTTGGGGGCGGCTGGCTGCTCCTCGGGCCGCGGGGCAGGGGAGTCGTATTCCTTGGTATCGCCGTGGCGTGCGGGTGGGCACTCTACTTGGATCTGTCGAAGCGGAATTTGGCGGACCAAGCGTAGAACGTCCGCTCGGGAAGCGAGGATGGTCCTTAGGGGATCCGCTGCCGCCCTGTGGTTAGAAACAGAATTGACAGTTTCGTGACAAGCCGTCCCGCACCATTCGCATCTAAAATCAAAGAACCAATTATGCGGAACCGCGCCCCATTCCGGTTTCTGAAAAGTATCGCCAAAGGCAAAATCCGTTTGGCCCTGGTTCTTTTTCTGGCGTTGGGTGTAGCGCGGGCAACAGAAACTGCCTCCTCGGGACTCGATCGCGGCTTTCAGCGGCTCTACGACCTGGATTTTCCGGGTGCACAGGAAGAGTTCGCGACCTGGGAAGAGGAAAACCCGGAGAATCCGATGGGTCCGGTCAGTCAGGCGGCAGGCATCCTGTTTTCGGAATTCAACCGGTTGGGTGTGTTGGAAGCCCAGTTTTACCAGAGTGACTCGGCATTCGCCGCGCGCAAGAAATATGAGGCGGACGCGGAACAGCGCGCACGCTTCGAGCAGCAGCTTTCGCGCGCCGAAACCTTCGGGAAGTCCCGGCTCACCCGCGATCCGCGCGACCGCGATGCTCTGCTGGGCATGACCCTGGCCAACGGCTTGCGCGCCGATTACGCCGCGCTGATCGAGAAGCGCAGCCTCTCCTCTTTGCACTACACCAAAGAGTCGTCGGCATGGGCAGATCAGTTGCTAAAAGCCGACCCCAGTTGCTACGACGCGCGCCTTGCCGGCGGAATCAGCCGGTACATTGTGGGGTCGATGTCGGCGCCGGCGCGTTGGTTGCTGCGCATGGGAGGAGTCTCCGGCGACAAGGCTCGGGGCATCGCCGAACTCCAGACCACCGCCGTCAACGGCCGTCTGCTCGCGCCGTTCGCCCGCATCCTGCTGGCCATCGCCTATGTGCGCGAGAAGGACGTGCCGCGCGCTCGTGACGTCCTGCTTTCGCTGCAGAAAGATTTTCCCAACAACCACCTTTTTCCCCGCGAACTGGCTCGTTTAGAAAAGTCTGACGTGCGCTAAGTACTTGGCAGGTCAAGCGCGTTCACTAGAAATTCACCACCCTGTAACCTTCCTTTAATACTCACCCCATAGAACAGAAATGAATTCCAAATTGAGGAGGACTATCGAGTGATACGCCGCATCGCGCTGCTGTTAGCGGGCCTGGCGCTGGCGCTGCCGGTTCTGGGGCAGACCACGCTGAACGGGGCCGGCGCCACCTTCCCCTATCCCATGTACTCGAAGTGGTTCAGCGAATACAACAAACTGCACTCCGACGTACAGATCAACTACCAGTCGATTGGCAGCGGCGGCGGCATCCGCCAGGTTCTCGCCGGCACGGTTGAGTTCGGAGCCAGCGACGGGCCGATGACCGACGAACAACTGTCGCAGGCCAAAGTAAAGATCCTGCATATTCCCACCGTGCTGGGCGCGGTGGTACCGGCCTACAACGTGCCGGGCGTATCGGGCGAAATCAAGTTCACGCCGGATGTTCTGGCGAACATCTTTCTCAATAAAATCACCAACTGGAATGATCCGGCCATCGCCAAAGCCAACCCGGGTGTGACGTTTCCCAATCAACCGATCATCGTTATCCACCGCTCCGATGGCAGCGGGACGACCTATATCTTCACCGACTACCTCTCCAAAATCAGCAAGGAGTGGGAGGCGACGGTGGGAAAGGGAACTTCTGTGAAGTGGCCCATCGGTCTCGGGGGCAAGGGCAACGAGGGCGTGGCCGGACAAATCCGGCAGTTGCAGGGTTCGATTGGCTACGTCGAACTGATCTACGCCGTGCAAAACAACATCCCCTATGGCTCAGTCAAAAACGCCGCCGGTACCTTCGTGAAGGCAACCCTGGAGGGAGTGACCGAAGCAGCCGCGTCGGTGAAGAGCATGCCAGCCGACTTCCGCGTTTCCATAACGAACGCGCCAGGCAAGACCGCGTATCCTATCGCCAGCTTTACCTGGTTGTTGGTTCCGGTGCAGGCGAAGGATCCCAGGAATGGGAAGATCCTGGCGGATTTCCTGAGCTGGATGGTCAACGACGGTCAGAAGATGACCACCCAGCTCGCCTATGCACCCCTGCCCGAAAGTGTGGCGGAAAAGGTGAAAGCGACCATCAAGCAGGTCCATTAGAACGGGGGCATGAGCGACTCGATTGCGGCTCTTGAAATCTTCCGGGCAGGTCGGGAACCAGATCGGAACTTGGGCGAAAACATTTGCGCACCGAGCCCACCGAGGCTGGGGGATGTCCCCGGTTTTCCCGCTGAATCGGCCACTTCCGTGGCCGGACGAGGAGCCAAGGCTGGCACGGGAATTGCTATGAAGGCCGCGTTAGTCTAGTAGAGTAGTAGGGATTATGGGGTATCTCGCAAAAGGAGACAAAATGAAGGCGGTTCTTAAAGTAGGCGCTATCCTGCTACTGGCATCGTCGCTGCTCGCGCAGACGGCTCCGACGGCCAAGAAAACGGCACGCAAGCCGGTCGCTTCAGCCTCGGCTTCAGACGTACAGGCTCTGAAAGATGCCGTGGCAGCCCAGCAGCAACAACTTCAGGCCCTGCAGCAGCAGTTGCAGCAGACCAACCAGCAACTGCAGCAGACCTCGCAGCAATTTCAGCAAACGCGGCAGCAGCTCCAGCAGGCGCAGCAGGCAGCCGCCGATGCTCAGCAGAAAGCAGCGTCGCTCGAGTCCTCGGTTGCTCAAAAAGACGCGGTGGACAAGCTGAATTCGCAATATGCCGACATTCAGACGACGCTGACCAACAATGCGCTTTCCACACAAGACGAACAGAAGCGCGTTTCGGCTCTCGAGAGCACGCTTGGCCGTTTCCGCTGGACTGGCGACGTGCGGGTCCGGGGCGAGAGTTTCTTCCAGAATTACAGCGGTTGCACGAGTTGCGCCGACCGCAACCGTCCGCGCATTCGGGTGCGCTTCGGTTTCGAGGGCAAGCTGAACGACGATTTCGTCGCGGGAGTCTCACTGGCGACGGGCACCCTCCAGGATCCGACGAGCACCAATACCACGCTGACCAACTTCTTCGAAAAGAAGACCATCGGCCTGGACCGCGGCTACATCATCTACAATCCCGTGGCGCACAAGTGGCTGTCGCTGACCGGCGGCAAGTTCGCCTACACGTGGCAGCGGACGTCCGTGACCTTCGACCCCGATCTCAATCCCGAGGGTTTCACCGAGAGATTCTCGAAGGATTTCACGAGCGTGCCCGTGGTCAAGAACGTCAACCTGCAATTCATGCAGCTGTTCTTCAACGAAACCAGCGGCACGGGCGGGCTGTTCCACGGCCATGATTCCTTTGCCGTGGGCGGCCAGGTCGGTGGACGCTTGACGCCGACGAAGTTCTGGACGCTGACGCCATCGTTCACCATCCTGAATTGGCGCTACCCCGACGCGATCCTGAATGCGAATGCGTTCGCGGTAGGGGCGACGACCGGAGGCAGCGTCGTTACGATCGGCGACAACCCTCCGGCGCCGATCACGTTCCAGGTACCGGGCGAGGGCCCTGGCTGCCAAACGCCGAAGAGTGCGCAGACCTCGAGCAAATTGAACGTTCCCAACTGCGCCTTCGCGCCCAACACGATGACGAACTCGACCTACCTGGACGCAAACAACAACCTACACTTCCTGTCCGGCTTTCTCTACGCCGACCTGATCTTGAACAACCAATTCAAGACCCCCTGGTCACGCCTGCCCATCAACCTGCTGTTGGAATACGAGAACAACCTGAACGCTTCCGACCATCCCTTCGACTACACGGTCAAGGGAGCCGTCGCCGATCCGGGCGCTGTAACCAGGAAGGACCTGGGCAAGCAGTCGCATGCCTACCTGGCCGACATCAGCATCGGCCAGCAGAAGAACCGCGGCGACATTCAGCTGGGGTATGCTTTTCTACGGCAGGAGCAGGACTCGGTGATTGCGTCCTTCGGGGAGAGCGACCAACGTGCGCCGACGAACACGCTGCAGCATCGCATCTATGCTCTGTGGCGGATCCGCCAGAACACCACCGCATCGTTCACTTGGTGGCACGGTCACACGCTGGATCCATACCTGCAGAACGCGGCGCTGGCTTCCGGAATGAAAGTCAGTACGACTCCGGGAGTAGGTGTTCTCGTCCCGGGGTCCGGACAAAACGAGCCCTGGCTGAACCGCTTGCAGATTGACTTGATCTACACCTTCTAATCGCACCGGCAACGGGCTGTGATTAAAGGCGTTACACAGCGGCGCTGGTCACAAGCCAGCGCTTCTTTCTGCCTTGTTATACTGGTGCCTGCTGTATGCGCCGAGGATTGCTGGTTGCGCTGTTTTTGTTGGGCCCGGGCGCAGGCTCGTACGCGGTCGAGAGTGGCTATCAGCCGATGACCATCGTCCGAGCCGAGCAGAAAATGCGCGACCGGGTCGTGGCCTGGGTCGTGGACACCCCGATTTATCAGCAGGATGTCTACTTTGAGGTCGCGGTCCGCGTAGCCGGAAACCTGCTCGAGGCCGAATACGAACCGGACAATCTCTGGGAGACTTTGCCCGTTTTCTGGAAACCCGGAGTGAAAGTCCAGGGCCGGGTGCAAAAGCGAAGCCTCTTTTTGAAGCGCCCCAACGGAGTCGAGATGCGTTTTGTGATTCTGAAGCGCTCCGCAGCGCCCGCGGAAAAAGCGCAATAAACATTCCATCGATATCTTATGGTCCGCCCAGGTCTCGACAGTCCGAAGGGTTTTATCAATCGAGAAGAGTCCTGGCTGAAATTCAACTGGCGCGTGCTGGAAGAAGCCGGTGACCCTCGCAACCCTCTGCTCGAACGGTTGAAGTTCCTGGCCATCAGCGCCAGCAACCTCGACGAATTCTTTGAAGTACGCGTTGGCGGGCTGCTGCAGCAACTCGAAGACGGCTACAACGCCACCACTCCCGACGGCCTGACCATGGTCGAAGAGCGGGAGCTCATCAGCCGCGAAACTCACGAATTTGTGGAGGAGCAATATTCCTGCTGGAACGAACAGCTTCGGCCGGAACTGACAGAGCGGGGCATCCGCGTCTTGGGAATCGACCAGCTGGACGACGACGTCCGCGCCTACGTAGATGACTACTGCGAGCGGGAACTGGATCCGCTGCTGACCCCCGTGACGGTGGACCCGGCGCATCCCTTTCCCCGTGTGATCAACAAGGCGCTCTGCGTAGCTCTGCTCTTGCGCCGCCGCCGGCGGTCGTCGCTCACCTACACGGGAGTCGTAACCGTTCCGCGCGCGCTGCCTCGCCTGGTCCGGCTGCCCAGCCAGGGAACCATCGATTTCATTTTTCTCGCCGATCTGGTTACACATCACGCCGCGCGCATGTATCAGGGCTACGACATCGTGTCCTCGTCGGCGTTCCGCGTCACCCGCAACAGCAATCTCTACCTGCAGGAGGAAGAATCACGGAACCTGCTGGAATCGGTGCGCGCGGAACTGCACAACCGGCGCAAAGGCGACGCAGTGCGAATGGAGATCGAGTCCAATGCTGATCCGGAGATCATCGAGCGCCTGCGTACGGTTTTCGAACTCGATCGCTGGCAGGTGTTTCCGGTAAACGGTCCAGTCAATCTATCCCGGCTGTTTAATGTCTACGATCAGGCAGCGCGGCCGGAACTGAAATTTCGCACTTTTGCGCCCCGCGAGCTGCGCCTGACGGCGAAGTCCCGGGATTTGTTCGAGGAGCTGCGACGGCACGATATTCTCCTCCATCACCCGTACGATTCCTACGATTCGGTGGTTTCCTTCATTCAGGCGGCGACTGATGACGAGCGTGTACTCTCCATCAAGCAGACGCTTTACCGCACCAGCGAGCATTCGCTTATCGTCCCATCTCTGATTTCCGCCGCCTCGCGCAAGGAAGTCACTGCGGTCGTGGAACTAAAGGCCCGCTTTGACGAGGATTCGAACATCCGTTGGGCGCGTGATCTGGAAGACGCCGGCGTGCAGGTGTTCCACGGGCTGGTGGGTCTGAAAACGCACTGCAAGCTCTCTCTGCTGGTGCGGCGCGATCCCGACGGCGTAACCCGCCGCTACGCCCACCTCGGTACGGGAAACTACAACACCTCCACCGCGCGCATTTACACCGATCTGAGTCTCCTGACCGCCGATCCGGAGATCACCAGCGCCGTCCACGACGTGTTCAGCTTCCTGACCGCCTACGCCGAGCACCCGAACTACGGCCCGTTGCTGGTGGCGCCGCTGGATCTGGCCGAGAAGTGCATGGCGCTGATTGAGCGTGAGGCTTACCACGCCCGCGCAGGGCGTCCGGCTCGCATCATCGCCAAGATGAATTCGCTGCTCGACAAGAACATCGTGCAGTCGCTGTACCGTGCGTCACAGGCAGGAGTCGAAATCGATCTCCTGGTGCGCGGAATCTGCTCTTTGCGCCCGGGGATTCGCGGCGTCAGTGACCACATCCGCGTGCGCAGCATCGTGGGCCGGTTCTTGGAACACAGCCGCATCTATTACTTCGAGAACGGCGACGAACCCGAAGTCTATCTCGGCAGCGCCGACTGGATGCCGCGCAACCTGCACGAGCGCGTCGAAGTTCTGTTCCCGCTCAAGAACCCGTTCCTGCGCGACCGGGTCGTGCACGAAATCCTGGCCGCCTACTTAGCCGATAATGTGAAAGCCAGATTCCTACAGAAAGACGGCCGCTACCTGCGTGCTTGGCAGTCGCCACGCGGCCGCAGCCGCAAGCCGCCCACTGGCCGCGCCGCCTTCAACGCCCAGGAGTTTCTGATCGCCCTGGCGGAAGGGAAGGAGTCTCCGGATGCGATACCTGCTCCCGCCCCGAGGCGTACTTCACGAGTTCTGATGGGAAAGGGATAATCGCCGCCGAATGTTCATTTATTTTTTACGCCACGCCAGCGCCGGGCAGCGGCTGAGCAACGCGAGGAAGGACGAAAGGCGCGGCCTCGACAAAGACGGTATCGAGCAGTGTGGCTACATTGGCCGCGCGCTTGCCGCGTTGGGTGTCCAGGTAGACGTGATCGTCTCCAGCCCCCTCAAACGTTCGACCCAGACTGCGGCTCTGGTGGGGAACGAGATGGGGCACGAAGGCAAGCTGGTGCTCGAAAGCGCGCTGCGTCCGGAGGCCACCTTCTCCGATTTTCAGAAACTGCTGACGAAGTATGCGCGGCAGGAATCGATCCTTCTCGTGGGACACAATCCCAACCTGCGCGAATTCCTGGGACGGGTAATCAGCAGCAGCGGGTGCGAAGCCACCGTCGAACTCAAGAAAGGGGCTGTCGCCAAGGTGGAAACGCGGCGCAGTTCGGGCTCACTGAGCTGGTGCATCACGCCTCGAATCCTGCGCACGGTTCACGCCGCCGCTGCCGAAAGCGTGCGCCCGAAAACCTCCCGGAAGTAGGCTCGGTCCTTCTCGATTGCCCAGAGCTCCAGGTCCACGCTCGCTTTGCGGCGCGGGATCAGCTTCAAAGCGACGCGCCCGCTGCGCGCTGAAACCGAGATGCGCGCCACAGAATCACTCCTCCCCAGGTTTACGGCCCGCGCCAATCGCAACAGTACCGATGCCTTCAGAACATGTTCTCGCTCTTCGGGGGGTAGTGCGTCCATCGGGCCATCGCCCGGAGTGGGTCGCGACTTTCCCAGATAGCGCGCAATGGCGGCAATAATCCGGCGTTGCTGTGGTGTGTATCCCAGAATTTCCGAGTTGGAAATGATGTAGTACGTGTGCCGGTGCCGCCCATTGCGATTCACGTAGTCGCCTACCTCGTACAGCATGGCCGCGGCCGAAAGCCACTCGCGATACTCCGGCGGCAACTGGTGGACCGACTTGAGCCCGGAAAACAGCAGCAGGGCCGCATCGCGCACCTGCAAAGCGTGATGCAATTCCACGCGATAATGCTCCACCGCGCGCTTGATGGACTCCCACCGTTCCGATTCGATGGCCCGTCCAGGGCGCGTGCCGCGGTCGGATTCCGCCGCCATCTGCGCCAGGATGCCGTCGCGCAGACCTAAGGGCGAATAGCGAAAGCCTGCCAGATGGCAACGTTCCAACAATTCTCCATAGACCACGGCACCCGCGTTGATGATCTCCGCCCGGCGCGGACCAATCCCGGGAACCTTGCGTCGCTGCTCCAGCGACAGGCTCGTGATCTGTTTGACAATGCGCCGCATCATGTCTTTCGTGACCTTGGCGCCCGGCCGCTGCTTCCGGAAACGCGCCAGGTGGGTGGAGACTCCCGCGAGCGCGGCCGCGGTGCCCGAAGTGGCGATGACCGCTCGCACGCGGGCCGACTTGATCCGGTCCTGGATGCGGCCCATTTCACGCGCCACAAATCCCCGCAGCCGTTCCAACTCGCCTTTCCGAGGAGGATCATGCCGCAGGAATTCACTGGTCAAACGCACGGCACCGAGAGGCAGGCTGACCGTCTCGCGAATCTGCCCTTTGCGCGACAGCGTGAGTTCACAACTGCCGCCGCCCAGGTCCACCAGCAGCACGGGATCGGCGTCGAGCCTGCCGTTGGAAATAATGCCGAGGTGAATCAGGCGCGCTTCTTCTAGCCCGGAAATGATTTCGACATTCCATCCCGTTGTGGAGCGCACCCACTCCAGAAACGCTCGTGAATTGCGCGCATCGCGCAACGCGGCCGTGGCCACTACCCGTACGCTATCGGTCCCCCATTCCTGGGTGGCGCGATGGAAGCGGCGCAGCACGCGCACCGTTTCGGACATCGCTTCGGGCGAGAGCAGTCCGCCGCTGAACACGCCTTCACCCAGCCGCGTGACCTCGCGGTCTTCGTGGACTTCCTTCAAACGGCGGCCCTGCAAACGCGCAATCTTCAGGCGGACGGAGTTGGAGCCGATATCCACCGCGGCAAGCGTAGGCATAAGGGTTCGACGATCACTCATCTTACAACCGGCTTGCGTCGCGCACCCCAAATTCCAGGGAAACACTCTTTACGAGACGATTCAGAGGCACAATCTGTGCATGAATGCGCGCCCCATCATTGGCGGGTACGCAATACAGCCGACGCCACCGGATTGAGTCCGACGCAGCCCGCGGTAGACTTTCTGGCAGTTACGACAAACGTACCCTGAAAAATGATTCGCCAACGCGAAAGACCGGCGATGGGTTCAGTGCCTTACCACATTTGTCGCAGACAGGTGCATGGGGATTGAATCCATTGTCGAACGATAATGCAACCGAAGGTCAAAGCGGAGCACGACAAGGGGGCTTTAAGGCCCGGTTCTGTGCGGCGTGGTAAATCCGCAAGACTTCGATGTTCTGCTCTTTCACGCGGTACACGGCGATATAGGGCATGGGAGGGAACAAAAGCTCTCGGGTTCCGTCCTCGCGTCCGAGACGGCCACGGGGGGCGATTCTTTCAGGGAACGGATAGCCTCGTACAGCTTGCGAATGGTCGGCCGGCGGTAGGGGGGATGGCGGTCTTTAAGGTAATTACTGATGTGCTCAAGGTCCGCTGCGGCGGCGGGCGTCCAGCGGATACGCATTTATGAGCGGAGCATCTGCTCTAGACGGGTGTCCATTTCTTCTTCCTCAATGAATTCACCCCGGTCGGCCTGTGCAATGCCCTCCCGGACGGCGGCACGGAAGCGGGCATCTTCCTGAAGCAGACGCAACGCGGCATCCTTCACCAGTCGCTCGGCGTCGGTGCCCGCCTTGGTGGCAATTTGCGAAAGCTGCGCTTCCTGCTCGGGGGTGAAATGAACTTCCATTACTTCCAAAATACGGGAAAGCCTCGGCTCAGGCAAGTTGCACCATGGACACTCGCGGGGCTCTGGACTCGCTTCCGGATAGGCGGTGCCCTACCTAACAGCCTGTGGTGCAAGTCTGGATTCCGGAACGGAAAAGATTGTGTGATTCACAGGGATGATTCGTAGAATGCGGGCATGGCGATGGGCACGCGCAAGCAGCGGGAGATGCAAGAGGGGTTGTGGGTGGCGCAGCAGGAGTT
>JACQDD010000142.1 GCA_016201265.1 Terriglobales bacterium | reverse complement strand
TTTGAAGAAGCGGATGGCTCGCAAGCCGGAGCTGGTAATCGAGCTGGCAGTCTCGCGCATGCTTCCCAAGAACAAACTGGGGAAACACATGTTCGCGAAGCTGAACGTTTACAAAGGCGACAAGCACCCGCACCAGGCCCAAAAGCCCGAAGTGAAGGTGCTGGCGTAAAACAAGGTCTCAGGTGTCAGGTCACAAGGACCGGCGCCAACGAATTCTGGAAAGGGTTGGAGCATTCAGCGGTTTGGCCAAGTGCTAACTGCTAAGTGCCAAATGCTGAAATGGCCGAACTGGTTCAATACTACGGAACAGGCCGTCGCAAGTCGGCGGTCGCGCGCGTATTTCTTCGTCCCGGCAGCGGGGACTTCAAGGTTAACGGCAAGGCGTTCGAAGAGTATTTCGTGACGCCCTCGCAGCGCTCGAGCGCCAAGTCGCCGCTCGCCCTCACCGAAACTGCCGCCAGCTTCAACGTGCTAGCCAACGTTTCCGGAGGCGGAGTGGCTGGACAGGCTGACGCAGTCCGCCTGGGAGTAACCCGCGCTCTCATGGTGTTCAACGCCGAGCTGCGGAAGAAGCTCAAGGCCGAAGGCATGGTCACCCGCGATCCGCGCGCCAAAGAGCGCAAGAAGTACGGGCAGAAGGGCGCAAGAAAGCGCTTCCAGTTCAGCAAGCGCTAGTTTCGTCGCTGGTCGTTTGTCGTTGGTCGTTCGCTAACGACTAGCGACCAGCGACTAACGACTGGTTTAAGGTGTTCAATTCATCCCCCCACCTCCCCTGAGATGGGGTGGACGGGAATGGCAATCTGGGAAGTCGCTAGTTGCTGGTCGCTAGTTTCTAGTTGGATCGGTACTCAAGGCGAACCAACTAGAAACTAGCGACCAGCGACTAGCAACTGATTCCCGGATGTAGACCAATAGAGGAGGTTGATTGGCTAACATCACCATGAAGGAGTTGCTCGAAGCGGGCGTTCACTTCGGGCACCAGACCAAGCGCTGGAATCCCAAGATGAAGGAGTTCATCTTCGGTGAGCGCAACGGGATCTACATCATTGATCTGCAGAAGACGCTGAAGATGTTCAAGGAAGCGTCCAAGTTCGTGCAGGAACTGGCCGCCGCCGGCCGCGTCATCCTCTTCGTTGGAACCAAGCGCCAGGCGCAGGACGCCATCGCCGAAGAAGCGCAGCGCTGTTCGATGTTCTACGTCAACCAGCGCTGGCTGGGTGGCCTGCTCACCAATTGGGTCACCGTTCAGAAATCCGTGAAGCGGCTCAAGGAACTCGACGAGATGGCCACCGACGGCCGTTACGATTTGCTTCCGAAGAAAGAAGTTATCAAGCTCGAGCGTGAGCGCAAGCATCTCCAGGCCAACCTCGCCGGCATCAAGAACATGTCGCGGTTGCCCGATGCGATCTTCGTCGTCGACTCGAACAAAGAGCAGATCGCGGTGCGCGAGGCGCGCAAGCTGGGTATTCCCGTAGTCGCCGTCGTCGACACCAACTGCGATCCCAGCGAAGTGGATTACGTCATCCCGGGCAACGACGACGCGCTGCGCGCCATCCGCCTGTTTACCTCGAAGATTGCCGAGTCGATCGCCGAGGGCGTCCACGTAATGGGCGACAAGCAGATGGCCGACCTGCAAGCAATGGCCAGTCCCGAACCGCCGGCCGAAGAGGCCGTCGCCGAGACGCCCGCAGAAAGCGCCCCCGCTCCGACGGCCGAGGCCGCCGAAGACATCCGCATGGAAGACGTGCTCGGCACGGGCACGCGCAAGCGTCCGTCGGCCGCCACTGAAGACCTCGACGAACTGCAAGCCGAGACGCGCCGGTTTTGAACCAGCTACTAGCCGCTGGCTGCTGGCTTTTAGCCCCAGGCACTAGAGACTGCCCCCGAACCAGCGCCGAAGGCGCGGAACAGGAAAGCCCGGCACGTAAGTGCCGGGGCTGAGTGCCCCACCGAGTGAGTCCCGGAAGGGACGGCACCAACCCGGGCTCAATCCCAGAGGGAGTCTGACCCGCGTGGTTCGTCTGGCGCGGGTCGAGTTTTATAACGTAGTTTCTGGTTTCCAGTTCCATAGTTTCTGGTGCGGCTCGATTCCCCAAGAAACTAGAAACCAGCAAATAGAAACGGAATTATGAGCACAGCTACCGTGAATATATCTGCCGCACAAGTGAAAGAGCTCCGCGAAAAAACTGGAGCTCCCATGATGGACTGCAAGCAGGCCCTGACCGAAGCCAAGGGCAACCTGGAAGATGCGGTCGTCCTGCTGCGCAAGAAGGGCGTCTCGGTCGCTGCCAAGAAAGCGACCCGTGTGACCAGCGAAGGTTCCGTTGCCAGCTACATCCACGCCGGAGGCAAAATCGGCGTGCTGGTGGAAGTCAACTGCGAGAGCGACTTCGTCGCCCGCACCGAGGACTTCAAGGAACTGATCCACGACATCGCTATGCACATCACGGCCAGCGACCCGAAGTTCGTCCGCAAGGAAGACGTCACGCCTGAAGCCTTCGAGCGCGAGAAGGAAATCTACCGCGCCCAGGCTGCCGCCACCGGCAAGCCGCCGCAGGTGGTGGAAAAGATCGTGGCCGGCAAGATGGAAAAGTTCTACGAAGAGGTCTGCCTGCTCGAGCAGCCCTTCATTAAGGACCAGACCATCAGCATTTCGCAACTCATCGCTGCCAAGGTCGGCAAGCTGGGCGAGAACATCGCCGTCCGCCGCTTCGCCCGCTTCAAGGTCGGCGACCTCGGCGAGACCATCGCTGTCACCAAACCGGCCGATCCCAAGCCGGAAGGCGAATAATTCAGGGGCGCCCAGCGGAACAAAACCTAATGACTAGCGTAACTATTCCCTCCTTCCCTTGCGTGGTATGAACTTTATGGGGAGAGACGGTTATGAAGCCGATGGGAGAATGCCACGGCGATCAAAGCCGAGTAGATGCGAGCGGTCGCGCTCATGCCGGAAGTCAGCGACAGATTCAGATTTACGTCAACGATCTACCTGACGCATTAAACAGGGCCATTGCCGAGTCCCTCAGTGCGAATCTCCCGCCCTCGGTGCGCATTCAATGGGTCTCTCCGCTCAAGCACGAAGGGTACACCGAATACTACGACGACGACTTCCTCCGGGCGCTTGGAATACAGCAACATGAAAGCGAACTCTTAGCATTCTGGCCGAAGAGAGGACCGTGCTGGGACGCGCTGGCCCGCGTTTTGTTCAGTGACGGCCACTGCGGCTGCGTGCTCGTAGAGGCAAAGAGCCACGTAAACGAAATCTACGGGAACGGATGCTGTGCGAGCGATGCCTCCACGCAGCAGATATGCGAGGCGCTGCGTAGAGCCAAGGAATGGCTCGCAGTCGCGCCCGAAGCGGACTGGACGGGGAAACTATATCAATCCGCAAACCGCTACGCTCACCTCTACTTCTTGCGCGTGGTTGCAAAGATCGACGCCTTCTTGGTGAACGTTTATTTCGTCAACGACCGCAGCCACCGCAGCCAAAGACCTACAACGATTCAGAAGTGGAAGCCAGCTATCGGCGAGGTAAAGCATCAACTCGGGTTGGTTAGACCCGTACCGTTCAGCAGCGAGGTTTTCTTGGATGCGGTCCCGTCATAAGGTGTCTTCGGAAAGTGGTGCGTGGGAGCCATTCGCAGGAGCTCAACAAATAGGAGAAAGGAAATGGATGACTCGACAGCTCAATTGATCATTGGTGTATTGTTCGGTGCGTTTGTGATTCTGTTGTTGTGTTTGCCTGGAGCAATAGCCACGAAGAGAAACCATAGAAATGCCACGGCTATTTGGATTTGTGGATTTCTGATTTGGCCCGTTGGACTAATCTGGAGTCTGACTGGGAATGTGAAGGGAGACAGTGAGGAGAAAATGAAGGTTTTACAAGCAGAAGTAAATGCAGCAAAGATTGCCTCTTTGGAGAAAGAGCTAGAGGATTTGAAAGCAAATAAGTTAACACCAGCGGGTGGCGATTAGGGAGCCAGGCTGCATCCGGAGAGTCGCCGTGCCTCCGCCAACACTGCAATATTGGTAGAGGCACCTAATCTGAGACTTAGAGATATACTGCTAGCTGATGACGACCCCTGTATTCAAACGCATCCTGCTGAAGCTCTCTGGCGAGGCTCTCGCCGCCCAGCAGGGCTTCGGCGTCGATAACTCCCGCATCCACGAAATTGCCGCCGAACTCGCTGACGTTCACAGCCTCGGCATCCAGATCGCCATCGTCGTGGGCGGCGGCAACTTTTTCCGCGGCGTCGCCGATCAAGCCAAAGACATGGACCGCGTCTCCGCCGACCACATGGGCATGCTGGCCACGGTCATCAACGCCCTCGCCCTCCAGGATGCGCTCGAAAAGCAGAACGTCTTCACCCGCGTGCAATCCGCCATCGAGATGAACCAGGTCGCCGAGCCCTTCATCCGCCGCCGCGCCATCCGCCATCTCGAAAAAGGCCGCGTCGTGATCTTCGCCGGCGGCACCGGCAACCCATATTTTTCGACCGACACTGCCGCCTCCCTGCGCGCCATGGAAATCAAAGCCGACGTCATTCTCAAAGCCACCAAGGTCGACGGCATCTACGATGCCGACCCCATGAAGGTGAAGGACGCCAAGAAATTCACCCACATCACCTACATGGACGTCCTTAAACAAGGCCTGAAAGTCATGGACTCCACCGCCATCTCCCTCTGCAAAGACAACGACCTGCCCATCGTCATCTTCAACCTCAACCAGCACGGCAACATCCGCAGAGTCGTCCTCGGCGAGAAAATCGGTTCCTTGGTCAGCGCATAGAGAAGGTCAGAGGTCAGAGGTTAGAGGTCAGATTGCAGAAGTTTGCCGAGCCGGGTTTACTTCTGCAATCTGACTTCTAACTTCTGCATTCCTCCGTGCCTCCGTGGTGGATTTTCCCTGAACGCACCCGCGCGGTTTATAATCTACCGTTTCGATTCTCGTTCTTTTCGGAGCTGAGCGATATGGCGCAAGCCACCATGGCAGCAAATCCCGCCCTGAAAGAAACTTACGTCCAACTCAAAACCCGCATGGACAAGGCGGTCGAAGACTTCCGCCGCGAGATGGCCGCCACCCGCACCGGCCGCGCCAACGTCCACATGCTCGATACCGTCAACGTCGACTATTACGGCTCGCAGATGCCGCTCAACCAGATCGCCCAGGTGCACGCGCCCGAGCCGCAACTGATCACCGTGCAGCCCTTTGATCCGTCGTCACTCGCAGGCATTGAGAAGGCCATCCGCACCGCCGACCTCGGCCTCAATCCCATGAACGACGGCAAGATCATCCGCGTACCCGTGCCCGCGCTCACCGAAGAACGGCGTAAAGAGATGGTCAAGCACCTGCACAAGATCCTCGAAGAGCACCGCACCGCCGTCCGCAACATCCGCCGCGACGGCAACGACGCCATCAAGAAAGCCATGAAAGACAAGAAAATCACCGAGGATGACGAAAAGCGCGCCCTCGACGAGATCCAGAAACTCACCGACGACGAAATCAAGAAAATGGAAGATATGAGCAAGGCCAAAGAGAAAGAAGTGCTCGAAATCAAGTAGCCGAGTGTGGGGCGGACACTCCTGTCCGCCTGTCAGCGCCGGCGCCCCGCCGGCTGTCGTGCATTGCAGGAAATCCTGCCCACGGTGTCTCCGCGCAGGACTACCATGACTTTTGCGCGAACTGGCGGCATGTCCTCCCCCAATCAGAACCTCGTCCTCTGAACCTCCGTGTCTCCGTGGTGAACTGCTCTTATAATTCTCAAGATCATGCCCACCGCCGTCCACGCCGCCTGTCCCCACGATTGTCCCGACGCTTGCGGCGTCCTGATCACCATCGAAGACGGCCGCGCCACCAAAATTCAAGGCGACCCCGCCCACCCCGTCACGCGCGGATTCCTCTGCGCCAAGGTGGCCAAGTATTTGGACCGTGTCTATTCCCCCGACCGCGTCCTCTATCCCATGCGCCGCGTCGCCCCCAAAGGCACGTGTGGGCCGGGTACTCCTGCCCAGCAAGCTTTTGAACGTATCTCCTGGGACCAAGCCCTCGACGAAATCACGCGCCGGCTCCGCCGGATCATCGCCCAATCCGGACCCGAATCCATTCTTCCCTACTCCTACGGAGGAAACCTCGGCGCGCTCAACGGCGCATCCATGGATCGCCGTTTCTTCCACCGCCTCGGGGCGTCACAGCTTGAACGCACGATCTGTTCGAGCGCCGGTGAAGAAGGTTTGAAGTCGGTGATCGGCGTGAAGCTCGGCACCGAGCCCGAACAGTTCGCTCATTCGCGCTACATCATCGCCTGGGGCGCGAACATTCACGGCAACAACGTCCACCTCTGGCCCTTCATCGAGGAGGCCCGCCGACGAGGCGCAAAGCTCGTCGTCATTGATCCCTACAAGACGCGCACCGCGAAGTTCGCCGACTGGCACTTGCCCATCAACCCCGGCACCGACGCCGCCCTCGCCCTCGGCATGATGCACGTCATCATCAACGACGGCCTCCACGACACCGGCTACGTATCCCGCCATACCGTCGGCTTTGACGCACTCAAAGCCCGCGTCCAGGACTACCCGCTGGAAAAAGTGGCTCACTGGACCGGTATCTCCGCCGCCGACATCCGCCGGCTCGCCACGGAATATGCCACCGGGCGGCCGTCCGTGATCCGCGTGAATTACGGCATCCAGCGTTCCGAGCGCGGTGGCATGGCCATGCGCGCCGTCGCCATGCTCCCCTGCCTCATCGGTTCCTGGAAGGAAATCGGTGGCGGACTTCAGCTCTCAACCAGCGGCGCTTTCGGCCTGAACAAGACCGCGCTGGAGATGCCCGAACTGATGCAGAAAGCACTCGGCCGTCCGGCGCGAGTCGTCAACATGGTGCAACTCGGCCATGCCCTGAACTCGCTCGACGCTCCGCCTCTTCAGGCCCTGTTCGTCTACAACTCCAATCCCGCCGCGATCTGCCCCAACCACAACCAGGTCATCCGCGGCCTCCGGCGTCCCGACCTGTTCACGGTCGTCCACGAGCAGTTCTTCACCGACACCACCGACTACGCCGACATCGTCCTGCCCGCCACCACCTTTTTCGAGCACAAGGACCTGCAGGCCGCCTACGGACACTACTATCTCCAGGTCTCCAATCAGGCCATCGAACCCCTCGGTGAATGCCGCTCTAACGTCGATCTGTTCCGCACCCTCGCCCAGCGCATGGGCTTCGAAGACGAATGTTTCCGCGAGACCGTGGACGCAATGATTGATCGCGTACTCGATTCCCCGAACCCCTGGCTCAAGGGCATCACCCGCGACCGCCTGGAACACGAAGATCACATCCGCCTGGACTTCTCCAACGATGGAGGGACGGCCGCCCCCGGCCGTCCAGCCGAGCGAAGCTCAGCGGAAGTTGCCCCCTTCCTCCCCTTCGCCGAGGGCAACTTCCCCACTCCCTCCGGCAAAGCCGAGTTCTACAGCGAAGCCCTGAAGCGCCAGGGACTCAATCCCGTCGTTGCCTTCACGCCCCCTGACGAATCCCGCCACGGAGCCCATGCAGCCGCCTTCCCGCTCGAACTCCTGGCCCGCAAGTCGGACAACCATCTCAACTCCACCTTCGCGAACCTCCCGAGTGTCCGCAAGCTGGAACCGACGCTCGGCATGATCGAGATGCACGCCACCGACGCCGACGCCCGTGGCATCCGCGACGGCGACCGCGTCCGCGCCTTCAACCCCCGCGGTGAGATCGTTCTCCAGGCCCGGGTTAACCGGTCCGTGCCTCCCGGCGTCGTCGCCGCCCGTCTCGATTGGGCTCGTTTTGGACCCGGCTCACGCAATATCAACGTCCTCACCTCAGAAAAACTCACCGACATGGGCAACGCGGCGACGTTCTATTCCGTCTCTGTTGAAGTGGAGCTTTTTCGGGCCTGACTCGGTGGGAAAACACCCTCTGCCTTGGACGCCCCGCCGGACTCTACCGTATAATTACCGTTTTCCTAACTCCCGGTTTTCCGAGGTAGTTGCGATTCATCGCCGTCATCAGGAAATCCCTGTTTGCGCCCAGGGCCTGCGTCGCCGCGTAAGCACGCGGAACGGCCCAGCCTCCCTTCCATCCTCTTTTCCCTCAAGGGGTTGGAAGCTCCGTGTTCCCGGCCGCCTCCTCGGGTTCCTGGCTCTGCTGCTGCTGTCTCTTCCCGCCGTCGCCCAGCAGGACCTCATCGTCGGCATCACCGTCCACGGTAACCGCCGGATCCCCGCCGACACGGTCAAGTCGCGCATTTTCACCCGCATCGGTGATGTCTACGACCTCGCTGCCCTGGAGCGCGATTTCAACTCCCTGTGGAACACCGGCTACTTCGAGGACATCCGCTTTGAGCGTGAACAAACTCCCAAGGGCTGGGTCCTCCACATCTACGTCAAAGAGCGCCCCACCATCCGCGAGATCAACTACACCGGCTTGAGTTCCGTCTCCACCAGTGACGTCCTCGATCGTTTCAAAGAGCGCAAGGTCGGTCTCTCGGTCGAGAGCCAGTACGATCCCACCCGGATCAAGAAGGCCGAAGTTACCCTGAAGGAACTCCTGGCCGAACACGGCCGCCAGTTCGCCACCATCCGCTCTGAGATTCGCCCCATTCCGCCCGCCGCGGTTGGCCTTACCTTCGTCGTCCGTGAAGGCCCCAAGGTGAAGGTCGGAAGGATTCGTTTCCAGGGCAACAAGCACATTAACAACCGGACCCTCGTAGCGGCGATGAAGAACCTGAAACCCATCGGCATCCCCCACTCCATCTTCCTCGAGAGTCTCTTCGCCAAGACCTACGACGCCACCAAGCTGAACGAAGACGTCGAGCGCGTCAGCGCCGAATTCCAGAACCGCGGCTACTTCAAAGTCGTCGTTGACGACCCCAAAACCGACATCCACGATACCGGCCACGCCGGCGTCCATGTCCCGCTCCTCCAGAAGGGTCTGGGCAAGTCCGTGGACATTACCATGCCCATCGATGAAGGCGAGCGCTACCACCTCGGCACGATCACTTTCAAGAACAATAAGGCGGTCGCCGACCAGAAAGCCCTGCGCAGCCTTTTCGCCCTCAAGGATGGTGACATCTTCTCCCGTGAAAAAGTTGCCAAGGGCCTCGAGAATCTGCGCAAAGCCTACGGCGAGCTCGGCTACATCAACTTCACATCCGTTCCCGATACCAAGTTCGACGACGAAAAAAAGATCGTGAACCTCGAAATTGACGTCGACGAAGGCAAGCAGTTCTACGTCCGTCGCATCGAGTTCCAGGGCAATACCACCACCCGCGACAAGGTCATCCGCCGCGAAATCGCCCTCGAAGAAGGCCAGATCTACAACTCGCGCTTCTGGGAACTGAGCCTGCTTCGACTCAACCAGCTTGGCTATTTCGACCAACTCAAGCCCGACGATCCCAACACCACCGATCGCAAGCTCGACGAAAAAGCCGGCACGGTCGATCTCACGCTCAAGGTCAAGGAGAAAGGCAAGAACAGCATCGGATTGCAAGGCGGCGTCAGCGGCCTGGCCGGCGCTTTCATCGGCCTCACCTACAGCACGAACAACTTCCTGGGACTGGGCGAGACCCTATCCGTGCAGGCCAGTCTCGGCAACCGTCAGCGCGACTTGCTTTTCGGATTTACCGAGCCCTATTTGTTCGATCGCCCCATCCAGGCCGGATTCACCGTCTACACCCGCAAGTTCAACTTCGACCAGGCCCGGCAGCTCTCCATCATCTCCGGCCAGAATTTGAACCTGCCCTCGCCCTACTTGCAGAACCTGCAAAACTACACCCAGTCGAGCACCGGTGTCAGTTTCTCGGTCAGCTATCCGTTGCGCCGCTCCTTCAAGCGTATCGGCCTCAGCTATTCCTTTGACCGCTCTTCGCTGGTGGCCGTCAGCGAGGCCTCGAAGATTCTCTTCACCAACATCAACTTCCGCGGTATCAGCGGGCCCAACGCCCTCAACGGAATCATTACCAGCAAGATCGTCCCCAGCTTCACCATGAACACCCTGGACGCCGCCTACCAGCCCCACCACGGCAAGAGCCTCTTTCTCGGCGGCGAGTTCTCCGGACTGGGCGGTACCGTCAACACCATCCGTCCCATCGTTCAGTACAAGCAGTTCTTCCCCGTTAACAAGCGGCGCAACGCCATCGGATACAACTTGCAGGCTTCCTTCATCAGCGGATACGGCGGGGTCGTGGCGCCCCCCTTCGAGCGCTCCTATCTCGGCGGCGAGAATGATCTGCGCGGCTTTGACATCCGTACCATCACCCCCATCGCCTTCCTTCCCAGCGCCCAAGTCGTATCTCTGCGAAATCCGGACGGATCCTTCGTCCCCAAAGATCCCCGCATTCCAATTGGTTCTGACAGTTCCGGTCGTTGTGTCCCGGTCGCCAACTGCTGGAATATCCCCGTCCCCTTCGAGCAGCTCGTCACCCCCGGCGGCGACTTGAGCCTCGTGGGCAACCTCGAGTACCGCATCACCATTGCTGGACCGGTAACGCTCGCTCCCTTCGTGGATCTCGGCACCAACCCCATCGTTCGCAAGTCCCAGCTGAAGATCAACAGCGGCCAGTTCAACGATCTTAAGAACACTGAGTTCGGATGTCCGCAATTGGACCCAGCCTTGCAGTGCGTCGGCGGCGCACGGATGCAGTTTTCGCAGTTCCTCCAGCCCGTCTCCGGGACCAACTGGGTTCCGCGCATGTCCGCCGGACTGGAACTGCAGGTCATGCTGCCCGTCATCAACGCTCCCTTCCGCATTTACTGGGCCTACAACCCGTTGCGCCTCAACAGCAGCACCAACCCGCCCGTGCCCATCACCCGCAGCATGTTCCCCGCCGGAGCTGCCGGCGACTTCACCTACCAGCAGACCATCGACACCCTCGGCCCCAACTACACCCTGCGCGAGCCCCGCAAAACCTTCCGCTTCTCCGTCGCCACAACGTTCTAAACCAGCACTTGGCACTTAGCATTTAGCACTTAGCTAAACCCTCCCTGTCATGGTGTTCGGATAAAATTGGATGGAAGTCCTGGGTCGGCATGAGTATGACGATCGGAGTCCCGTAGGGACGGCACGTGGGCAACGCACGCGCATCCGCGCGTCTTGTGCTTTAGATAAGTGCCAAATGCCAAGTGCCAAATGCTAGCTACTCGATCTGCACTAGGCTGCTTGCCTCGGAAGGAACCGGCGCAGGAGCAGGATGTTGCGGCGCCCGCCACGCATCGAAAATCGAAACCTGGTGCACGCACGACACGGTGCAATGCGGCGCGCACGATTTCTCCGTATAAAATTCGCGCCGCAGATCGGCAATCGTGTATTTTTCCAGCGGGATTGCCGGATATCCCCGTTGCTGCGAGCAGTAGTGCACCAGCCCGTCCTCGCAGATGTAGAGATAGCGCGCCCCCGCCCGGCACCGCCACTGGTTCGGACGTCCCTGCGCAATGTTGTCCTGAAACGCATTCACCCGCGTGAAGCTGCGCTTCTCCAGTTGTTTCATCTCGTGATACACGCGGCGCTCGTCGTCCTTCAACGGCTGCAGCTGGCCCTGGTCGTCGTGGATAATTCCGACCGTCGAGCTGAACCCCAACTCCAGCGCCCGTTTCCCAATCACCAGCGCGTCTTGCGGATTGCTGACGCCGCCGCCCACCACGGAATTGATGTTCACGTGAAAATCCGCGTGCTCGGCCAGCAACTGCAGTTTCCGGTCGAGCACCTTCAGGCTCTTCTTCGAGACCTCGTCCGGATTCAGGTTATCAATGGAGATCTGCAGCCATTCCAGGCCCGCGCGATTCAGCCGCTGAATCCGGTCTGCCGTCAGCAGGTACCCGTTGGTGATCAACCCGGAAACGATCCGCCGACGCACCAACTGGCGAATGATGTCGTCCAGATCGGGGTGCAGAAGCGGCTCTCCCCCGCTGATCGTGACCACCGATGTCCCCAGTTCCCCCAGCTTGTCTACCCGCCGCAGCATTTGCTCGGTCGGCACGGGTTTAGAGAAATCGTCGTATTCATTGCAGTACGTACAGGCCAGATTGCATCGCCGGATCGGGATCAGGTGCGCCAGCAAGGGATGATCCGTCGACACGACCGCCTTCAGGACCTGCCACAGTCCGTGTGCCGTTCGTTCTGCCGCCTTCAGGTCGCGGCGCAACTTTACTACTGCTGATTCCATGGGAGATTCGTCCACCTACATTTAATCACCTGGCGAACTAACGGCACAATTTTCCCCAGTATTCGGCGAAAATTCGCGGTCGAACGGGCACTTCTGCAATCTGCAATCTGACTTCTGCAATCCCCTGTGTCCTCGGTGGTAAAGCCTTTCTCCGCGTTCATCCGCGTGAATCCGCGGAAAGGAAGTTTGCGTCTGAGCGCACCCTTGCGTGCCCCGCCGCACCCAGCACCCGTACCGCCTGCTCCAACTTCTCCCGCTTCATCAACACATAGTCCGTATCAAACGTCGCAACCGCGAATATCGGGATGCCGGCCTCCGCCAAGGGTCCAAGAAACGATGTCAGCACTCCCGTCATCGAAAACGGAAACGGCCCTTCCAACTTCAGCCCCACCCAATCCCTTTCGACGCGAACTCCCTCCGGCACGCGCCCTTCCTCACACACGATCGAAAGCTCCTCCGCCGTCCGCGTCACGCAGAAGAATCCGCCGCCCAATGCCCACTCCGGCACACGTGCCCCCGCCGCCAGCTGGCACACCGCCAGCCCTTCCCGAAGAACTCTGTATTTCAGTTTGTGTGGCAATTCGAAAAGAGGGTACTACAACGCCTAGCGACTAGCCACCAGCGACTAGCGACTTCCTACTCCATGCTCGAACCCATCGGCACGTACTTGTAATTCTTCCCGTCGAAGAACAGGGCTGAGGTCTCACTCAACTCGTTCCCTTCCTCGGCGTAGATAGCCTGTACGGTCTTTTTTTTCAGCTTCATCTTACGAACCGAGAGCGCCCGATACGGCAGATTGATGACCACGTATTTCGCCTTGGGCGTCTCCGACCGCCACGCCTCCGGGCCGACCCCGTGAATAATGAGCACGACCAGCCCTCGCTTTGCCGGGCTGTCCTCAACGAAACTCATCGTCACCTTGGGATCGCCATAGCCAAAAAAAGTGTAGTACGGATCGATCACCGCGTAGTTGTGCTCGGCTTCATCCAGCAGAGGATTCTTGCAGCGCGCCGCAATCACCGCATCTTCCACGCCGTCCCCGTCCAGATCGCCCACCATCCCGCCCACTTCCGCCACCATGGTGAAATCTTTCCCAAACGTCCGCTGCACAAAGGCATTGTCAATCTTTTGCGTCGCTGCCTGTCCCTGTGCCAGAACCGGAAGGAGGACCGCCACGCTGAGAGCGAGAAGCACACATCTTGTCCGCATGCGCTCTACTCTAGTCCCTTGGCGGGTTACCAGGCAGGTAACCAAAGTCACCAGGGACCAAACGTATCCCAGCGAGAAGGCGGTTTCCAAATTACAAATTACCAATTACCAATTGCCCTTGAAGTGTTCCCACCCACGCGCCACGAGTCTTCGCCGTCGTCCATCTTCCAGGACCAGCACCATCCCCCGTCTCCGCGCGATTCGCCCGATCCGCGTCACGGGAACCCCGGCCACCTTCGCTGGAATTTTCTGAGACGACGTGAACAGCAGCTCGTAGTCCTCCCCGCCGTGCAAGGCCAGATCGAGCGCAACTTCCTTTGTCGGATGCCCCACCCGCGCCCGCGGTATCGCTCCCGCTTCGACTACCGCGCCTACGCCGCTTTCCTCGCAAATATGTTCGAGATCGGTGGAAAGCCCATCGCTCACATCGATCATCGCCGACGCCAGCCCTCGCCTCCGCAGCCATTGCCCGGCTTCCACCCGCGCCCTGGGATGGAAATGCCGCTCGTAGTCCGCCGCCCGCACTTTTCCTTCGCGCAGCCGTGCAATGGCCGCCGCCGAGCCGCCTAGCTCCCCGGTGACATAGATCTGATCTCCCGGCCGCGCACCCGAACGCAGAACCGCCTTGCCCTTCGGCACCGATCCCACCACCACGACGTCGGCCTGTATCCCTCCCGCCGATTGCGCTGTGTCCCCGCCGGCCAGCGGCACCCGGAACTCATCCGCCGCCTCCAGCAACCCGGCCACAAACCGGTCCACCCACTTCTGCGGAACTCCCCGCTCAAGCGCCAGCGACAGGAACGCCGCCCGCGGCTTGCCACCCATGGCTGCGATATCACTCAGACCGCGCGTCAGGCAGCGCCATCCCACCACCTCCGGCGGATGCCACTCCCGCCGGAAATGCACGTTTTCCAGCGTGAAATCGGTAGTCACCAGTAGGTCGTGAGCCGCCGGCACGCGCAGCACGGCGCAGTCGTCCCCGATCCCAGCAACTACCGCCGACCCGCCGCGAACCCGGCGCCGGATCAGCTCAATCAGCGATTTTTCTCCCACTGGCAAGCCCCAACTATACCCCCCCGGACAATTACCCTAAGCTCCAAGGCACGATCCGCCATAATCCGCGCCGATCCGCGGATGAGAAGTTTGGCGTGACTTCCGGCCCCGGCCCTCCCTGACCCTCCTCCTGCCGGTAATTCGTACGGTCGGGCACGCCAAATCCCCCCGCCTTGGTAACCACACATTTGTGCCGGGGGACGTTGACAGGGGGAATCAGGTTTGTTACCGTTTACCAGCTATTCACAAATGCCTTTGGCCGAACCAAGTGCCGCATCCTGAATCGGTTGCAGGCGAATTGGGTTTTCGGCTTGCCTGGTTCCGTAGGGTTTAGGGAAGCCAGCTCGATCCTGACGAGTTGGTGGAATCAGGATTCTGAGCCCGAGCAAGACTGTTCCGCTCCGGCAGGATCCGACGAAAAAAATTCGCTACCGGATACCATATTGCGCAAACGCTTCTACATATTTTTCGTGGCCCGCGACGAGCACGGCCAGTTGCGCAAGATTTCCATCCCTGTCCATTATCTCTACGTCCTCTTGGCCGGTGCCGCCATCGGCATCGCCAGCCTGACCGGTATCGCCAGCTCCTACACCCGCATGCTCCAGAAGGTCTCCAGCTACAACCAGCTCCGCACCGAGAAAGAGGAGCTTAAAGACCGCTACTCGCGCCTGGAGCAGGTCGCCAAGGAGCGTGACATCCAGGTCGCCTCGCTCGGATCTCTGGCTGGCGAAGTTTCGGCGCTCTACGGGCTCAAGTCCGATCCCGTGCTGATGAATACCTCGACCGTGCAGATCGAAGACGCGCAGGTTCACTCCTCGCTCGATCAGCTGTATGCCTTGAAACACACCGCGATGAGCGGAGCCGCCACTGTCGGCATCTCGCTTGGCCTGACCCGCAATGCCACCACCGCCGACTGGGTCCGCGCCAATTCCTCGCCGAACCTTTGGCCCGTCGAAGGCCAGATCACGGGCTCGTTTGGCGAGCGCATTGATCCGTTCAACGGTGAGGGCGCCTTCCACTCCGGCGTGGACATTTCCGCCGTCGTAGGCCAGGCCGTGCTCGCCCCCGCTGACGGCACGGTCACTTTCGCCGATTTCCTCGGAGGCTACGGACGCGCCGTCGTCATCGATCACACTCACGGCATCACCACCCGTTACGGCCACCTCGCCAGCTTCTCCATCGCCGCCGGACAATTCGTCCACCGCGGCGACGTCCTCGGCTACGTCGGCCTCAGCGGACGCTCCACCGGCCCCCACCTCCACTACGAAGTCCGCATCAACGAAACCCCCGTCAACCCCTACAAATACCTCCGCATGACGATGGCCCACCTCGGCGGCTTCGCCGCCGGATCATAGTCAGCAATATTTTCTGGAAAAGTGTGGAGCGGACACTCTTGTCAGCTTGAACTGTTGCTTGATTGAAAGGCTGCTTCCTGAAAGAGTGTGCCTGATGGGATCCGTGTTGGTCCGCGTCCATCCGCGGAAATCAAGTTACCCTTTCGCCTTCTTCACTTCCTCGATCAGCGGCGGCACGATATCAAACAAATTCCCCACGATCGCATAATCCGCAATCTCAAAGATCGGCGCCTCGGAATCCTTGTTGATTGCCACAATACTCTTCGCGCCCTTCATGCCGACAATATGCTGGATCGCCCCCGAAATCCCCAGCGCCAGGTACAGCTTCGGCG
>JACQDD010000141.1 GCA_016201265.1 Terriglobales bacterium | reverse complement strand
GTGACGGGGATTGACGCGTTTTAGTGCGAGTTCAATGAGGACGGATTGGCGCACGACGCACACGGACTTTGCGCTCTGTCACAACCACAAAGCAGCCATGCCACGCGCTGACCTTCTCGTTCCGAAACACCTCTTCCGCCCGTTCTAACAAACCCAGACGGCTGGGTGAACGAAGCCGAATCAGCACAATTCCGTGATGAGTCCCAGGCGCAAAGCGCCGCGAATCTGAGAAATCCATATCCTGCGTAATGAGGGTCCGCCCTTCGCTCTGGGCAGCGGTCCAAAGATCAAAATCGTTGCAGCCCGAAAGCCCCTCATCCTTGGTGGTTTGAACGTCGTGTCCAAGATTCCGCAGGCAAGGCGCAATCTGTAGCGGCAGGTTCTCGCCGAGCTTGGCTTTCATCGAATATCAGGAGTTACGGGGACCGGGAGGTCCTCCTCGGCAGAAGCAGCAGCGAATACGATTGCCGCGCGAAGGTCTTCCGGCTTCAGGCTCGGAAAGTCCGCCAAAATGTCTTCCTCAGAATCGCCCGCCGCAAGGCTGGCAAGCACTGTCCGCAATGGCACCCGCGTCCCTTTGAAAACGGGCTCTCCACCGGAGATTTGAGGGTCGCGAACAATACGGTTTCCAAACTGACCGCTATGGGCGTTTGCACCGCTCATGGTCACGCTCCTGCCTTGCTCCACATCTTATCACTGGCTCGGCTGGTCCCCTACCCGGCAAGAGCTGTGGCAAAGAGCAACCCGCAGCACTCTGGACAGCCCCGGATTCATCGGGGAGAATCCGGCGGACAAGAGTGTCCGCCCCACACTTTAGCCGTATAACTCGCCCAGCAGCTCATACGCCCGCCGCAGGTGTGGAATCACGATGCTGCCGCCGACCACCAAGGCCACGTTGATCGTCTCTTCCTGCTCGGCGCGGGTCACGCCCAGGCGGTAGGACTGGATGATGTGATAGTTGATGCAGTCGTCGCAGCGCAGGTAGGCCGAGGCCACCAGCCCCATCAGCTCTTTGTATCTTGCCGGCAGCGCGCCTTCCATATAGGTGTTGTGGTCGATGTTGTAGAAGCGTTTGACCAGGAAGTTGTCAGCTTTTTCGACGTTCTCGTTCAGGCGAGTGCGGGTGTCGAGAAAGCGGCGGGCCAATTCGCTCTTTCCGCCTACCTGCTTGTCGGAATAGAAATAGGTTGGCTCTTTGCGCTCCGGATTCATGGCAGAAGGGTAAGGGTAGCAGAACTGTTTCCTTGAAGAGGCGATCTGCCCGTCCGCTTTTCAGTCCGGAGACGTCGTGTACCTTCGTGCCTTCGTGGTTAAGGCCCTTTTCCGCGCCGACGAAAAGCGATAACCACGAAGGACACGGGGGTACACCAAGGGAAAAGCCGCGATCACAGTTTCGTTTACACCGGGCGGCCACGCCAATGCCCAAGGTCTAACTGCACGACCAGCCGCGCCCTCGTCGCCCTTCCCTCTGCTCGCCAAAGGGGATATATTTCCCAGTCGCATTTTTATAGGAGGCACTCATGCCATCCCAAAACCGTCCCGAGCCGCACCCCAAGAGTTTCGGGGAGAACCTGGAAAGTGATCTGGCACTGGAATTCCTGCGGGTCGTGGAAAAAGCGGCCATCGCCTCGGCCCGCACCATGGGCCAAGGAGACCGTCCGCTGAGCGACAAGGTCGCTACCGAGATGATGCGCCAAGTCATGGACACGATCCCGATGCGCGGCACCATCGTGATTGGCGAAGGCGAACGTGATGAAGCGCCCATGCTCTACATCGGCGAGCAAGTGGGCGGCACGTTTCCCGATGGACGGGATGTTCCCAGCGTCGACATCGCCGTCGATCCACTGGAAGGCACGAACCTGTGCGCGACCGGCGCGCCGGGAGCGATCACCGTGCTGGCGGCGTCGGAAAAGGGCGGCCTGCTGCATGCCCCCGACTGCTACATGGAGAAAATCGTGGTCGGGCCGTCCTGCAAGAATGCGGTCGAGCTGGACGCCCCAGTCGCCGACAACCTGCGGAATATCGCCCGGCGCATGCATCGCGGCGTGGACGACCTGGTGGTGATGGTGCTGGATCGGCCCCGGCACGAAAAGCTCATCAGCGACATCCGCAAGGCAGGAGCGCGCATCAAGCTGATTGGCGATGGCGACCTTTCCGCTGGAATCGCGGCGGCCGTCATCGGAACTGGGGTGCACGTGGTCATGGGATCGGGGGGAGCGCCGGAAGGCGTCATTACCGCCGCCGCCATCCGGTGCCTGAATGGCTATATGCAGGGACGTCTGGTCATCAACAAGCCGGAGTTGGAAGAGCGCATCGCCAAAATGGGGATCAAGGACAAGAACCGGATCTACGAGGCCGAAGACCTGGCCCCTGGCAAACAACTGATCTTCGCAGCCACAGGCGTGACCGAAGGAGCGCTGCTGAAGGGCGTCCGCTTCTTCGGGGAAGGCGAGCGCACCTCGTCCGTGATTTTGACTCTTAAGACCGGGAAAGTCCGATTCATCGAGAGCATCCACCTGGACAAGGGGCCGGACGTGAAGGTCAGGTTTGCTTGAACCAGTAGTCAGTAGTCGGTAGTCAGGAGTCAGCAAACCCCCGGTTGATGGGGCGCCGCGTTTTCTGTCTGGCGGACGGCGCTGGCTTGCTGACTCCTGACTACTGTTCTCCAATTCTTCGCCCCGGGCTTTGCGCACGCTGTTACAATGCCTAGCTCCATGATTCAAGGGAACTTCCTGTCCCACATAGACGTATCTGTCTTGTACTGTTGAGCCGGGCGTCAGGCGCGGCTCAAACAGACGGTTTACAGGCTAAACCGGGAGTTCCGGAGAGTGCCGGTTGGACGAGGCCCAGGTCGTCGGATTGCTGGTCCGTCGCTGCGTTGCGGGCGATGCCTCGGCTTGGGAGGAGATTGTCCAGCGCTATCACCGGCGCATCTACAACATCTGCTATCGCTTTGCCGGGACCTCCGACGACGCCCAGGATCTGACCCAGGAGGTCTTCATTAAGATGTATCGCACCCTGAACAGCTACGACGTGGGCAAGGGGGCGTTCATGACCTGGGTGACCACCGTCACCCGCAATCTGCTGGTGGATCATTTCCGCAAGACCAAGCAGGACCGGCTCACCGATTCGCTCGATTCGGCCCCTTCGGAACATGAGGACGCGCTGCCCCTGGCGACGCAGATTGCCGACCCCTCGCGGCCGCCAGATGCGCAAGTCCAGAGCCGGGAGACGCGGGAAGCTGTC
>JACQDD010000140.1 GCA_016201265.1 Terriglobales bacterium | reverse complement strand
ACTCGGCGGTGGCTTCTGTCAGGACATCGGCGGTATGGGTGAACGGAATCTTGTACTGGTTGGCGTCGCCGCGATTAATGTTGTCGAACCCGACGGCGATCTGCGCAACCACTTTGAGCGTGCCGTTGCCCGCGGCAAAGACCTCGGCGTCGATAGGATCCCGCAGGGTGGTGATCAGGCCGTCAATTCCGGACTTCACTCTTTCGATGATCAGGCTCTTCGGCGGGGCCTGGGGCTTGGGATAGACCTCCACGTCGTATCCCTTGTTGCGCAGAATGTTGAGCGCATCTCCGATGTCGGAGGTGGCGAAGACGCGGAATCTCTGGCTCATGCTTATTCGTCAGTTGCGCGAGGGGGTACGGACTCGTGCGAACAACATGAGAGACCCCACCCCGGGCTCGAACAGTGTATCGCAGCAGGCAGACGCGGCGAGGCAAGGGTCCCTGGAAAGGAACTTATTGTTCCTGCCGTTCCGGGCGATCCGGAGGTTGGGCGGCCGCCAGCGACTGAGCATGGTGGCGGACATCGGCTCCGAGCACCCAGAAAATGACGTCCTCGGCGATATTGGTGGCATGGTCGGCGACACGCTCCAGGTTGCGTGCCACGAGGAGTGCATCTAGTGCCTGTTGAGTCACTTCCGGAGTTTCATTCATCTTTCGCACGAGCATAATGAAGGCTTCGTCGCGCATCCGGTCGACAACGTGATCCATCTCCAGCACGGCCTGCGCCAGCTCGGCTTTTCCTTCCACAAACGACTCGAGAGCGCGGCGCACCATGGCGCCGACGGCGGTAGCCATACGCGGGATGTCCACCGGCAGCTCGGCCGCGGGCAGTTCGATCAGGTCCATAACACGTTCGGCGATGTTGACAGCCTGGTCGCCAACACGCTCCAGATCGGAATTAATCTTGGTGACGGCCAGGATAAAGCGCAGATCCACGGCCGCCGGCTGCTGGGTGGCCAGGATGTCGAAAGCGAGTTCGTCGATCTCGCGCTCGGCGGCATTGATGAGGCTCTCGTTGTCCAGGACCATCTGGCAGCGGGCGAGGTCGCGTTCGGAATAAGCCTGGCAGGCGCGGTCCACCGCCAGTTCCGCCAGTCCCCCCATGCGGAGGAGTTTTTCCCGCAGTTCCTCCATCTCCTGCTGAAAGCGCGTGCGCGTCATCCGAACCTGCCTGTAACGTAGTCTTCCGTCCGCTTGTCGGACGGCTTGGTAAATATCTTCTCGGTCTTGTCGAACTCGATCATCTTGCCCAGAAGGAAGAAACCTGTGAACTCGGCCACGCGGGCCGCCTGTTGCATATTATGGGTCACGATAACGATGGTGTACTGCTCTTTCAATTGAAAAATCAGCTCTTCGATCTTGCCGGTGGAGATCGGATCGAGGGCTGAACACGGCTCGTCCATCAGCAAGACTTCCGGCTGGACGGCCAGGGCACGAGCGATGCACAGGCGCTGCTGCTGACCTCCTGAGAGGCTGGCTCCCGATTTCTTGTGCAGGTGGTCTTTGACCTCTTCCCACAAGGCGGCGCTGTGCAGCGAGCGCTCGACGACTTCGTCGAGTTGTTTGCGTTTGCGGAAGCCGTTGAGTTTGGGCTTCTGGAAAACCATGCCGACTCTGCGGCGCAGTTGGGTCGCCGAAGTGCCGTTGTAGACGCTGAGGTCCCCGATACGCACAGTTCCTTCCACGCGCGCGTCGGGGATGGTCTCGTGCATCCGGTTCAGGCAGCGGATGAACGTGGACTTCCCGCAGCCCGAGGGCCCAATCAGGGCCGTGGCATGGTTCGCGAGCACACGCAGGTTGACATCGAATAAGGCCTGCGTCTTGCCATAGAACGCGTTCAAGCCTTCGACCGTGATTCCAACACCCATAGATCGCTAAGCTCCTGCCAGCGTGCCACGCCGGACCGCGATGCGGACCGCGCTGAGCGCGCCGACAATAAGGATAATCAACACCAAAGCACCCGCCCAGGCCTGCCGATGCCATTCGTCAAAGGGCGAGATGGCGTAGGTGAAAATCTGCAGCGGCAAAGCCGCGGTTGGCTGGTCCATCTTCCAGTTCCAAAACTGGTTTCCGAAGGCGGTAAACAACAGCGGGGCAGTTTCTCCGGCCACGCGGGCGAAGGCCAGCATGACGCCGGTGATCACGCCCGAAGTTGCGGTTCTCAACGTTATGGACAGGGTGGTACGCCAGCGGGAAACGCCCAGGCCGTAGGCGGCTTCGCGGATCGATTGCGGGACCAGGAGCAGCATTTGCTCGGTGGTGCGCGCGATGGTGGGAATCATCATGATGGCCAGAGCTACGCCGCCCGCGAGCGCCGAGAAATGGCCCTGGCGCAGCACCACCAGGCCGTAGGCGACGATACCGATGACGATGGAGGGTACGCCATTCAACACGTCCGAGACGAAGCGCACGATGTCGCCGTAGCGGTTGCGGCCGTACTCTGAAAGATAAATGCCAGCGCCGATGCCCAGCGGCACGCCCATCAAGCTTTTACAAAGGTATGCATACCTTTGTAAACAAGATAGGAGAAAATCGCGACCAGCGGGACAAGGACCAGGACTACCGTGAGGACCGCCACCCCGGTCATGAGGTGGTCCATCAAGCGCCGCCGGAGGCTGATCGGGAGAACAGTCACTGCTGCCGTATTTGAGTTCGTATCAGGCAATGCCCCTCACCGGCTGCCCGCGGGTGACGCTCCACACCATGAGCCGGGCCAGCGCGTTGACCACGATGGTGACCAGGAACAGCGCCAGTCCAACCTCGATCAAGGCAGAAAGATAAACGTCGCCCGTGGCTTCCGTAAATTCGTTGGCCAGAACGCTGGCCATGGTGTAGCCGGGAGCGAACAGCGACTTGGCGATCTCCGGGCGATTCCCGATAACCATGGTGACGGCCATGGTCTCGCCGAGCGCGCGGCCCAGGCCGAGAATGACGGCCCCCATGATGCCGGCGCGCGCGTTGCGCAGAACACCCATCCGAATCATCTCCCAGCGCGTGGCCCCGAGCGCCAAAACGCCTTCCCGCTGGTGCTGCGGCACGACCGTCAGCACTTCGCGAGTGATCGAGGAAACGATGGGGATGATCATGATCGCGAGAATCACTCCGGCGGCGAGCATGCCGATTCCGTAAGGGGGGCCACTGAACAGGCCGGTCCAGCCCAGAGTCTTGGCGAGGAATGGCTGGACATAGTTCCGCAGCAGGGGAACCAGTATGAAAATCGCCCACAGCCCATAGATCACGCTGGGAATGGTGGCCAGCAGTTCCGTGGTAAACGAAAGCGGCCCGCGCAACCAGACCGGGCACATCTCGGTGGTGAAAACCGCTACGCCGACGGCCAAAGGCACGGCGATGATCAGGGAAAGTACGGACGAGACTACTGTGCCGTAGATAAAAGGCAACGCTCCGAACTGCTCCTCAACCGGGTTCCAGTCCGATTGCACGAAGAACTTCCAGCCGAAGGCGTGCCAGGAAAGCTGGGAGCCAACCATCAGTTCGTACACAATCAGGGCAAGCAGGCTGACCACCGCCAGCCCGCAAAGGCGCATGGTCCAGCCAAAAAGCACGTCGGGAAGTTCACTGACTTTTCCCTGCAACAGAGGTAGCGGCTTGGCTTCAATCTTCAGGGTGGCCTTCGCGGCCTGCCCCGGTTCGGGAGCGTTGAAACTCGGCCGGGGCAAGGCATGATGGGACATTCGGCATTTAGGCTAACAAAGGGTTGTTACAGGACGATTAAAAGGTTAGCAGCCCGTGGTAGAACTACCCAAGAATCGCGGGCGGTGACGAGGTGTGCGGCAACGGAAAGATAGTGCCCTGCGCGGTCCAGCAGCGGGAGAGCGCAGCGGGGTCCGCGAAACGGCCGTCCTCAGGCCCAGCAGAAAG
>JACQDD010000162.1 GCA_016201265.1 Terriglobales bacterium | reverse complement strand
TGTCCGCCGAGATGCATCAGACCGTGCTCGAAGTCGCCGCGATGATGGTGAATCGCAATATTGGGGCGGTTCCGGTTCTCCAGGGCGGCCAACTGGTCGGTATTTTCTCCGAGCGCGACCTGATGAGCCGGGTTGTCGTCGGCGGGAAGGACCCGGCGCGAACTCCGGTCAGCGAAGTCATGACCGAAAATCCCCTCACCGTCGAGCCCAAAGATAGCCTGGAGACCTGCATGACCCTGATGCGGCGCCATGGTTTCCGGCACCTCCCGGTCTGTGAGGGACGTGACCTGAAGGGCGTGGTCTCTTTGCGCGACATCCTGCTCCACGACCTCGACGAAAAAGACGACGAGGTCCGCATGATGCGTGCCTACTTGCACTCCGCGCCCGATGCCGGATGATCGGGCAGTTGCCAAAAATTGACAACATGGTAACGGTTACTAAGGTTACCTAAGTGGATTGACCCTACGGCCTAAGCTGCTTAAGGTAGTAGGGAGGGGTGCGACAACTCCGTCTCGTGGTCGCGCTGTCCCCCCAACACGGGCCCATGAAATCGTATAACCAGATCGCACTGTATCTCTGGTGTGCGCAGCCTCTCCTGCAGTCGGCTGTTGCTCTGGTCCTGTGGCGCCGCAAACTGCGCAAGAAGTTTCCCGTCTTTTTCACCTACCTGCTGGCCCAGATCGCCATTTTTGCAATTATTTTTCCCCTGCGCGGCGCCGACAACTACGAGTGGTTCTTCTACGCCTACTGGGCCGGCGCGGCGGTCAGCGCGCTGCTCAGTTTCAAGGTGATCCACGAGATTTTCCTCGATGTCTTCCGCTCCCATTCCACTCTCGAAGACCTGGGCACCATGCTCTTCACGTGGGCGGGGGTTGTGATGCTGCTGGTTTCGGTGGTGGTGGCGTTCTCCAACTCCGCCCACAGCGATCCCTTGGCGCAAGCCGTAACCAGCTTGCAGCGTTCGGTGCGACTGGTGCAGTGCGGTTTGATCCTGTTCTTGCTTCTGTTTTCCAGGTTCCTGGGCGTCTCCAAACGACAGCAGAGCTTCGGTATTGCCCTGGGATTCGGTTTCTTCGCCTCCGTCGAACTGGTTCTGCTCGCCCTGTATTCGGGGGGATATCTCACCGTTCCGGTGATGAACTTGGTTAACACCGTCATGTACGATCTGGCGATTGTGGTCTGGCTCACCTACGCCCTGGCCCGCAGCGCAGTCCGCGAAGCCGCCACCAACCACCTCCAAACCCAGCGCTGGGAACGGAGCCTGGCTGATCTCCACACCTCCAATGCCCACAAACCCATGCCTGACGACTCCTTGATCCCCATGTTCGAGGGCATGGTCGAGCGGGCGTTCTCGCGTAGTTCGAACCTCGATGAACCGCCGCCCAAGCGTCTGCCCGCGGTGGCGGCCAAAGCCGGTTCGAAGGGTGGCAGCTAGAAAAACCGTCCGGGCCCCACGCACTGGCACGCCGCAAAAATTGTGTCAAGCATAATCTCTGGGTCCAATCCAGCTGCAACGCCGGCTTCCGAACGGGCCGCTAAATCCTAAACAATTACATTAAGAAACGGCAGTGAACCCCGCGTTTCGTGCAGTTCTCTGCACTCGGCGAGATCTGGGCGGAGAGGTCCCTCCGCACCTGTTTTTCCGTCTCTGCTTGGTAAACGCCCAGGAATCTGAACTTTAGGGGTAGTGTATAATGCGCGGTCGCGTCAGTTGTCGCCTTACGGCAGCTGCCGTGTACCTAAGGAGAAAGACAATGAAACGTTCGCTAAGGGCGTTGATCCTGCTGTTAGGTCTGGTGGGCACATACGTTGCGGCAGCCGTCCCCAGAGTTCCCGCTCCGGACGGTGGACCGATTCCGGTATGCCCACCCAAGAAAGGTTGGAACTGCTAGCAACCTTGCAAGCCATACGTTCCAACAAATTGCGCTAACGGGCAAGGTCACCAAAGTAACCTTGAGTAACCGGCAGCGCAAGAATGCACTCTTCTCGGGCTAGCCCCTCAGCTAGCCCATATTTTTTGGCCCTGCCTTCCGGCTCGCTTGCACTTTCAATCGCTCTTGGGTTTTGCTGGAGCTCCATGCTCCCCCGTTTCCTGCGCGGGCTCCGCCCCTTCCGTAGAATCCGCGGCATCCGCCGGACTCTCGCTGCTCATGTACTGCACAATGATCGAAACGCGCCGATTGGAGGGTTCCAGCGGATCCTTGGGAGTGCGCAGCCTTTGGTCGGCGAACCCCCGGACCTGTGCCACCTGATCCGCGCGCAATCCCGACTGTTGCATCAGCCGCCGGGCGGCATTGGCCCGGTCGGCAGACAACTCCCAGTTGCTGTAGCTCGCCTTGCCCGTGTAGGCCTTGGCATCGGTGTGCCCCTCGATGGAGACGTGGTTGGGAACTTCTCCCAGTTCCTTCGCCAGCAGCGCCAGCATCTCCTGCCCGCTCTCGTTAAGTTGGGGACTGCCGCTGTCGAAGAACGTCCCTTTCTCTGATTCCAGCAGTTCGATGCGCAGACCCTCTGCGGTCACGGTCATCTCAATATTCTTGCGCAGCTTTTCCAGATCGTTGATGCTCCGGATGCTCTTCTGCAACTGCTCCTTGAGCTCCGTCATGTTCTGCTTGGTGAGATGGAAATTTTCCCCCGACCCGGATTGATTGGTCCCCACCTTCTTGGCGGTTCCGGTGGGGTCTTTGAAATATCCGCCCACCGCCACTTGGATCTGTTTGCTGCTGTTCATCAGCCACAGCACGATGAACAAGGCCATCATGGCAGTGACGAAATCGGCGTAGGCCACCTTCCACGCACCGCCGTGATGCCCGCCGTGGCCGGCCTTTTTCTTGATGATGATGGGTGGCGCAGGCATGGTTGAACTCAGCTCGCGGTCGCTGCTGCGGTCGCGGCGGTCGCGGCGTCGGCCTTCGCGCCTCGGCACGCTTCCTCAACTTCCTTGAACGACGGGCGCACATGCCCCGGCACTACCCGGCGTCCGATTTCCACGGCCATGATCGGCGCAATGCCTTTCAGAAACGCGATCATGACCGCCCGCAACACGTTCAGGAACGCGCGTTCCTCGTCGGCGGTCTTGCCCATGCGCTGGGCGAGCGGGCCGACGAGCCCGTAACACAGCAGAATGCCCAGGAAGGTTCCCACCAGAGCGGCCGCCACCTTGTGGCCGATTTCTTCCGGCGGGCCGCCCAGGGCGCCCATGGTGATGACCACCCCCAACACCGCCGCCACGATGCCCAGGCCAGGGAGCGAGTCGGCCATCGTGCTGAGCGCTGAAACCGGCTGCGTCGCCTCATGATGGTGGACTTCCATGTCGCCCTCCAGCATCTGGTCAAGATCAAAGGCCTCGATGCCCCCGCTGACTGCCATCCGCATCGTGTCGCACAGGAAATTCACCGCGTGGTGCTCTTTCCCGAATTCCTTGTACTTGGAGAGCAGTGGGCTCTTTTCTGGCTCCTCAATGTCGTTCTCCAGCGCGACCAGGCCCTCCCGCCGCGCCTTATTGAGTAGCTCGAACATCATCTTCAGCGAATCGGTGTAGCGCTGCTGGCTGTAGCGCGAGGAGCCGAACACCCCGGCCACGCCGCTGGCGATTTCTTTGAGAATATGCAGCGGGTTGGCGACCAGCACCGTCCCCATCGCAGCGCCGCCGATGATGAGCAGTTCCGCCGGCTGCAGCAGCACTTTCAGGTTGCCGTGCTCCATCAAGTAGCCGGCAACAATGCAACCAAAGACCACCACGATGCCAATGATCGCAAACATAGAAACTTATCCTCGCGAGGGCCTGGAGTCGGCAGCGCTGCCTGCGCCCGCCGCCCTGCCAGCCCCAGCCCCGTGAGAGGGCTTCATCTGACTCAATAACGATTCCCATTGGTCGCCTGGGCGGGCGACCACATAATGGACAGCCGCTTCCACCAGAAAACGGTCGCCCCACCACGAGATCTCCGATTGACTGAGCTGCCGCCAGATCAGTTCCGCGGTGGCCGCAACCGTCACTGGACTCGACGAGCACAGCACCGCCAGGAACTCGTCCTGGCCCCAGCGCCCGAGAAAATCTTCCGCGCTCAGACTATGCCGGATGGTCTGTGCCGAAGTGCGCAAGAAAGGAACGATGGAGTCGGCGCCGTACTTGGCGGAAAACTCCTTCAAGCCCAATATCCGGATGTGCAACAGCCCGAGGCCGCCATGGGTCTCCTCCAACCCGGCTAGACTTTCCGTGAGCACCGCCCGCGTCAGACGCTGGGCCGGAACTCCCGTCAGCGGATCGAGACAGCCGTACATCAGCGCCCCGGAGGATTCCGTAGCGGAATTCGCCGGAGCTTCTTCGAAAGCAACCGCCACCCCAGTGATCACATCCTTGTCGTCGAAAAGGGGTAAGGTGCGAACGTATACGCCCAGCCGGTGGCCGCGCTTGTGCAGGGTGAAGACGTGGTTCTGCTGCGCGTCGCCGCGGTGAAAAGTTGCCGTTACTGCACAGCGGTCTCCGGATAAAACGCGGCCCTGCAGGTCACAATGCGGCAGAGGCTCGCGGCAGACCTGTCCCATGACCTCGTGCGCCAGGTATCCCGTGATCTGCTCCGCGCCCCGGTTCCAGAAACGCACGCGCTGCTCCCGGTCCAGGACATAGATGCCCATCGGCAAGTTCTCCAGCACCGACCGATAAAGCGCGGGATCTTCGAAAAACCGAGGCATGACTTGTCAGTGAGGTTATCGGCAGAAAGGGCGGGAGACTTCAGGGCCGCCCACAGTCAGATCCTGGCGAGGGCACGACTGCACAGTCTGCAAAGAACCTCTGGCCACGGGCAGATTCTTGGCAAGGGCACGACTTCAGTCGTGCTTCAAATGCCGCTCATCAACGCCGGCTTAGCCACTGAGGTTTGCTGTAGGCACGGGACGACTTTTTCCATAGCCTCGCAAGCCGGGAGGGAGAAGGACTACGACGCTGGAGTTCACGCCGCCGGTCGTGACGACGCCTCCAATTGGCGCCTGACTTCTACGGGGTCGAACATCGGCGGCTGACACGTGAATCCCGAACAGATCACCGCAAACGAGCGTCCTTCCCGCAGCGCCGTAAGATTTGGGATCGTTTCCGCCAACGCGGGCGGCAGGTTTTGCGGGACGATTGCACCCGGCGTAAGTCGCACCACCGCTTTGTTGAGCGAGAGCGGTCGCAGCGCAGCACGGTACAGCTGATCCGCAACCTCGTCCTGCCCGGCAATAACCACCTGCGTATGGGGCTGCGTGAAATGCGTCACCGCCACCGCATACGTGGCGGCGAACATGCCGTATTTCTCCGCTCCGCCGGCGAACACCGCGAGCGTCTGCTCGGCCTTCTCGCGATATGAGGAATCGTTGGTGTAGGCATGCGACCGCAGCAGCGCAATCGCCGCCGCCGGATTGCCCGCGGGCGTGGGCGAGTCCTGAAACGGTTTCCGCCGCGTGCCCAGAATGCCCAATGCGTTCGGCTCTTCACGCGACTGCCCCACCGCCGTTCCGGCAGTGTCGAAGAATCCACCGGCAACGGAATCGAAGAACCGCACAATCATGGTGTCGGCAATCGACCGTGCAAATCGAAAGTAGCTCAAGTCGGAGGTGGCTTCGTAAGCGTCCAGGCAGGCGATTGCGGTGAAAGCATAGTCGTCAAGCACTCCGGCCGTCTCGCGACGCTCCGCCTTCGGGTCGGAATACGCAATCACATGCTTGAGTGTGGGGCGGACACTCCTGTCCGCCGACTCTGGGCTGACTTTCTCGGTCCAGCCCTCGGCCAGCACCCGGTCGAGCGAACGCAGCGCGAAGTGCAGCGCATCGGGCATTTCGAGCACGCGGGCCGCGGTCAGGTACGCCGAGACACACATGGCGTTCCAGCCCGCGTAGATAGTCTTGTCCACATAGGGCGTGGGCCGAGTGATCCGCGCGGCATACATCTTCCTCTTCGCCGAAGCCAGCAGTTCGCGGACGCGCTCTTCGCTTACGCCCGCCCGTCGCGCAATCTCCTCCACGCCCGCCCGGATGTAGAGCACATTCTTCGCCGGGTTGTGGTGCATCTCGCCGACTTCGTTGATGTCATAGTAGAGCGAGGCGACCTCCCCTTCCTCGGGCGTCAGCGCCGCCTTGGCTT
>JACQDD010000139.1 GCA_016201265.1 Terriglobales bacterium | reverse complement strand
GCCCAGGAGTTGGGGCTCAAGGCTGGGCAGATGTTTCAGCCGGTCCGCGTGGCGGTGTGTGGACGAAAGAATGCTCCGCCGCTGTTTGAGACGCTGCAAGTGCTGGGGCGGGAGACGACGCTGGCGCGGATTGGGCGGGCGATCCGGAAGCTGCAGTAGCGACCAACACTCGTTTGGTAGGTCCAAGAAAGCCGCTTTCCTCACAAACTTACGGTGATTGGCGTCACCGACTGGCCGCATCCTCTGCGACATTCTTGGCGAGCGCAACCCCAAATTATGCGCTTTGATAAAAGTAACATATATGGTACCATTGCACCGAGTCGAAGTTCTTGAGTATCTGGACACGAGTGGTCGCAGCCCATACGCCGGATGGTTCAATGGTTTGGACGCGCCGGCTGCGGTCAAAGCCGCCGTGGCCGTGACGCGCTTGGGGCAGGGGAACCTCTCAAACGTAAAGGGCTTGGGTGGCGGTATCTTTGAGTACAGGGTCGATTTTGGGCCGGGCTTCCGCATTTATTTCGGCAAAGACGGAGAGCGGCTGGTCATCCTGCTCGGCGGCGGAACGAAGAAGCGCCAGCAGAGAGATATTAACGACGCGATTGCCAGGTGGCAGGACTACAGGCGGAGAAAGACACAGGAGTAAATCGACAATGGCTTTGACAAGGGATTTCAAGGAAACAATCCAGACACGGGTGCGGCGTGATCCTGCGTTCCGCAAAGAGTTATTGCGCGAGGGCGTGGAAAGCTTCCTGTCGGGAGACGTGGAAACCGGCAAGACCGTACTGCGCGACTACATCAACGCCACGATCGGCTTTGCAGAACTGGCGGAAGCCACACAACATTCAACCAAAAGCCTAATGCGGATGCTTGGCCCTTCCGGCAATCCGCAGGCGCGCAACCTGTTTGAGATCGTCGAGTATCTGCAGCGCAAGGAGCGAGTCCGGTTTAAGGTTGCTGCGGCCGCGAGGTAGCGACCGGGAAACCGCAGTTCGCTACTTTTGGCCCTTCAACTCAGCGGCTTTCTGCCTTGCATCTTCGGCCTCCCGTTTCATTCCCTTGGCGTCGTAGGCGCTGGCGAGGGCGATTTCCGTGTCGTAGTCGTCCCCGCTTTTCTCCAGCTCTTTTTGGAATGAAACGATCGCGTCGTCATACAGACCTAGTTTCGCTTGTGCACGGCCCAAGTTGTAGTCGACACCCTCGAGTTCCGGATCCAACCGGGCGGCCAACTTGTACTCGTTGATGGCCTCCCGGTAGTTCTCTTCGGCGGAAGCCACCGCGGCTAGCCCGAAGTGGGCGTTCGCGCTGTTCGGATTCAAACTCAGGAGTTGCTTGAAGGTTTCTCGCGCCTGCGGCAGTTTCTTTTCCTCGAGGTAGACAAAGCCGAGGTTGTTGTAGGGGCTCTCACTTCGAGGATTCAGTTCGATCACACGTTTGTATTCCGCTTCCGCGTTGGCGAGATCCCCTTTCAGCGCATAGGCACGCGCTAGCGCGAAGTGTGCCGCGGGGTAGTCGGGCCGCCGTCGAACTACGGTTTGGAACTCGGCGATGGCCTGATCGGTCTTGGCTTCGGCGAGGAAGCCGACACCCCGCTGCATATGGCGCAGGTAGTCCCGCGAATGCAGCCACCAGGCTGTGCCTCCACCAACCACGACGAGCACAAGTGCGAGGACCGCGATGCGTCGCATGGGGGCATTGCGATCGGGAGCGAGGCGGGCAATGAGGGCGCCGAGAATCAGTCCGGCGACCAGGCCTCCGACGTGGGCGGCGTTGTCGGTACGGCTGGCGACCGCTCCGAAGACCAGGTTGTATCCGACAAAGACGACCACGCTGCGGAGTGTTCCCGTGATCGCGGCGCGGGGCAGGGAAAACTCACCAAGATAGAAGGATGCGATGAGCGCTCCCGCAATACCGAAGATCGCGCCGGAGGCGCCGACGCTCAAGACATTCGGGTTCCAGGCTACGCTCGCGAGGCTTGCCGCCACACCTGTGATCAGGTAGACGGTGGCAAACGTCCAGTGGCCGTAGAGCGATTCGGCGAGTGCTCCCAGGTCCCACAGGCACCACATGTTGAAAGCGATGTGGAGAAAACTTCCGTGAATGAAAACGCAAGTCAAGAGCCGCCACCATTGGCCGCTGAGGGTGAACGGGCCATAGTTCGCTCCCCAATGCACCAGATCCTGGCCGGCAGGATGGTCGAGGATCGAAACCCCGGCGAATAGCATCCCGAGGAAGACCGCGACATTGATCCCAAAGAATACCTGGGTGACAGCCATGGACGCGGACTGTCGCCGCAGCCAGGGCGCGGGCTCAACGCGCTGCACCGCATGTTCGGATTCCTCGCCGCGCTGCGCAGCTTGGTGCTGCACGCACCACGAACACAGCTTCTTGCCGAGGGAGAACGAGGGGAGCTTGCGACCGCATTGAACGCAATTGGCCATTTGTTTTTTGGGGCCGCGGGGACGCTTTCGCGGGCCTCTCACTATAAAATGTAGCAAACATGAATCCCTCGAAACCGGAAACCGTCGTGAAACCAGCCCCTGAGCCTTCGCCGGGTGCGTCGAACTTCATCCGCGACATCATGATTGAAGACCTGAAAGCCAAGAAGTACGGCGATGCCGTGATCCAGACCCGGTTTCCTCCGGAGCCGAATGGCTACCTGCACGTCGGGCACGCCAAGGCCATCTGCCTCGACTTCGGGCTGGCCGATGAGTTTGGCGGCAAGACCAACCTGCGTTTCGACGACACCAATCCCGAGAAGGAAGAGCAGGAATACGTGGACTCGATCATGAAGGACGTCCACTGGCTGGGGTTTGAGTGGGACGGGCTTTATTACGCTTCGGATTATTTTGACCAACTCTACGAGTGGGCAATCCAGCTGATCAAGGACGGGAAAGCGTATGTAGACGATCTCTCGGCCGACGAAATCCGCCAGCATCGCGGAACGCTCACCGAACCCGGCAAGGACAGCCCGTATCGCAACCGGCCGGTGGAAGAGAATCTCGACCTGTTTGAGCGCATGAGGAAGGGTGAGTTCCCGGACGGCTCGCGGGTTTTGCGCGCGAAGATCGACATGGCGTCGCCGAACCTGAACATGCGCGACCCGGTGATGTACCGGATTTTGCACGCTGAGCATCATCGGACGGGCGACAAGTGGTGCATCTATCCGATGTACGACTACGCGCACGGGCAGTCGGACTCTATCGAGCGGGTTACGCATTCGATGTGCACACTGGAATTTGAAGATCATCGGCCGCTCTACAACTGGTTCATCCAGCAGCTTGGCATTTTTCCGTCGCAGCAGATGGAGTTTGACCGGTTGAGCCTGACCTTCACGCTGCTGAGTAAACGCAAGCTGCTCAAGCTGGTCCAGGAGAATCTGGTCAACGGCTGGGATGATCCGCGCATGCCGACGCTTTCCGGTATCCGGCGGCGCGGCTACACGCCGGAGGCGATCCGCAATTTCTGCGGCGCCATCGGCGTTTCGAAGACCAACGGCACGCTGGAGCTGGCGATGCTCGAACACTTCGTCCGCGAAGACCTGAACAAGCACGCGCCGCGGGTGATGGCCGTGTTGCGGCCGCTGAAGGTGGTGATTGATAACTACCCGGAGGGCCAGGTGGAGGAAGTGGAAGCGGTAAATAATCCCGAAGACGAGAGCGCCGGAAAGCGGAAAGTGCCGTTCTCGAAGGTGCTGTACATCGAGCAGGACGATTTTCGCGAAGATCCGCCGAAGCAGTACTACCGGCTGTCGCCGGGACGCGAAGTGCGGTTGCGCTACGGCTATTTCATTACCGCTCGCAGCGTGGTGAAGAACGACAAGGGAGAGCTGGTGGAGGTGCACTGCACCTACGATCCGGCCACGCGCGGCGGCAACGCTCCGGATGGACGCAAGGTGAAGTCGACCATCCACTGGGTGTCGGCGGCGCACGCGGTTGACGCCGAGGTGCGGCTCTACGACAAGTTGTTCAGCAAAGAAGATCCGAATCAAGTCGAAGAAGGACAGGAGTTCACGGCGAACCTGAATCCGCAATCGTTGGAAGTGATTTCGCATGCCAAGCTGGAGCCTTCGCTGGAGGGCGCGGCGGTGGAGGGCCGTTATCAGTTCGAGCGGCTGGGATATTTCTGCGCGGATGCGGATTCGAAGCCGGGCAAGCCAGTATTCAATCGCACGGTGGCGCTGAAGGACACCTGGGCGAGGATTGAGAAGAGATCGGGGTCGTAGAGACGCGGCAAGCCGCGTCTCTACAAAAAGAAAACGGCTAGGAAGCTTCCCAGCCGTTTCCCCGTGGAAGTGCGACAAGTAAGCCTACTTCTTCAACGAACGGATGAATTTCACCACATCGGCAATTTGTTCTTTAGAGAGCTTGCCGTCATAGGCCGGCATTTTAGCTTTGCCCTTGCTGATGGTGGTGGTGAGTTCGTCGTCCGTCTGCTTCTGCACTTCGGCCGACCCGAGGTCCTTCAGTTTCAGGTTCTTGCCCATGGTGGTGTCACCCGCTCCGGTGGCGCCATGGCAGGCCACGCATTTCGCTTTGAAGTCGGCGGCGCCGTCCGCGAATGAGTAGGAAGAGAACACCAGAGCCAGCGCAAGAAACATCAGTAATGCCCTAAGAATAGTTTTCATTCGTTCGATTCTCCTGAATTATTGAGTCATTTTCAGCGCCCGCTCGCGGCGAGCGCAGCCAGCCCGCAACCTGCCCGTTCTACCCGGGACAGCCTACCCAGTTGGACGCAGTTTGTGGGGACAAGGATTTACGGCAGCGTAAGATACCACAAAACCATAGGCTTACCCAGATTTTTCCCAAGGGGTTATTTCAAGAAAGGTCTTCTTTCCGACGCCGAAAAGGCGGGCCAAGATCCGCGCCGGCCCGAGGACACCTGGACTGCATTCCGCGCTGGTTTGCGGCAGAGTCACGGGCCAAAAGCCACTCGCGAGGCGTGATATCCCGCACCGGGAAGGCCCCGGAGTCCTTGTTGCGAAAAACAACAGCGAGTCTAACTATCTCGTTTGCAAGGTCTTGCAACAATTTGCCGGCGAAGCGAAGTTTGGCACGACTGATGCCTGACTGACGTTAGGGTTTTTCTGGAGCGCGCTTCGTGGAACCGACGTTGGTAGTGATCGGGCTGAACCATCGCACGGCGCCAATCGAAGTTCGCGAACGCTTCTGGATGAGCGAAGAGCGGCAGCGGGAAGCGCTGTCGGCGCTGACGCGAAGCGAGGGGATTGAAGAAGTTTTCGTTTTCTCCACCTGCAACCGCACCGAGTTCGTAGTGTGGGGCGATCCCACGCTGGCGGAAAATTCGGTGCTGCGTTTCCTTTCAGCCGAATACGATCTGAGACTGTGCGAGTGGAGCAACTTCTATCGCCTGCTGGATGAGCAGGCGCTGGCCCATGCCTTTCGGGTGAGCTGCGGCCTGGATGCGATGCATATTGGCGAGGGGCAGATTGGCCGCCAGGTGAATGCGGCGTGGCAGCAGGCTCGGAAGGCAGGTTGCACGGGGCGTTTCCTGGATGCGGTGTTGCGGAAAGCGCTGGCCGTTCGCAGGCGAGTGCGCAAGGAAACCTCGGCCGGCTTCAATCTGGAGTCGGCGCCCCACGCGGCTGTGGAACTCGCCGCCGAGATGTTCGGAGCGCTGGCGCGGCGCAACGTGGTCTTGCTGGGCGCCGGCAGGATGAACGAGGCTTCGGCGCAGGCGTTGCTTAGCCGTGGAGCGGAGTCGGTTTGCGTCATCAACCACTCCGACGAGCGTGCCGAACGTTTGGCGCGCCGGCTCGGTATCCAGACAGCAGCATTCGAGGAACGCTGGGCTCGTCTGGCTGGGGCGGACCTGGTGATCAGCGCAACCTCCTCGGCGGGATTTGTTCTCACGGCAGAGGAAATGAAGCCAGTGGTGGGGCAACGGGCGGGCGGCAAGCTGGTAGTGATGGACCTGGCGCTGCCCCGCGATGTCGACCCCGCTGTGCGTCAACTCGACGGCATCCTTCTCTACGATCTCGACGACCTGGAGCGAGCCTTGAAGCCGCGGGCCGGGACGCGGGAAAGTGAGGCCGAAGCGGAACAGATCGTGCTGGCCGAGGTGCAGGCATTCAGAAAGGAACTAACGGCGAAAGGCGCCGGTGCCGAGATTGGAGCCCTACGCCATCGCCTCGATGAGATTTGCCGGCAAGAGCTGGAATCCTTCCGGCTGGAACAAGGGCCGTTTCCCAAGGAGCAGGATCAGCTAATTGCGGCGGTGGGCGCTCGGATTACGCATAAGATTGCGGGATCGCTGGCGCGGGAAAGAGGCTCCAGGCTCTAGCAGGCTGCGGAAAAACTCACGAATGTATGCATCGCCGTGGAAGAGCGGCCCTTTAGGCCGGCGTTAGACGCAATCAAAACGGGGTTTCAGCCCCTGAGGCCGCTTTTTCAAAGTATCATCGAACCGTGGTCACCAAACCCGCCCCCAAGACCAAGCTCCAACTCCTGCACTCGGCTAAGCTGGCCCAACTCCCCTGGCTCGTCCACGCCTTCTCCACTCGCCGCGGCGGCATCTCTCGCGTTTACGGCGGAAACGCGCTCAACCTCGGCTTCACCAGGCACGACACGCGCGCCGCCGTCGAACGAAACCGCGCTCTCTTCCTCAAAGAGCTGGGCGTCATGAAGAGACGCAAGACCTGCACGCTGATCACCCTGCGGCAGTTTCACTCGGATCTGAGCCATCGCGTTGATAGCTTCCCCGAGCATCCTTTGGTCGGAGACGGACTGATCACCAACACCCCCGGCCTTTTGCTCGCCGTACAAACCGCCGATTGCCTCCCCGTAATCCTGGTGGACAAGAAAAATCGCGCCGTCGGTATCTTTCATGCCGGCTGGCGCGGAGCGGTCAAGCGCATTGTCGAAAAAGGCGTCGGCGAGATGCACCGCCACTTCGGCACCCATCCACGAAATATCACCGCGTCCATCGGACCCGGCGTGCAAGGTTGTTGCTACGAGGTCAGCGAAGAAGTTCGCCAGAAGTTCCACAGCCAGTTCGCCTATGCTGCCGGACTCTTCCGCGAGGTGAAGGAGTCGGACCCGGTCCGGGAAAAATACCCGCTGCTCTTTCTGACCGCCCGCGCCCCCGGACACAGCGAACTGCCCGTAAAGCTCTTTCTCGATCTGGTGGAAGCCAACCGTCGCCAGCTTCTCGATGCCGGCGTCCCCGCAAAAAACATTGACGCGTCCTCTCTTTGCACCGCCTGCCGCACCGATCTGTTCTTCAGCCATCGCACCGAAAAAGGTGTAACCGGCAGGCTGATGGGGGTGGTGGGGATCAGGCCACGATAACTGCTGCTGAGGAGCCGCGAAGCGGCGCAAGAATACAGCCCACGGCGTAAGCCGTGGGTATCAAGTGCCAAATGATTGAGCCCCGCAGGGGCGAAAGAGAAACTCTCACCTTCGCCGTTGCACTTTTCAGCCTCACGCCAGATCGAACAGCAGAACTTCCGCGTCCTTCGATCCCTTGATCGTCAGCTTCTTTTCTTCGCTGATGGCGGCTCCGTCGCCCTGGCCAAGTTTCTGCCCGTTCAGTTCGACTTCACCTTTCGCCACTTGCAGCCATGCGTGCCGCTTGTTTCCGAGACTGTGCGCCACTTCCTCACCTGGCGCCAGCAGGCTGACGAACAGCTTCGCATCCTGGTTGATCTTGACCGAGCCGTCGGTGCCGTCGCTCGAGGCAATCAGCCGCAGCTTGCCCCGCTTCTCGGATTCCGGAAAGCTCTTCTGCTCGTAGCTCGGCTCGAGACCTTGCTCTTCTGGCAGAATCCAGATCTGCAGCAGGTGCACGGTATCCGTCGAAGACGGATTGTATTCGCTGTGCCGGATGCCCCGGCCGGCGGTCATGCGCTGTCCATCGCCCGGCAGGATCGCCGACCCCGTGCCCAGGCTGTCCTTGTGCTCGAGTTTGCCCGACAGGATGTAGGTAATGATCTCCATGTCGCGGTGCGGATGCGTCGGAAACCCGCCGTTCGGCGCCACAAAGTCCTCGTTGATCACCCGCAGCGAGCGGAACCCCATCCACTTCTCGTCCCAGTAGTCGTTGAAACTGAAGGTGTGGTGAGTCTTCAGCCAGCCGTGGTCCCCGCCTCCGCGCTCGCCACTGCGCCGGATGCTAATCATGATGTTCGCTCCCATTTAGTCGTTGTAACGACTATTATCACTCTCCTTAGATGCCAGGGGCGACCGGAGGATTCAGAGGGGCCGGGTCTGTGTGGCCCCGGGTCTTTGACCCGGGCTGGCCGGGTCGGGAGACCCGGCCCACACGAACTACTCCTTCTTGTGCTTTTTTTGTGCCGTCTCGGCCTTCGGCTTCTCTTCTTTCTTCGTTTCCTTCGAATCTTTGGCCGTGTCTTTCGACCCGCTGCCGCTTTCCGAACTTGCTGCTGGGGCGCCCGCCCCTTTCTTCGCGTAGTCGGTCACATACCAGCCCGCGCCCTTGAACTGTACATTTGAAGCCGAGATCAGTTGCTCCAGAGCGCCTCCGCATTCGGGACACTTCTTGAGGGGCTTGTCGGAAAACATCCGGATTTTTTCAAAGCGGTGTCCGCACTTCTTGCACTGGTATTCGTAGAGGGGCATGGGTGAAGTGATTCTAGAGGTCGAAATTGAGCGGCGTCAATTTGTGGAGAGCCGGGTGTCCCCGCCCGGCCCGACGGGCGAGGCGCCCGTCCCTCCATCACCGCTTCAGCAAATCCACCGGCTCCCGCACATCGGTCACGCGAAAATACTTTGCCAGCGCCGGATACCGCGCCGCCACCGCCTCATACATCGCATAGGCCACGTTGCGGTAGGAAGCATGCCCCGCCGGCGTGGTCCGCAGCTCAGAAATGTACACCGCCTCCGCGAAGTCCATCTTAAACAGCGTCCGCTTGCGGAACGCCAGCGGGATCGCATACTGCGCATTCTGGCCGGCCTCTTCGCCGCCGCTCGCGGCCAACGACCTCACCGCCGCCTCCGCCCGCTTCATTGCCGATTCATATTCTCCTCGCACGCCGGCCGCTTCCACTTCCGGTGGCGTGTCGAAGCCGTGGGCGGTGGTGAACTCCTGCATGATCTGCACACAGCGCCGGTGCCGATGCATGTCGCGGAACCCGCCGATATCCATCAGAATGTCGAACCGGAACTGCTGCCCAGCCGAAAAAGCACGCAGCATCTCATCGTGTTTGCTGCGATGACGCAACCCGAGTTCGATGATTTCCCGCCGCCGCGCCTCCCCCGCCGCTTCCACCGCCTGCCGGAGCTGCCGGTACGAAAAGTGGCAATGCCCGTACAGCAAGGTGGTAGCCAGTTCCACTTCCAGCGAGTCCTCATCCAGCAAATCCACCAGCGGCGCCGGCGCAATCTCTGCGCCCCGCATCAACTCGGCAGCCGCCTGCCGCATCTCCCGCCGCGTCTCGATTTCATACACATTCGGATCCGCATACTTCACCAGCGTCGGCGCGGCCTTCACTTCGCGCAGCAGTTCGCGTTCCGCACGATCGCCCAACTCCGGCGAAATAGCCCGAATCTCCTCCACCAGCGCCCGCAGCGACTCCTCATTCGCGTTATAGGCCGGCGAAGTCGCCGCCCGCTTCAGCAGCCCTCCCAGATCGCGAACTTCTTTATGCGTGTGCGAAAGCAGATGGGCCACCTGCGTTTCCAGCGTCCGCGCATTGACGATCTCTCCCAGCGACGTATTCGTCGCCAGCGGCAGCAGGTAGCGCGAAATATCGAATGCCCGCGCTCGCAGCGTGCGCTCGTACGCGTCCGGCTTCATGTCGGCTGGCTTGGGTGTAATCCCGCGGAGATACTCAAACATCGTCTCCGACAGCCGCTCATAATCGGCAAATAGCCGATTGACGGTCTCCCGGTAAAGGGCACGCGCCCCCCCATCCTCCCCGAAATCCGGCGTGTAGTACCCGCTCTTCTTGAAATCCTGATAGCGGGTCGAGCGCTCCTGGCCGTCCCAGCGCTGCTCATCGACGATGATGATGGCAGCCAGAATGGAAAGACGCTCAATGGCCAGCGCAATGTGGGCCAAATCCGCAATCGACCGGTGTCCGTACTGAAAGTAGAACGTGTTGAGGAACTTTTCGGCCTTCTGCTGCGTAATTTCCCGCAGCGCCTCCTTCATGGAGAGCGCCGAGCGCGAGTACTTCGCCATGGCATAGGCCTGGATCTCAGGCTCCACGCCATACACCGCGAAGACTTCGACGGAAGGCTTCGGTTCGTCGCTGGAGGAATCTTTCAAAGTTGGGGGCTCGCTCAAAATTGCGTCCGACATGGGAGTGCAGGAATCTTAATCGCCTCTTGCCGGCCGCGCAATCGGTCGAAGGTGCCAAGGCCGGCCAGCGAAAGCCAATGAACTCAACCAGGCGCGCGCCTCCGGTTCCGTTTGCTGGCACAGGATTACCATCGGCTGCTCCCGGAGTCACCACCGTTACTTTTCAATTCCCGAGGAATCTTCTATAAAATATGTATCAGAATTTGTTCATGAACCGTCTCGCTCTCATTTTTCTAGTCTTGGCTGGTTGTTCTGTTCTGGCCGCGCAGTCCGTAAACTTCGCTGCCGCAACCGATACCACGGCCATCTTGGCATTCGCGTCGCCGGATGGCACGCCGAGTCTGCCTTCCGCCCCAATCCCGGCGCCGGACTTCGCACCCTCCGTCCCGCTTCCGCGGATGGCGCCGGAACTGGCTCTCTCGACTTATCAGCAGCGAGCCAGCCGCCAAGCCCAGGCTCTCGCCGGATATTCCGCCAACACCGTTATTCGCGCTGAATTACCCGACAGCACCCAGCACGGAGAATTTGAACTGGAGCGCCACTACATCGCGCCCCACACCCTGACCTTCAAGTCTCTGCAATACGCCGGCGACGGCTTCGTGAAGACCAACGTGATCGCGCGCCTTTTGCAGTCGGAAGTGGATCACGTGCAGAAGGACGATCCCGACGCCACCGCTCTCCGTCCCGAGAATTACAAGTTCTCCTACAAGGGTACGACCCAGGTTGCCAGACGAGCTCTTCACTTCTACCAGGTTAAGCCGCGCAAGAAGCGCGTAGGCCTGTTCAAAGGTCACATCTTCCTCGACGCCTCCACCGGAAGCCTCGTGCGCGCCGAAGGCCGAGTCGTAAAGTCACCTTCGCTGTTCGTGAAGAAAATTGACTTCGTTCAGGAATATGCTGATATCGACGGCTTCACCCTGCCCGTGCACATGCACTCGGAAGCCAGGGCCACGCTTGTCGGCCGCACCATCGTGGACATTGTGAACCACCACTACCAGCCGCTCCCCGCTCCCATCGCGTCGGCGGCTGCTTCCGGCTCCCATTGAGGCTTCGTGGCCGCCTCTCCTGAAAACGACATTGAACTGATCCAGGCCGCGTCCCCTGCACACGTGGCACAGGCTCGCGAACTTTTTCTCGAGTACGCCGCCTCTCTCGCCTTCAGCCTGTGCTTCCAGGGCTTCGACGAAGAACTGCAAACCCTCCCCGGTGCGTACGCTCCTCCCGGCGGGCGGTTGCTCCTGGCACATCACGCCGGTCAGGCGGCCGGCTGCGTTGCGCTGCGCCAGTTCGAAAATCACATCTGCGAGATGAAACGACTGTATGTGCGCCCCGTTTTTCGTGGAAAAAGCCTCGGACGCATGCTGGTGGACCGCGTCATCGCTGAAGCCCGCCGTATCGGATACGAGCGCATGCGCCTCGACACCATCGAGTCGTCCATGCAGGATGCCATCGCGCTCTACCGCCGCAGAGGTTTTCAGGAGATTCCGGCCTACCGGGAGAATCCCATTGCCGGTACGCTCTATCTCGAGTTGGTGCTGTAGACGGCTGCCCGCGGAATACTTGGTGATGGCTTTTGCCTTCGACCCGCGGCGTTCGCTCCGCCCGCCGTCTCCACTTGTGCCACCGCCGCAACCGGCAGGCGTTGCCCCAGGATCACGATATCCACGCGGCGATTCGTGGCTCGCCCTTCCGCCCCGCCATTGCTGGCTATCGGGTGATACTCGGCGTACCCAGCGGCACTGAGATGCGCAGCATCGAAGCCGTCTCTCACGATCATCACCCGCACGATTTCTGTCGCCCGCGACGTCGAGAGTTCCCAGTTGGAAGAAAACTGCGCGTTGTGGATAGGAACGTTGTCGGTGTGCCCCTCGATGCGCAGGCGGCAATCACGTGCCCGCAGCAGGGCCGCGATGCGATCGAAAGCGGGCTGCGACTCGGTCTTCATCTGCGCCGACCCGCTCTCGAAGAATCCCACTTCGCGCAGGCTGATCACCAGCCCGTCGGGTTCGCGCCGCATGGAAATTTCCTTGCGCGCAATTTCCGCCGTGAGTGCCGTCTCCAGTTCGTGCTGTAACTGCGCCAGATCGCCATTTTCCTTGCCTCCCCCCAGCCCCCCCTCGGGCCCGGAGGCGATCTGCCCCAGGTTGGCGTTGCGTTTCAGGTTCTCCACCGCCTGTACCTTGCTGAAGGGCATCGGTTCCTGGAAATCCATCGGCACCTGTGTCGTCGAGGCCTGAAAGATGCCCATCTCCTGAAACGCAACCTGGATCGCCATCGCCAGTTTTCCGACTTTCCGCTGATCCACTTGCGACGACGCGTACAGCACCACGAAGAACGCAAACAGCAGCGTGATGAAGTCGGCATAGGAAACCAGCCAGCGCTCGTGGTTGGCATGGCTGGCGCGTTTCCGGCGACGGCTCATGCGCTGGTACCCTCGGGCTCAATGGTCGTTTCCTGCGCTTCCACCAGAAATCCCAGCAGTTTCGCTTCCAGCATGCGCGGGTTCATGCCTTCCAGAATCGAGATCACGCCCTCCAGTGTCATTTCCCGGATGACCTGCTCGTCCCGGATGCGAATCTTCAGCTTTCCCGCCGTGGGCAGAAAAAAAAGGTTGGCGGAGCCCACGCCATAGATGGTGGCCACGAACGCAACTGCGATGCCCTTGCCCACCTCGTCGATCTTGTCCAGATGCTGCATCACCTGGATCAATCCCAGCACGGCGCCAATAATTCCGATGGTCGGAGAGAATCCGCCGGCCGACTCAAAAACCTGCGGGATCTTCTCCTCTTGCTCTTCCTGGTTGTCCAGCTCGAGCTCCATGATCTTGCGCAGTTCCTGCGGTTCGGTTCCATCCACTGCCAGCATCAGAGAGCGGCGCAGAAACGGTTCTCGAATATTGGGCAGTTCCGCGTCCAGCGAAACGATCCCTTCGCGCCGCGCCTGGTTGGCGTACTTCACCAGGGCTTCCACCATGGATCGTGCATTCTCGCCCGGCTCCAGAAATACATGCGCCAGCCGCCGGAATGCACTCACCACCACCGCCAGCGGAAACTGAATCAGCACCGCACCCAGGGTTCCGCCGAATACGATCATGGCCGCCGTGGGCTGCACCACTTGCCCCAGGTTGCCGCCCTCCAGCATCAACCCGACAACGATGCCGCCTAGGGCCAGCACGAGACCGGCGAGGGTTGCCTTATCCAAGCGATCTCCTATTTCTCATTTCCCGCACGGTTCTCACTCTCGAGCACCGGGGGAAGGGCGGAACGGTTGTCCCACCAGAGCATGATTCCCTGCAGCACCGACCGCCGGAACTGCACCACGCGGTCGAGGACTTCCTGAGCGTTTTCCAGCACTACGATCTTCTCTCCCGTCACCAGGGTGATTACCGTGTCCGGCGCCTGCTCTACAAACTTGATCAGGTCCGAATTGACGGCCAAGGGGTGGTTATTGAGCCGGGTGAGCTGGATCATTAGGTTTTGCTCCGAAACGGAGGCGGAACCGCCTGTGCCAAAGCCTCCCTTGAGAAACATCGGCAGAATCCGGCATTACACGCAGGGACAGCTTCTAAAGGCGCTGGTTACCGTGGGGCTACGCCGGAGAGTACCTGTGGAAATAAAGCATGTCCGCGCCTTGCCGATGTCCCGTATGAAACCAAACGGGTTCCGCAGGACAATCGGAACGCAGCCTCCGGGAAGGGTTCGGGGACAGTTCCAGGAACGGAACCAAAAAGGAGATTCACAATGGCGTTAAGCATTCTGAATAACATTCCGTCCCTGGCCGCTCAAAACCAGTTGGCGATTACGGGATCGAATCTGCAAAGAACATTGTTCCGGCTCTCGTCCGGTTCGCGCATCAACAGCGGCGCGGACGACGCGGCCGG
>JACQDD010000138.1 GCA_016201265.1 Terriglobales bacterium | reverse complement strand
TACCTCCGCAAGCTCTACTCGCCGTATCAGGGACATCCGCATTGGCTGAAGCTGCCGGGCGTCGAAGTCTCGACCGGATCATTGGGGCAGGGCTTGAGCGTTGCGGTGGGCATTGCGCTGGCGGGCAAGCTGAACCAGAAGAACTACCGCACCTTCTGCATCATGGGCGACGGCGAGCAGCAGGAAGGCCAGATCTGGGAAGCGGCGATGGAGGCCGGGCACTACAAGCTCGACAACCTGGTCGGCATCATTGACCGCAACCGTCTCCAGATTGACGGCTGGGTGAAAGACGTGATGAACGTGGAGCCGCTGGAAGAGAAGTACCGCAGCTTTGGCTGGGAAGTCGTAAACGTCAACGGGCACGACATGACCCAGGTCGTCGCGGCGCTGGAAAAGGCCAAGGCGGGTTGTGGCAAGCCGACCGTGATCATTGCCGACACGGTGAAGGGCAAGGGTGTCAGCTTCATGCAGGACGTCGCCGGGTGGCACGGTAAGTCGCCCAACCTGGAAGAGACGGCCAAGGGCCTGCACGAACTGGGGCTCGATGGCCGCATTCCCGTGGAGCAGTTGTTTGAGCGCGCGAAGCAGTACCAGGCGGCAGTCGAGCAGAGACTGGAAGCCAAGATGCCGCGTTTCCAGCGAAATTACTGGTGGAACGCCGACGCCAAGATGAAAGTCCAGATGAAGCCGACGCGCATGGGCTTCGGCCAGTCGCTGGCGGCGAATGGCGATGACCCGCGCGTGGTTTGCCTAGGGCTCGATATCTCCGGCTCGATCGCCATCAGCGAGTTCTATGCCAATAAACCCGAGCGCAAGCCGCGCTGGATCAGCATGGGGATCGCCGAACAATCCGCCACGGCCGCCGCGGCCGGACTGGCGAAAGAAGGGAAGCTGCCGGTCTTCGGGACCTACGGCACGTTCGCGGCGGCGCGCAACCTGGACCAGATTCGCACTTCCATCTGCTACGGCAATTTCAATGTTCTGATTGCTGGCGCGCACGGCGGCGTCAGCGTTGGTCCCGATGGCGCCACCCACCAGGCGCTCGAAGACCTGTTCGCCATGTGTGGGCTGCCCAACATGAATGTGGTGGTGCCGTGCGACATTGTCGAAACCCGCAAGGCAACCGACTACCTGCTGCTGAAACACGTAGGGCCGAAGTACATCCGTTTTGCGCGCGAGGCCACGCCGATCGTCACCGACGAGAAAACGCCGTTCGTATTCGGCAAAGCCAACGTGATTCGGCTGCGTGGCGAGGCCGCCAACTTCATCGAGGCCTTCGAAACCAAGCTGGAATCGGAATACCGCGACGAGCGCGAAGACCTGACGATCATCGCCTGCGGACCGATGGTGCCGGAAGCCATGCGCGCGGCGTGGATCCTGAAGTCCGACTTTGGCTACGAGACCCGGGTGCTCAACCTGCACACCCTCAAGCCACTCGACACCGAAGCCATCGTCCGCGCCGCCCGCGACACCAGCGTCGTCATCACTGCCGAAGAGCACCAGATCGGCGCCCTAGCCTGGCCGGTCGCCAGCGCCATCACGCAGTCGCCGTTGCTCTACGGCCTTCCGGTGATCACCGGTGCGATTGGCGTCAGAGACCGCTTCGGCGATTCCGGCGCTCCCTGGGAGTTGATCAAGGAATTCGAAGTTTCCGCCGAGCACATCGCCGCCAAGGCGGTGGAGTTGATGGGGGTGAAAAAGGCGAGGAGTGGGACAGCGGTGTCGGAGGCGCGCTGGGTCGGGTCGAAGTAAGAACGGATGTGGGTACCTGTGGCCGGGGATTCTCGCTGGGTGTAGACAGGTTATATACATCTGACGATACGGTGTATTGTTCGGAAGGAGCGCCGTTCATGAAGACGCAGATTGTCAAGTGGGGCAATAGCCTGGCCGTGCGCATTCCCAAACCCGTGCTTGAGGAAGCCAAGTTGAAGGCAGGTGATTCGCTGGAGATCGAAGCCGCCGCCGAAGGCTATGTCGAACTGCGCCGGGCAACGAAGATTCCCACGCTGTCGCAACTCGTTTGCCGGATCACTTCCGAGAACCGCTACGCGGATATCTCTGCCGGCGCGGAAGTAGGGAAGGAAGTTGTTGAATGGTGACTGACATCGTGATGATGGGTTTCGATCCGCAAAATGGCGAAAGGAGCGTTGCAGTATGGCGAAAAAGCGAAAGAAGCCTGCTGTCAGAACCATCAAAGACAGAAAAGTCTGGTCTGACGGGCAGTGGATTGTTCGTTTCGGAGAGCTAAATGCAGGTCGGGGTCGGCCAGACAAGGTCCAAAGTCTTTTCCGAGTAGTGGGCGAAAAACTTCCCTTCGAAGCTCTTGGAAATGTAGATAAGCATTTAGGGAAAAGAAAGGACATCCGCAGGAATGGCGTTTATGTTGCCCATGATTCGATGGGATACGCTCGGTATATTGGCCGTGGCAGGATTTTCCCAAGGCTGCGTGCGTGCCAGAAGCGCCAGAGTCTAGCGCTCAAGTATTTCTCATTCTATGTTGTCCCAGAAAAGAAACATGAACGAGAAATAGAAACACTTCTCATCCACGCGGCAGGTCCCCTGCTGCAATTCAACACCAAGAAGAAAAGACTCACCATAAGCCCAGGAAATATCCTTGATTACGAAGCCGGGACGCTTTTCTTTCAGCGCTATTACAGAAAAGGGAAAAGGTTAAAGCTTTAGAGTAGGTTCCCCCGTTTGCCTGTCTTCCCGCGCAGATGGTACAACCCTCCCGAGGCCTTCGCTCGTGAAAAAGATCGTCGTTGGCTCCCTCCTGGCTCTGTCCACGCTTCTTGTCGTGTTCGCGGCCTCACGCGCTGCCGAACGCTCGCGCCGAATCAATCTTCCAACGAGCAAGGGGCTGACGCTCCCCGTGCCCGGTTATCTCGCCCGCACCAACAGCTTTCCCGCAACCATCGCCCTTAGCCCCGACGGCCGCTACGCCGCGCTGCTCAACCAGGGTTACGGCACGCAGGAGACGGGAGCGCGCCAGTCCATCGCGATTCTCGATCTCCGCAGCAACCAGCTGCGGGATTTTCCCGACGACCGGCTGAGCGACGAGACCGCGACCCGCCAAAGCTACTTCATCGGCCTTGCCTTCAGCAGCGACGGCCAGCATCTCTATGCGTCCATGGGCTCGATTACTGATCCTGAGGGCAAGAAGCCCAAGAGCACTGGCAATGGCATCGCGGTATATAAATTTGCGGCGGGCCAAGTCACGCCGGAGCGTTTCATCAAGATTCCCCCGCAGCGGCTCGTGGCAGGGAAGAAAGTTTCGTTTGGCGTGCGCAAGACACCGGCAGGAACCGCGCCACCATACCCGGCCGGGTTCGTGGTCTTGTCCACACCCCAGGGCGATCGCCTGCTCGTCGCCAACAACCTCTCGGACAACGTCGTACTGCTCGACGTCAACTCGGGGGAGATCCGCTCGTCCTTCGATCTGAGCCGCACCCGCTTCGTCCCCAGCGGTTTTCCATACACGGTCGTCGCAAACAAAGCCGGAACGAAGGCCTGGTGCAGTCTCTGGAATTATTCCTCCGTCGCGGAGCTGAGTCTTGAGACAGGAAAGGTCGAGATCTGGCATGACCTGTTGGGATCCCCAAATTCGATTGCACCCGGTTCGCATCCCACGGCGATGCTGCTGAGCCCGAAGGAAGACATACTCTATGTCGCTTTGAGCAATGCCAACGTGGTTGTCGCAGTCGATCTAAAAGGTGGCAAGACGTCGCGCGTTTACCGCACTAATCTAGACGACCACGGACACGCCGGTTCTGTTCCGCAGGCGATCGCGCTCTCATCCGATGGGACGCGTCTCTACGCGGCCACGGCCTCGCTCGACGCGGTCGCGGTCTTCGACACCAAGACCGCCGCAGCCGAAAAAGATGTTCGCCCTATCGGTTTCATCCCCACCGAGTGGTATCCCAGCGCGATCGCCATCGCCGGCAACGACCTGCTGATCGCGACCGCCAAGGGGCAGGGAAGCGGTCCCAACAACATGATGGGCAAACTGAAGAGTGAGCGCCGCCACCGCGACCACCCGTACATCCCGACGCTGATCGGCGGTTCGATCGCGCGCCTGAGCCTCGCCGAGATTGAAAAGAACCTGGCGGCCTATACCAAGCAAGTCGAAGAGGACAACCTGCTCCGCGCCGATCCCGGCAAGTTCACGTTCCCGGACGGCAAGAATCCCATCCGCCACGTGATCTATATCCTGAAGGAGAACCGCACCTACGATCAGGTTCTCGGCGACTTGCCCGTCGGGAACGGCGACTCCTCCTTGACCCTCTACGGCGCCGACATCACGCCCAACCAGCACAAACTGGCGCTGCAGTTCGGCGTGCTCGACAATTTCTATGACAGCGGCGAGGTCTCCGGCGACGGCCACATCTGGTCCAATGCCGCGACCACCAGCGACTACAACGAGAAGAATTGGCCCATCGGCTATCGCAGCAAAGAGCGAACCTATGATGCCGACGGCACCATGGCCGAAGAGCTGCCCCTCGAACAGGGAATCCCCGACATCGATGATCCCGCCACCGGTTTCCTCTGGGACAACCTGGCGAAGCGCGGTCTCAGCTATCGCATCTACGGAGAGTTCGTCCAAGGCGTGTGGTGTAAAGATCAAAAGGCAAAGTCGCCGAAAGAAGGGACGCCGTCTCCCACTTCTGCTCCTTGTCCATCAGCAGAGATCAGGAAAGGTGACCCACTGCCGCCGAATGTCGGTAATCCGCGCGGCGGGCCGAGCCCGTGGCCCTGGCCGGTTCCGCAACTGAAACGCATGCGCCCTACCAAGGCAGCGCTGCGCGATCACTACAATCCGCGGTTTCCCGATTTCAACACGGACTATCCCGACCAGCTGCGCGCCGACGAATTCCTGCGCGAGTTCGACGAGTTTGTTGCGGCACGAGGCACCGCGAAAGAACTCCCGCAGTTCATCCTGCTCTACCTACCCGATGACCACACCGGCGGAACGCGTCCCGGACGACCGACTCCGCAGGCTTCGGTAGCGGACAATGACCTCGCTCTGGGCCGGGTCGTCGAGGCTATCTCGCACAGCGCTTACTGGGACGACACCGCCATCTTCGTTATAGAAGACGACGCGCAAGACGGCGCCGACCACGTCGACGCCCACCGCTCCACCGCCTTCGTCATCAGCAAATACTCGCCGCGGACGGAGAAGCCATTTGTGGATTCAAATTTCTACACCACGGTCAGCATGGTCCACACCATGGAAGAACTCCTCGGCCTACCGCCCATGAATCTGTTCGACGCCCACGCGCCGCTGATGACGCTGCTCTTCTCCGGTCCCGGAACGCAGCCGCCCTACCAGGCCGACGACAAGAACCTGCGTAGCGGGCTGATCTATCAGATCAACGGCAAGAAGGCGCCCGGCGCGAAAGAATCTTCGCAGATGGATTTCTCCCGTCCCGACGCGGCCAACGCGGCACAGTTGAACGGAATCTTGTGGCGTAACGAGAAGGGCGAGGTGCCCATGCCGGTGTCGCGGCATGCGCATTCCGCACCATAGGAAGTAGCCTACGCCAGCCCCTTCTTCTTCCGATACTCGTCGAAACTCTCCAAGAACCGGTCAATATCCGCCTTCGACAGGTAATACGGCGTGGACAGCCGCAGCTTGTTCGGCTCCGCGCCACGGATGCGAATCTTCTTTTCCTTCCACAGCCAGTTTTCCAGCTCCATGCGCGGAAGCGGCGGAACGTTCACGGTGGCGATGGCGCATCGCATGGAGGCGTCTGGCGAGGTCCACGAGACCGCGCCGCGTTTCATCATCGCTGCCAAAATGTAATCGCAGAGCTGGCGATGACGGCGTTCGATCCGGTCCAGACCGATATCCTTGGCCAACTGGATGGAAGCGCGCAGTCCCCACAGCGCCGGGACGTTCGAACTGCCGATGCGCTGAAAGCGTTCGGCACGAATCTTCTTGTCGTCCCAGCCTTCGGTGGCGATGGTGTTCCAGAGGCGGTCAATCACTTCGTCGCGGACAAAGAGAAACCCCGATCCCTTCGGCGCCTGGAGCCACTTATGCGGGCTGGAGGAGTACATGTCGCAGCCCAGTTCGTGCAGGTTCAGGCGCATCATGCCGGGCACGTGGGCGCCGTCCACCGCGGAGAGAATGCCCTTGCTGCGCGCCAGGGCGCTCAGTTCCTTGGCGGGAAGCACGACTCCGGTGAACGTGCTGATGTGGCTGAAGAACAACACGCGTGTTCGCGACGTGATGGCGTCGTTGAACAAGTTCAGTACCTGTGCGGGGTTCTCCGCCGGCTTGGGAAGTGCGACCTTCTTGACCACGATGCCGTAGCGCTTGGCACGCAGTTGCCAGGGCATCTCTCCGCCGGGATGCTCCTGGTCGGTCATGAGCACCTCGTCCCCGGGCTTCAGGTCCACGCCATTGGCGATGTAGCTGTTGGCCTCGGTGGCATTGCGCAGTAACGCGATCTCATCCCGATCGCACCCGACAAAAAGAGCCAGCGGGTCGCGAAACTGATTCCAGGAGGCGTATCCCCAGATTGGATAGTCTTCCGGATCGGCCTCATTCAACTTTTCGCAGGTCTCGTACCCTTCGAAGATGGCGCGCAGTACCGGGCCGGGACTGGAGCCCACGGTCCCGTTATTCAGGTACACCTCGTCGGCCGGGATCAGGAACTGCTTCCGCATCTCCCGCCAATAGGCATCCTCGTTCGAGTCGTACAACGAGCGATCCGGCAACTTCGCAGGCACTGAACCCAGTTGCGCCCATAGACTTCGTGAAACGGTCAGGCCGGCACCCAGGGCCAGCGACGAGGAGAGAAAACTGCGACGGTCGAGCATCGGAAAGCTCCCTTCGTGGAAACGCGCCATGGTACACCGTTCGGAGCAGAACGCGGCAAGAGAATGATGGAGCGTTATCGATCGCTCGTGCGACCGAACTGGCGACAAAATCTATTCTTTGCGAATGTCCGACGACGAGAGGTGCTCGTGCACGATCAGCAGCTTTCCATCCCGGCCGAGTTCGAAGATCTGTGTGGCACGGCCGTGAGGAATCTGTCGTTCCCGAGGCTGGCCGCCGGCAACAGCCACATTCGTGGCGTGAAACGACAAGGTGTAGGTCGCCAGGGCCAGCGTCGGGCTCAGCAACTGCACCTCGATTGGGCCAAGGTCAATCCTGAGTTGGGAACGATGTTCGAAGTACTCGCGTTGCCGCCGCGCCATCGCTAAACGGACCGGTTCCGGGCGCGGCCCCTCCACCCCGAACAAGACGGCTTCGGGAGAGTAAAACTCAGCCAGTGAGACTGGATTACTGCCGCAAAATGCCTTCCAGAAGCTCCGGACCGTACTGAGCACCTGTTCCTGGTTGGTTTGCGAGTCCACGATTCAGCAAAATTACACCGGCCTTTGCGAAAACGAAGGCGGAAAATCTGCCGCCGACATGACTCCAGTACTTACCTCGTGCTTCCTGCGGGCCCTGAAACCGCCTGACAACGCACCGATTCACAAGTAACCTTCCGTCACCCGCCAGCGTCCAACCATATGGGTAATTCCGTCGGCTGGACTTGCAATCAGGGGTATAATCGTCTCAACCGCCCGGATCCGATGGGGAGAGTTCACCATGTTTCTCCGTAAGGTATTGATTACGCTTGCCTTGCTGGCCTTGGCCGTTCCCGTGTCGCTGGCCCAGGACCAGACCTCCCAGCCGGACTCTTCCAACAGCGCCGGGTCGGTGCAGTCGTCGCCTCCCGTCCAGCAGCCGGACGACAGCAAGGTCAAGCACGACGGCAGCAAGAACGACGTCGACGCCATCGGCAATCGCAAAGTCGGCGGCCGCGGCATGGGCAACTGGTATTCGCTGGAGACCGAGATTCGCATGGGCAAGGAGTACGCCCAGCAGGTCGAGGCCAGCGTAAAGCTGGTCCAGGACCCGGTGGTCACCGAGTACGTCAACCGCATCGGACAGAACCTGGTTCGGAATTCCGACGCCCAGGTGCCCTTCACCATCAAAGTGATCGATTCCGATGAAGTGAATGCGTTCGCGCTGCCCGGCGGATTCTTCTATGTGAACTCCGGCCTGATCCTGGCGGCCGATGAAGAAGCCGAACTGGCCGGGGTGATGGCGCACGAGATCGCCCACGTAGCGGCCCGCCACGCCACCCGCCAGATCACGCGCGCGCAGTGGGCAAACATTGGAACGATTCCGCTGATCTTTGTCGGCGGCGGGATTGGCTATGCGGTGCGCTCGGCCGCAGGCCTGGCCCTTCCCTTAAGCTTTATGAGTTTCTCGCGTGCGTTTGAATCGGAAGCCGACTACCTTGGCCTGCAGTACATGTACAAGACCGGCTACGATCCACAAGCGTTCGTCAGCTTTTTCGAGAAGCTCCAGGCGAAAGAGAAGAGGAAGCCCGGCACGCTGGCCAAGGCCTTTGCCTCACACCCGCAGACGCCCGACCGGATCGAGAAATCGCAGGAGGAGATCGGCAGGATTCTCCCCGCGCGTCCGCAGTATGTCGTCTCGACCTCCGAATTCGACGACGTGAAATCGCGGTTGGCCGTGATTGAGAACCGCCACAAGGTCGTGGACGAGAAGGAAGGGAACCGTCCCAGCCTGCGCCGCACCTCGACCAACGACAAGTCCGGCAAGGACGATAAGAGCGCCGACGAGGATCGTCCAACTCTGAAACGCCGCGAAGACCAGAAGCAGAACTAATGCCCACGCAAAGCACAAGAAACCGGCGGCCCAGGCCGCCGGTTTTCCTTTGCCCCACGTTCCCATTCACCCCAATCAAGTTGTCATCCTGTCTCTAACGACGGTGTGCGTTGTCAAGACATTTTAGGCAACACTTCACCGTCGGCGCTTGAGGGGTTTGCTCTTGCGCCACTTTGTCTAGCAGAAAGGTGTTGACGTTGCCGACCAAGGCTCATGTTCTGG
>JACQDD010000153.1 GCA_016201265.1 Terriglobales bacterium | reverse complement strand
CTCGCGCTTCGGATAGTGGACGGCGGTGATGTCCACGCAGTAATCGAACTGCTCTTCATCGCGCAGCAAGCGCAGGATGTCAGGGATGAGCGAGCGGTCAACGGTCAGGTAGTTCTGCCCGAGATAGCTCTGCGGGTCGAGGCCCGAACCGTACTGCCGCCTGTACTTCTCGACCATCGGCGAGGACCAGGGCACCGGGACGGGACCAGCGGGCTTGGCGGGAGCGGCAGGCTTGGGCGGAGCAGCAGCTGCCGCAGCGACCGGTGGTTTCGGTGCATCCGCCACCGGCTTCTCACCCTCCGGCGGCGGTGGTACAGGCGATTTGGTTTCCTTGGTCATCTTTCCGATCAACCGCTAACGGCACGCAGCTCACAGCAACCCTGCTAAATGCCAAGTGCTAACTGCTAAGTGCTGGTTCTCACACCCACTCCAACGCGCCTTTCTTCCATATCCAGATGTAGCCCACGATCAGGATGCCAAGGAAGACCAGCATCTCGACCAGTCCGAACATGCCCAGCGCTTTGAACTTCACCGCCCAGGGAAACAGAAAAATGGTCTCCACGTCGAAGACTACGAACAGGATGGCAATGATGTAGTAGCGCACGGTATAGCGGCCGCGGGCGCTGTCCACCGGGTCAATGCCGCACTCGTAGGGCATGAGCTTGGTTTTGTGGGGGTTCTGGGTACGCACGATTCTCGCCAGCACCAGGGTCAGAGGGATCAGCACACCGACGACGGCGACGAACAGAAATATAGGTACGTAGTTCTGCGGCATGAGTCCTTGTGCAACCTGTATAAATCCGGACTGGTCATGCTACCGCTGGAGCGCCAAAGCTTCAAGGAGCAAAGATCACAAAAGACCGTGATCCAGGGAACAATGTTCGCCTGCGCGTTACCTCCTCATCCGGGAGTCACTTTCATTACCGGGCGAGACATGGAATGATCGGAGATGCTATGCGCCGCCACTTCTTGACCGTTCTGCTGCTCGTCTTTGCCTCTGCCACCGTCTTTGCGAAAACCGAGATCGGACAACTCAACCAGGCCAAATTCCGCATTGATGTCCCCGACAACTGGAACCACGGGCTGGTGGTGTACTGCCACGGGTACAATCCGGAGCCAGGGGCTTTCAAAGAGAAGCAGATGGATCCATCGTTAGCCGTCTTTGTGAAAGCCGGTTATGCGGTCGCACAGTCCGGCTACTCCGCCGGGGGATGGGCCGTCGAGCAGGCGGTCGTGGACACCGAAGTCTTGCGCCAATACTTCGCGGAGAAGTACGGCAAGCCGACGGAAACCTACGTCAGCGGTGACTCCATGGGCGGCCTGCTGACGGTGCTGATGATCGAGAAGTATCCCGACACGTATGACGCGGGGCTGGCGCTGTGTGGGGTAATTGGCGCGGCGCCGAGCTTCATGCAGCGGGCATTTGATGAGCGCGTTGTCTTCGACTACTACTTCCCCGGATTGCTGCCGTCGCCGGCGAAAGTTCCGGCAAGCTACGAAATGTCGGAGACGCTCACCCGGAAAGTGCTGCACGCCCTCAACGCCAAACCCGCCGCCGCTGCGGCCGTGCGCAGTTATACGGAGGTGCATTCGAACCGAGAACTGGCGGACGGAATCGTGTTTCTGACCTACATCCTGAAAGACCTGGAACAGCGCAGCGGCGGGAATCCATTCGACAACCGCAATACCATCTACACTCGCTTGCCCGCGAGCGACACGGTGAATGATCGCATTGCGCGCTATGAGGCCGACCAGGGCGCGTTGACCTACTTGCAGCAGTTCTACACGCCTACCGGGAAGCTGACGCGGCCCGTGCTGGCGGTTCACACCACGTACGATCCGCTGGTCTCTCCTGCGATTCCCAGCGATTATTCTCTGGTCGCCCGGGAGGCGGGATCGGGACAATTCTTCGTGCAGCAGTACGTGAAACACGGCGGGCACTGCAACATCAAGCCCGCAGAGGTGGAGCACGGCTTCACGGAATTGGTGACGTGGAAGAAAAACGGAAAAGCTCCTAAATCGGGGTGGCTGCGAATCGAGCAGGCGCCTGCGGCTCACCAGAGGCCGGCCAAGAAAGCGATCAAGAAACCGGCTAAGAAAAACTGACAGGCTTGTCCAATTCCACGGAAATCTGGCGTTTGGGCCAATTTCGGCCTCCCGTTCGGCTTCGCTCAAGGTCGGGATGACAATTCGCGATCTTCACCTGTCCTCCGCGATTCTTTCCGCCAGACGACCCCGATTCCTGAATCCGCTTGTTTATAATCGAACTTCTTCGAACGCAGCGAAGGACTCTCTTGGCACTCGACGAAAACATCTACGAAATCCGGCGCGAGAAGCTGAAGAAGATTGAAGCTCTCGGGCAGCCGGTTTATCCGCGCAAGTACGAATTCACCTACACGGTCCCGCAGATCCTGGCCGAGTACAGCGGCAAGACGGGCGAGGAACTGGAAGCTACTCGGGTCAACGTGCGCGTCGCTGGACGCATCATGGCGATCCGGTTGATGGGCAAGGCCGGGTTTGCGCACTTGCAACAGGATGGACAGCGCTTGCAGTTCTACGTCAAGAAAGACGCGATCGGGGACACCGGGTTCGAGCTCTGGAAGCTGCTTGACTTGGGCGATCACATCGGCGTGCGCGGGTATCTGTTCCGCACGCGCACGGGTGAACTCAGCATTCATGCCGACGATCTGACGTTCTTGTCCAAGGACTTGCTGCCGCTGCCGGAAAAATGGCACGGGCTGACCGACGTCGAGTTGCGCTACCGGCAGCGCTACGTGGACCTGGTGATGAATCCCGAGGTCCGCGAGGTTTTTCTGAAGCGCAGCAAGCTCGTGCAGTCGTTCCGCCGCTATTTCGATTCGCAGGGATTCATCGAAGTCGAGACGCCGATGATGCATCCCATTGCCGGCGGAGCGGTGGCGCGTCCGTTCAAGACGCATCACAACTCGCTCGACATGGATCTGTTTCTGCGCATCGCTCCCGAGCTGTATTTGAAGCGGCTGACCGTGGGCGGATTCGACCGCGTGTACGAAATCAACCGCAATTTCCGCAACGAAGGGCTGGGCTGGCGCTGGAATCCTGAGTTCACCATGCTCGAGGCGTACCAGGCGTACACCGATTATCTCGGCATCATGAACACCACCCAGGGCGCGATTGAGCAGGCGGTCGGCGACGTGACTGGCGGCACGAAGACGAAGTGGGGCGAAGAGGAAATTGACTGGGCGGGCACAAACTGGCGGCGTCTGACCATGCGGGAAGCCATCATCCAGTTCTGGCCGGAGAAGGCGGGGGCCAAGCCGGCGATGAACGACTTCGCTTCGCACGAATCGGTGAAGGCGCTGGTGATGCGGGTGCGCGGGGCGGGGATTGATCTCGCCTGCGATGCGAATGAGCCTACGGGTAAGACGATCGCTGCGTTGTTCGAAGCGGTGGCCGAAGAGCACCTGGTGCAGCCGACGATCATCTACGAGTTTCCGACGGCAATCTCTCCGCTGTCGAAGCAGAAACCGGACGAGCCGGACTGGACCGAGCGCTGGGAGATCTTTGCCGGGAAGATGGAGATTGCCAACGGCTTCAGCGAGCTCAACGATCCCGAAGACCAGCGGCGGCGCTTCGAAGCGCAACTGAAAGAACGCGAGCGCGGCGACGAAGAAGCTCACCAGATGGATGAGGACTACATCCGCGCACTGTCGTATGGAATGCCTCCGGCGGGCGGCGTCGGCGTGGGCGTGGACCGGCTGGCGATGCTGTTGACGGATTCGCATACAATTCGCGATGTGATTCTGTTTCCGCAGTTGCGGCCGGAGAAACAAGCAACCGCAGAGAGCGCTGAGGGCGCAGAGGGGGAATAGGCTTTGGGCTTTGGGCTTTGGGCTCTGGGCTTTGGGCTCTGGCGCTGGTCTCTCGACAGTAGCGCCGGCGCCTCGCCGGCTCGACCGTTTTGCCGGGCTGGTTTCCAGCCCGTACCTAAACAATCACTTGAAGCTCGGCTGCGGGTCCCACATCCTGAAGGCTGTTGGGCTCTTTCGTGGCGGCGCTGCCGTAGCGTCCAGAAGGATGCTGGGTCGGTAGCGCTTTGCTGTTTCGGGTTGAAGCTGACGCGCCGCGGCTACTTGGCCTGGTCGCCGCTCTTCTTGGTTGCCGCTTTGGCGGACTTCTCCGGGCCGAAATTCCTGGTCAGATAGTTCAAAAAGGCAGTCCGCTCGGAGTCCGGCACATCGGCGCCGAGGCCAGCCATCTTGTCGAGTTTGTCCGACCACTCCCGACGGGTGAGATGCTGATCGGCGATGCGGCTGGCATTATGGCATTGCGTGCAGGCGGCTTTGACCTTGGCCTGCATGGGTCCAGGCGGCAGAGGCTTACTCTGGGCACCGGCTGGGCCCAGAGACGCAAACAGAAATACTGTGCGAAAAACTCTTTGGAACAAGCTGGGTCCCCACGCACTCACGGCTACAGGAGCCGATCAGAGTCACCCCCACGGGTGCTGCTGCCATCCTAGGGGGAAACGGGAAAGAGGGTCAAGCGGAAGGCAGGTGTCAGGTCTCAGGAAGTGGGGGCGGGGCGCCGGCGCTACGGTCGCGCGGTGTTACCGCCGGTCGAGCGTGCGGATGGCTTCCAGCGTGGTGTTGCCGACGATTTCCAGGCTTCTGGGGCTTAGCTTGTCGAGCGTGTCCTGGGGAGTGTGGTGGAAGACGTTGTTGTAGCCATAGTCGAGATCAATGATGTCCATGCTGGGGACGCCGCGTTTCACGAAGGGTATGTGATCGTCTTCCATGGCGCCGGCACGGGCATAGAAGTGCGACTGGACTCCGCTGCGCTCGGCGGCTTCATAGACGAGGTCGAGGAGCCAGGACGTGGAGTTGGTGTCGCGGTCGATGTTGAGGTCGGCGTCGCCGATCATGTCCATCACGAACAGGGCTTTGATTTTCTTCAGGGTGCCGTCTTTCTCCCATTTCTCAGCCAGATGGCGGGTTCCGTAGAGGCTGTCGGTCTCAGTCCATTGGCGGACTGCTTCCTCGCCGTCGGTCCAGACCAGCCACACGCTGTAGCCGTCGCGCTTCTTGCCGCGCAGGTGGTTGGCGTATTCGAGAAGGATGGCGGTCGAGGAGCCACCGTCGTTGGCCCCGACATAACCAGTCTTGCGCAGCGGGTAATTCGTGTCGTAGTGGCCAAGGATGACGATGATGCCGTCTTTGGTGCCGGGATACTTGGCGATGATGTTGCGGACGGGGAACTTCCCTTCTACCGTGTCAGCCGTGAAGGCGTCGTCTTCAATCTGGTCGCCCTTCAGGTGCGCGGTGATGTAGTTCTCGAGCTTCTTGTGGTTTTCGCTGCCGATGGGGCGCGGGCCGAAGGCTACGATCTCTTTGATGTACTGAAAGGCGCGCCTGGAGTCGATCTGCGGAAGCGGGCCGGGATCGGGGGCGGCGGCGGCTTCGGCAAGCTGCGGCGAAGTGGCGGCGCTAGCGGTGGCGGCGCTGGCGGAGTTATCGGCGGGAGCGGCGGAGGATCCTTTGCTGCAGGCGAGCGTGCTCGCGGTCATCAGTATCGACAACGCGGCGAAGACCCTTAACCACGGAGGGCACAGAGGTACACGGGGGAACCCTGAGCGCGCTTCGTTTGTGGTGTTTCGTCTAGGTGCTCTCATGCTTTCCCCCGTGCTCCTCCGTGTCCCCCGTGGTTAAGGTTTTTTCTTTTCTGCGCGCTTCTTGCGTTGTTTGGGGTGCGCGACCCAGGCGATGGCGATGCTCAGCACGTACAGAGCGACCATGGGCGCGGCAAAGATGCACATGTTCAGGATGTCGGTGGTGGGCGTGAGAATCGCGGCAATGATGAAAATCACCAGGATCGAATAGCGGAGGTTGCGCCACATCCAACCCGCAGTCACGATCCCCATGAGCGCCAGGAAGAAGACCAGGATCGGCATCTCGAAGATCACGCCCATGCCGACGATGATGGTCAAAAATAGTTGACTGTATTCTTCGATGGTGATCATCGGCGTGAACTGCTTGCTGAACTCGATCAGGAAGCGGAGCGCCTGGGGATAGACCAGTCGGTACCCGAAATATCCGCCCGCCAGGAAAAGGCTGACAGTCGAAACCATGAAGGGAAAGATGTAGCGCTTTTCGTTACGGTAGAGGCCGGGCGCAATGAACAGCCACACCTGATAGAGCACGAAGGGCGAAGCCACGAAGAGACCGACGACGCCCGCCACTTTGAGATACAGATTAAAAGGGTCGACCGGGTTGAGGTAGACAAGTTTTTCCGGCAAGCCGTTGGCGTGCAACGCGTCCACGATGGGACGCTGCATCAGTTCGACGAGACGCACGACGTAGGTCCAGCAAAGCAGGCACCCCACGACTATGGCGAGCAGAGAGTAGATAATTCTGCGCCGCAGTTCCTCGAGATGCTCGAGGAATCCCATGGTGGGCATTTCGTCCTTTGCGGGTTCAGTCACGGAGGAAGAAGCGGCCGCCTCAGGCATCGGGAGCCACTTTCGGGGCGGGAGGTGGCTCGGCGGCGGGCGCGCTTGCTGCCGCGGGTGCGGCCTCGGCAGCCTCGAGTCTTGCGGCCGATGGCGGATTGAAGATGCGGCTGGCGAGAGAATTCAACGGCGCCTGGAGCGGCGGCAGAATCTGCGGCGTGACTTCCGTTTCGATGGAGTTGATCTCGGACTCGATCTGCGCCTTGAACTCGTTCGAGGCCCGCTTGAACTCGTTCATAAAACGCCCGATCTGGCGCCCGATCTCCGGCAACTTCCTGGGCCCGAAGATGAGCAGCGCCAGGATAAACAGAAACACCATCTCTGAAAAGCCGAGATTCATACAGCCATCATAAATGCGGCGGAAGGCGGCGGCAACGCGCACGCCGGCGCGGGCAGTGGTGCAGTCCGACGTGCTGGCCTCTTCATCGGAGCAATTCCGGATACTCAGCCTCGCGACTTTCCTTCGTGAGGAACTTCGTGTCCTTCGTGGTTATTGCTTTTCGCAGGCCCCGCACTGCCAGCAGACCCCAAAGCAACCACGAAGGACACGAAGTTCCTCACGAAGGAAAACCCGTGGTTGCTTGCGCGGACTTATCTGTTCCTGAACGTGTAGCCGATGGAAATGCCGTAGCGCACCGCGCGCCCAGAGCTGAATTCCTGGTTGTCATTGACCAGGTAAAGGTGAGCTTCCGGCCGCACGAAGAAATTTCTGGCCGGATAGACCTTCAGCCCAACGCCGAAGTGTCCCATGAAATGGTTGACGGTCACGAAGTTCCTACAGGCAAACGGATCGCAGACCTGCGTGGGCTGGTAAAAGCGTGTAGCCTGCGAACCCAGTCCCGCTAACAGCTCCAGGTAGGTGCGCTCGGCCAGCCTGGGCACAAAGATTGCGTTGAAGTCGTAGAACATCGGGCGAAAGGGTTGGACTCCCAGCCACTGACCGCGCGTGGCTCTCCATCCGAATTCACCCTGCACACCGAAGTTCTTGAACAGCAGGATGTCGGCGCTGAAGCTGGGAAAGGCGCCGCCGGTGAGCGACTGCGGCGCGTGGTTGCCCTGCGCCTCGCTGGCGGAAGGCGCCGTCACGGTGCTCATGCCGACGGCCACGTCCATCTGCTGGGCTGGGGCGGAACTGGAGAGCGCCAGAATTGCGGCGCAGGCAAAAATCATAAGACGGGCGGATAACAACTTTGTCTGGTTCAAGGCGAACCTCCGCTAAGTGGCTGGACTTAAGAAGTTGGATGCGGTTGGAAGGCTTCGTGATGCCGGGGCGTAAGGACAAATCCCGGGTAATCTGCCAGGCGGCGCGGTTCTAGTATGCCAGTAGCACCCGCAAATCGCGGAGATTGTTGCCGGTGGGACCGGTCATGATGGAGTCGCCCAAAGATTGGAAAGTAGGATAGGCATCGAAAGCGGCGAGCGCACGGCGTACGCCATCGAGTCCGCCTGCCCGCTCGAGGGTACTGCCATCCACGACGGCCCCGGCGGCGGGGCTGTTGCCGTCTATGCCGTCAGTGCCTGCGCTCAAAACGGTGATGTCGTCGCCGGCAATTTTCTCCGCGCAGGCCAAAGCGAATTGCTGGTTGCGGCCACCGGTGCCCCCGTTGCGCACGCTGACCGTGACTTCGCCGCCGGAGATCAGGCAGACCCGCGACGAGGATTTTCGTAATTCGCGCAGCCGCTGCAGCAGGTAGCCGGCGGCCTTTTCGTAGTCCCAATCGTCACAGGAGTTGTCGACTTCGACGGCAAAACCGGCACGGGTGGCCGCTTGCGTTGCTTCTTCCACTGCGACCTGGTTCGAAAGCACAGTCCACCAGCGCGCGCGCACGAAGGCTGGGTCGTCAGACTTCGGCGTTTCTTCGAGCGCGTGTTGGTGGAAGAGATCGGCGACCGACTCGGGGAATTGCTCCACCAGTTTGTACTTCGCGGCAATCCGCTCGCAATCGTTCAGCGACGTCGAGTCGGGCATGGTGGGCCCGGAGGCGAGCGCGTCGGGAGTGGCGTCGGGGACATCGGAGACGAGAATGGAAACCTGCTGCGAGGGATACGCCGCCTGCGCCAGCCTTCCGCCCTTCACCGCCGAAAGATGTTTGCGGATGGCGTTGATCTCGGCGATGGGCGCCCCCGAAAGCACCAGCGCGCGATAGGTCGCGACCAGATCGGGCAGAGAAATTTCGTCGTCCATCGGCTTCTCGACAATGGAAGAGCCTCCGCCGGAAAGCAGGAAGATGGCGAGCGAGGCGGCGTTGAGCGAGTTCAGCGATTTCAGGATGGCGTCGGCAGCCTGGATGGATTCTGGCGTGGGCGTGGGATGTCCGCCCTGAAAGTAGCGGAAGCCGCGCACCTGACTCGCCGGCTGAACCGACGAGGCGACAATGCCCTCGAGACGGCTGCCGACCTGGGCTTCCAGAGCCGCGGCCATGGTGTGGGCCGCCTTGCCGATCGAGACTACGAGCACGCGGGAGTAGGAATCGAGATCGTATAGGTCTTCGCAAATGCGGAGCACTCCGCGCTCGCAGTGAACGTGGCGCGCGAACGCACTCTCGATGGTGGCGTTCTTGAGCGCGGCGGCGAAGATCTCGCGGGCGACATCGCGCATCTGGCGAAAGTGCTGGTCGCGCTCGGGAGGGATCGCGGGCATCGTGGGAATTATAGAGAAGTGGTTAGTGGTTAGTGGTTAGTGGTTGGTGATTAGCAGCTTTTCTCCCACCCACTGCTCAATTGCAGCGCGCAACTCCTTCAGGCGGCCTTCAAAGAAATGGTCTCCGGCTTCGATGCGGACCAGTTTCTTTGGTTCGGCGAAGGGACTGACCAGAGCTTCGAGTTTGCCTGGCGGGCCGAACTGGTCGCGCGATCCACTCACGAAGAGCTTCGGTTTCGTGCAGGAGCGCAGGAAGTCGAAGTCATAGACGCGATCGTCGAGCGGAGTCACTGGGAGGCCCAATGCAACGAGCGCGGTCACGCGCGGGTCGGGACATGCCGCCCGCAGGCCGACTGCCGCTCCGAACGAGAATCCGGCGAAGATGATGGGCAGGGTGAACTCGTGCTCCAGCCAATCGAGAGCTGCGCGCACGTCTTCGACTTCGCTGGTGCCATGGGTGTGCTCGCCTTCGCTCAGTCCGGTGCCGCGGAAGTTGAAGCGCAGCACGGGGAATCCGAAGTGGTTGAGCGCCTTCATGGTGTGGAAGACAACTTTGTTGTGGAGCGTCCCGCCGTAGAGCGGATGGGGATGACACACCACCGCGGCATGGGTCGCGGCGGGCGATCCGGCGTTCAGCAGCGCTTCCAGGCGGCCGGCGGGGCCATCGAGGGAGAGGGAGCGGATCGTGGCGGTTTCGGAGAGCACGGATTTCTTAGCTTATCTCAACCTTTGTCATCCTGAGGCGCCCGCAGCGCTGACGGCAGTGATCGCACACAGGTGTCGGCGCCGAAGGACCTCTGCATTTTCTCTCGGCGCCGTCAAGAATGCAGAGGTCCTTCGGCGCCAAACCCTGTCTGCACTGACTCGCGGCGGCAACGCGGGCGCCTCAGGATGACAGGGTTGGGTGGTTTTGCGGTGATTTGACCGGGCTCCGGACGCACCTGCTGATAAGCTCTTCCCATGGACCTGTTCGCGCTGACGCGCCGCCTGGTGGACATCGAGTCCATCACGCCGAATGAGGGAGCGGTCGGCGATTTTCTCTGCGATGAGCTGCGCCGCCGCGGATTCGAAGCGAACAAGATGCCGGTCGAGGGCGCGCGCGCGAATGTACTGGACGTGTCGCCTGGGCATCCGCGGCCGGAGATCGTCTTCTCGACGCACATGGACACGGTGCCGCCGTTCATAGCGTCGTCGGAAGACGAGACTCGCATCTGCGGGCGTGGATCGTGCGACGCCAAGGGCATCATCGCGGCGCAGATCATGGCTGCGGAGAAGCTGCGCGCGGAGGGAGTGTACGTCGGGCTGCTGTTTCTGGTGGGCGAGGAACGCGACTCGATCGGCGCGAAGATGGCGAATCAGCATCCGATCGGGGCACGCTTCATGATTAATGGCGAGCCGACGGAGAACCAGCTGGCGCTTGCCAGCAAAGGCTCACTGCACGTGGAATTGACGGCGCGCGGGAAGATGGCGCACTCGGCGTATCCGGAACTGGGCGAGTCGGCGATCGACAAGCTGGTGGAGGCGCTGCACCGATTGCACGTGATGAAGCTTCCCGAGAGCCCCGATGTCGGCCCGAGCACGAAAAACGTAGGCACGATTGAGGGCGGACGCGCGCGCAACGTGATTTCCGACTTCGCCAAGGCCGATGTTCTCTATCGCCTGGTGGGCCCGTCGGATGAATTGCGGCGGCAGATTACAGACGCGGTGGGCGAACTCGTGGAGATCCACTTCACGCGCGAGGCTCCATTCATGCGGCTGCGCACGCTGGACGGCCTGCCCACTATGGTCGCCGCCTTCACCACGGACATCCCCGCGCTCTCCAATTGGGGCGAGCCGCTGCTGCTGGGACCGGGCTCGATCCACGTGGCACATACGGAAGGGGAGTACGTGGAGAAAAAGCAGTTGGAAGAGGCGGTGGGGCTGTACTGCGAAATGGCGAAGAGGCTGGTGAAGCTCCCGCGAGTGCGTGACTTGGATCTGGGTTGGACGCCGCCTGGCTCACGAGACGAACTTCATGAGCGATGAAGGAGGTTTTCGGGTACCGGGGAAGCATTAGCCATGAAACGAAAGCGACTCGACGGACGTCAGGCGGTCATGCAGGACTTTGCCGAAGCTGCAGCGGAGCGCGGACAGCATTTTTTCTACATCCGTATCCCGGAATCACTCGGGCCCGTGGCGCGCGGTGAGAAGTACGAGGATCCGCTCAGCGAAGCGATTGGGAAGAAGGGGGAAGTCACTGGCGGCGGTTCGCAGCTAGGAGAAGGCAACTCGATTGCCTACTGCGGCATTGATGTCGTGGTGGACGATCGCGCCGTCGGATTGGAGGTCATTCGGCGCGTGATGCGCGCTTGCGGTGCGCCCGCGGACACAATCATCGAAGAATATCTGCCGGAGTACCGAGAGCTTCCGCTGTAAACCTCTGCCATCTGCAATCTTTCCCGCCAAACGATATCCTTACGGGATGTCCACCGCCTCCACCAACGCCCTCGCCCGCGCCTCTTCGTCCTACTTGCGGTCGGCCATGCATCAGCCGATTCAGTGGCATGAGTGGGGCGAGGAGGCGTTTGCTGCGGCGAAGCGCGAGAACAAGCCGATGCTGCTGGATATTGGCGCGGTGTGGTGTCACTGGTGTCATGTCATGGACCGCGAGTCGTATGACGATCCCGAGGTGGCGAAGATCGTCAACGAGAACTACATCGCGGTGAAGGTGGACCGCGACGAGCGACCCGACATTGACAGCCGCTACCAGGCTGCGGTCGGAGCGCTTACAGGACAAGGTGGCTGGCCGCTCACCGGATTTCTCACGCCGGACGGCAAGCCTTTCTACGGCGGCACGTACTTCCCTCCTCAGGATCAGTATGGGCGGCCGAGTTTCAAGCGCGTGCTGCTGTCGATCGCGCAGGCGTATCGCGAGAAGCACGGCGAGGTCCTCGAGCAGGCGAACATGGTGACCAGTGCGATCTCGCAGGCGGAGTCGTTTTCGGGGCGCGGCGGGGACGTTTCACCCAAGGTGGTTGATGCGATTGTCGAGTCGGCGCTGAAGATGTTCGACGAGCGCAATGGCGGGTTTGGAAACGCACCCAAGTTTCCGCATCCGTCGGCACTCGACCTCTTGATCGACCGCCACGCGCGCACCGGCAATGAAGAACTTCGCGGCGTGTTCGTGAGCACGCTGGAGAAGATGGCGCGCGGCGGCGTGTATGACCAACTGGCGGGCGGGTTTCATCGCTACTCCGTAGACGAGCGCTGGGTCGTGCCGCACTTCGAGAAGATGTGTTACGACAACTCCGAGCTGCTCAAGAACTATGTTCATGCCTGGCAGGCAACCGGAAGCGAATTCTTTGCCGAGGTCGCGCGCGACATTATTCGCTGGATGGAAGAGTGGCTGAGCGACCGCGCGCACGGAGGCTTCTACGCCTCGCAGGATGCCGACTACTCCATGGACGACGACGGCGACTACTTCACGTGGACCGTCGAAGAAGCCAAGGCGGCGCTGACGCCCGAGGAAGGGGAGGTCGCCTCGCTCTACTATGACATCAACGAAGTCGGCGAGATGCATCACAATCCGGCGAAGAATGTGCTGTACATCCGCGCCGGCTTTGAGGAAATTGCGCGCCGTCTGGGTGCGAGCGAAGAGCGCGTCCGCGAACTGCTGGCCTCGGCGAAGAAGAAGATGTATGCCGCGCGGATCGGGCGGCCCACGCCCTATGTCGACAAGACCATCTACGCGGGCTGGAACGCCATGTGTGTCTCGGCGTACGTGGAAGCCGCGCGGGTGCTCGATCTCAAGGATGCGCAGCACTTCGCCCTGCGTTCGCTCGACCGTGTGCTGGCCGAGGGCTGGAATGCCGGACTCGAGCCAGCAGCGGCGGACAGGAGTGTCCGCCTCACACTCAAGCATGTGATCGCGTATTCCGATCCGAAGGCCGAGAACCGCGACACCACCGGTGTGCTCGACGACTACGCTTTCACCGTGATCGCCTGCCTGGACGCTTACGAAGCCACCTCCGACTTGAGCTACTTCCGTTTTGCACGGTCGATTGCCGACGCCATGATTGCCCGGTTCTTCGATCCCGTTGCCGGCGGATTCTTCGACACCGCGGGGACGGCGGCGGGCAAATCGGCGGAGGAACAGAACGCATTGGGCATTCTGGGCACGCGGCGGAAACCGTTTCAGGACTCGCCCACGCCCGCGGGCAATCCGGCGGCGGCGATTGCGCTGCTGCGGT
>JACQDD010000152.1 GCA_016201265.1 Terriglobales bacterium | reverse complement strand
TGGCCGGTGGCCCACTCGGTGTTCACCACCACGTCCGCGGGAACGAGCCGCGCGCTGCTGCGTATTTGCTCCGCGTGCGCGCCCAGCACCACGCGCCGCAGCCCGATGCGCGGATGCTGGGTGATGCTCGTCAAGTGTTCCACAAACGTCGTAATGCCTTCGGTGACAACCGTGCCCGCAGGGAAGGGAAGCAGCGCCTTGGGAGTGCCCATGCGGCGGGATTCACCGGCGGCCAGTATGACGGCAGCAAGCATGTTGTTGGGCGGTCCCGCGCTGCGGGACCGGCATTTTGGACCGGCACATGCAGCGGCGGCCCTTAGGCCGGCAGACGCTGACTTTCCATTTTCAGCGATTTGTGCGCCACGTCTTTGGCGTTGCGCCGGATGGCGATCAATTCCGCGGCGATACTCACGGCGATCTCTTCCGGCGTCAGCGCGCCGATCTCCAGCCCCACCGGCGCATGCACGCGCTCAAATTTCTCCGGCGCGATGCCTTCTTTTTCCAGTGCCTTGTACACCGAGAGCACTTTTCGCTTGCTCCCGATCATGCCGATGTACCGTGCATCGGTCTTCACCGCCCAGCCCAGCACGCGCAAGTCGTCGCGGTGCCCGCGCGTCACGATGACCATGTACGTCGAAGCATTCGGCTGGATTTTTTCGAAGGCGTCTTCGTAACTCGTATAAATCTCACGCGCCATGGGGAAGCGCTGCGCGTTGGCGAACGTTTCGCGGTCGTCCACCACGCCGATGCCGAACCCCGCGGTGCTCGCCGCGCTCGCCAGCGCAATGGACACGTGCCCGCCGCCAAAAATGTACAGCATCGGCTGAGGCAGAATGGGCTCCACAAAAATCTCCAGCGTGCCGCCGCAAATCAACCCGTTATCGTAACTGGCTTCGTTGTTCAGGTTGAAGACCATTTTTCGCGGCGCTTCTATTTTGATCACTTCCTTCGCCGCCGCCCAGACTTCCGCCTCCACGCACCCGCCGCCGATCGTGCCGGCAATCGAGCCGTCCTCGCGCACCAGCATCCGCGAGCTTTCGTAGCTCGGGATCGAACCGTTCGTGTGCACGATGGTCGCCAGCGCCGCGCGCTTGCCTTCCCGCCGCAACCGTATGATTTCCTCGAAAATGTCCATTTCGCGTGCCTTTCCCAACCAGCCTACGGCGGCCAGCACCCTCTGTCAAACCATTTGCGCCATGAGTAGCGCAGCCACTCTTGGCTGCGCGTAATTGGAATTTGCCGCCTGATCAAATAGACAAGCATATAACCGAGCCGCGTATGGCCCGCCCAGCATCATGCTCGCCTTGGGCGCCCTCCCCAACTGCTTTCCAATGTCTGTGCGCGCTGCTCTGTTTTTGTCTCTTTGCCGGAGCGCAGACGCAACGCGCGCCTGAGCCGCAAACCACGATCCGCAAACAGATGGTGTCCAACCGGCGGTGGAGCGACCATTCCAATTGGTGAAGTCCCGCTACACGCTTGGATTCTATCCGGATCCTCCAAGCAAACCTGGTTCGATCCGACGGCTCGAAATCCGCCTTAAGAGCGGGAATGCGAACTTCACCCAGGCTGGCGCTTTTCTAACGCACAGGACTGAGTACAAAGTGTCTTAAGTGGCAATTTTCAGTTCGCGTGGAAACATCGCCAAAATGTCAGCCTGCTATAACCTGGCTCATGATTTCACGATAGGAGGTGGATTGATGCGACCAGCGGTCTCCTCCAATTGCTTCAGATAGGTGTCGTAGCGGCGGAGGCCCTCTTGGTTCAACAAGCTCGCCACGAGGCCTGTATCTGCCTTGGCGTCTTGGACAAGCCGCCGGAGACCATCCGCAACCTGAACCCGCGAGAGTGGCTTACTCTCGTAATCGATCCCTTTCTCGAGGGCTTCGGCCGCGGCATGACACACCTCGCAGATTACGCTGAGCGTGTGCCCGGGGGCCGCGCCCAAATTAACGACCTCGGCGCCGCGCGCGAAATCCCGAGGGAGCTGAGCGAAGAGCAACTCGAGCGCCCGCAACATTTTGGCAATGTCTGCGACCTCTAACGCATAATAAAGGTCGGCCAGGTAGTGGGCAAATACGGCGAGGAACATCAATAAGGCACAAATAATTATTCCAGATGCAAGGTCTCCCCATGCCACTTGGACTTGGCCCTTCTTGACTTTTTCAATCTGGACCACGTACCAAACCACGGAGAAAATCACTGCACCCACGATGCCCGCGACAGTGGCCCGCTTCCATCTGGCCGCCAACACCTGCTTACACTCTTTCAGCATACGACCCCCTGTCCACATCGCGTGAATCAACCGGAATTTCCTTTTTGAGCTTCCCTTGGCCCGAAAACCTAGCCCTCCTGCACCGTCATGTCAACCGCATGTCAGGCCGGGTGGCCCACCTTCGCCGAATTGCTAACGGTTTTGAGGGTGCCACTCGATAAGAGCGAAGGGCGGGTGGCACAACCTTTGGCCAGGGGGACATTGGCCTTTGCACTTACGGGCGCCCCACCGTTCGGATTTTGAACGGTGGGGAAGCATCAGGGTCTGCGCCCGCCCTGCGTTGTGACCCGCCAACTCCGAATGTCTTAAAGTTAATGTAGTAAAATAACACTTGACTTATGGAAGGAATCATGTTAGACTGCTAGGGCTGTCGAGTAGCTGCATTTCAATGACGCCAGTTGCCATTCCCGAATCGCCCCAGTCCCGCTACCCTCGGCTAGTCGGCCCACTAGTCTCGATTGCGGCTAGTCACCCATATCGCGCCACGACTACCGCCGACTACCGCACGACTACTCAATTTCGCTATCCCATTCTCTTTCAACCACTTCGCCTCGACCGGGGGGTGGGGGGTTACTGTAGTCGTCAGTGGGCAGGATTGGCTTCTACTCTGGCACTCTGCAACTCTGTAACTCCTCAACCCTTTACCTCTTTACCTCTTCACCCCTTCAACCCTTCTGTCTCCCTAAGTCCTAGCCCTGCCACACTTACGCATCCCGGGACACCTAAGTCCATACCCTGCCACACATACGAAATCACCGGGGGTGGGGGTGGCCGCCCTTCCTCTTCGACACTTGGACACTTCGACTCTTGGACTCTCTCGGCTGGACACTGCTCAGCGCGGATGCTACTTTATCGCCACCCCGCTCTCACCCATTTGGGAGGAATTCATGAAAGCCATCATCTTCAACGAGCACGGCGGCCCGGACGTCTTGCGTCACGCCGAAGTGGCCGAGCCGAAAATTGGTCCCGGCGAAGTGCTCGTGCGAGTGCGTGCCTGCGCGTTGAACCATCTCGACTTGTGGTGTCGCCGCGGCCTGCCCGGCGTGCAGATTCCGTTTCCGCACATTCCCGGCAGTGACATTTCCGGCGAAGTGGCCAAAATCGGCGAGATGGTCTCGCGCGTCAAGGTTGGCCAAAAAGTTTTGCTCGCGCCCGGACTGAGTTGCGGGCAGTGTCCCGCGTGCGTCGGCGGCGCGGACAACAAATGCCGCAAGTACACGCTCATCGGCTACATCGTGGACGGCGGCTGCGCGGAATTCGTGAAGGCGCCGGAGGTCAACGTCATTCCCATCCCCGGCGATCTTTCTTTTGACGAGGCCGCCGCGGTGCCGCTCGTGTTTCTCACCGCATGGCACATGCTCATCGGCCGCGCCGCGCTTCAGCCCGGAGAAGATTTGCTTGTGCTCGGCGCGGGCAGCGGCGTGGGCAGCGCGGCCATTCAAATCGGCAAGCTCGTTGGCGCGCGAGTCATCGCCACCGCCGGCAGCGACATCAAGCTCGACCGGGCCAAGCATCTCGGCGCCGACGAATTGATCAATCACTCCAAACAGAAAATCGCCGACGAAGTGAAACGTCTCACCGATCGCCGCGGCGTGGACGTGGTCTTCGAGCACGTGGGCTCGGCCACGTGGGATGCGAGCATCGGGAGTCTTGCCGCCGGCGGGCGCTTGGTCACCTGCGGCGCTACCACCGGCTACGAAGCCAAGATTGACATTCGCTATCTCTTCAGCCGCCAGCTTTCCGTGCTCGGCTCGTACATGGGCAGCAAGGCGGAACTCTATGCCGTGCTGAAGCTCATCGGCCAGCGCAAGCTCCGCGCCGTGATTGACCGCGCCATGCCGCTCGCGCAGTGCGCCCATGCCCACGCGCTGCTCGAAGCCCGCGAACAATTCGGCAAGATTGTGCTGAACCCGTGAGGCCATGTGTCCCGTTGTCATTCTGAGTCCGCCGCGGCTGACGAAGAATCCCTCTTGTGGTTTGTGTGGGTTTTGGAGAGTATGCAAGAATAGGATTGTCTAGGAGCGCACCAGCATGAGCACTTCGCTGGGCAAACACGTCAGGCTGGAAAAACCCGGGCAGGATGGCCAGGCCCTCGCCGACGAGGGCATCCTCTTCGCCTCGCTCGACAAAGTGGTCAACTGGGCGCGCAAGAGTTCCATCTGGCCGTTTTCGTTCGGCCTGGCATGTTGCGCCATCGAGATGATGTCCATGGCCGCGTCGCGTTTCGACGTTGCGCGCTTCGGCGCGGAAGTGTTCCGCGCGTCGCCGCGGCAGGCTGACCTGATGATCATCGCCGGACGCGTCTCGCAAAAAATGGCGCCGATCATCAAGCAGCTTTACGACCAGATGCCCGAGCCCAAGTGGGTGATTTCCATGGGCGCCTGCGCCACCTCCGGCGGCGTCTTCAACAACTACGCCATCGTCCAGGGCGTGAACCAGGTGATCCCCATCGACGTGTACGTCCCCGGCTGCCCGCCACGTCCCGAGGCGCTGCTCTATGCAATCCTCCAACTGCAGAAGAAAATCGAATCCGAGCGCGGCAGCTTCCGCAAGTCTCTCAATCTCGCCTGAGGTTTTTGTAGCGGCGGGTTTACCCCGCCACTTCTTCCTAGCTTGCGCTATGTGACTTCCGCTTCTCCGCCGCTCCACTGTACCACGCTGCCTGTCTCGCTGAATTCGCGCCGCACGTAAGCCATTCCCAGCACGCGCCCCAGTTGCGTCGAGAACGCCGCGCTGGTCACCGCGCCGGCGTCTTGCCCGGCCGCCGTCAACTTTGTTCCGCTCGGCGGCAGCTCCATGCCCAGAAATTGCAGCCGCACGCGCCGACGGTTGGCGTGCCCGCGCGAACGCACGCGTTCGACAATCTCCTGCCCGGTGTAGCAGCCCTTGGTGTAGCTGATGTGGCTCGTTTCTAGCCCCGCCTCGTGCGGGATCACTTTGTCGTCGAAGTCGTATCCAAACCAGGGAATGCCCGCCTCCAACCGCAGCGCGTTGAGCGCCTGATACCCGATGGGCCCGCCGCCGCGCGCGCGCACCGCCCGCAGCAGCGCCGTCCACAGCGCGGCAAGCTGCTCGCGCGGGGCGATGAACTCCGCTCCCCATTCGCCGAAGTGCGTCGTGCGCATCACCCGGCAGGAAATTCCGCTCACGGACACCTCGGCGTGCCCGTGCTCCGCCATCGTGTCCAGCTTGACCCCGCACGCGTCCGCCAACGCCGCCCCCGCCGCCGGGCCTTCCACGGCCAGCGAGCCCAGCCGCTCCGTTTCATCCGTCAGCGTCACGTCGTCCATGATGATGAATTTTTCGAGCGTTTCCATCGTGCGCTGCTGCACGCTGCGATGGAAAATGGCGCGCGATCGGTCGTGCTGCGC
>JACQDD010000043.1 GCA_016201265.1 Terriglobales bacterium | reverse complement strand
TGCGGGAGCGCTTGGCGCGGATGGCAGGTGGCAATTGAACACCACCATCGCGCGAGCGCTTGCCGTCGTCCGCATCCTCATCGGCATCGGCTTCGTGTGGATGGGCATCAGCATGCTCATGAACCACGGTTTCCTGTATGGTGGGCTGCTCGAGCATCTGACGGCAACCGGCGGGCCCGTGCGCATCTACCGTGACATTTTCCTGCGGGTCGTCGAGCCCCGCGAAACCTTGGTTGTTTATTTCGCTTCGACCGTCAGCATTCTGCTCGGACTGCTCTACCTTACCGGCACCCTGATCAGCCTCACTTCGCTGGCCTCCTCCTTTTTGGTGGTGAACTACGGCCTGGCCAGCTCTTCCTGGAACCGGCCGCGCCAGCTCTTATTCTTCCTTGCCACTGTGCTGCTGCTGATGCTGGGTCGCATGGGCGCGGGATGCACCTGGGGCGTAGACGGCTGGCTGATCCGACGCTTTAAGGATTGGCTGGTGCTCTTCCCGCTCCGCCGCAAAGCCCCTATGTAGCGGGGGGTTTATCCCCCCGCTTTGGCTCGAATGTAGCGGGGGGTTTATCCCCCCGCGTTGACTCCGCCGCAGATCCCCGATGTAGCTCATGTGGAGTGCGGCGCGTCAGCGCCGCTGGGCTTTCGCCAACGTCAGTTGGCGCTTCTTGGCACCACTTCTGATTTCTGACTTCTGATTTCTGACTTTGGGCCTTCCGCAATCACCAATCACTCAATCGCCCAATCACAAATCTGCATGATCCATCACTCACAAATTCCTATATCCTTCCCTCATGCCGCTCCCTGCGCAGATTCCCGTCAAATATACCGAGGAAGAGGCGGAGTATCTGAGCGTTCGCCCGGTGGTGCGGCAGACGTTTCAGCTCGCTGAATTGGTGGACATGGTGCTGGGCGTGACCGGCAAGGACCCCGCGCGCGTGCAGCAGATCTTGCGCACCGGCACGGTGGTCTTCAACTTCTACCGTTACTGGTGGACGGGGTTCGAAGCGGACGCGCAAGAGCTGGCCGCGGTGCTGGCGCAATTTCCGGATGCCGACCCGGCGCGCGCGTTTCGCGCGGAAGAATGCAGCGTTGCGGTCTTGGTGGGAAAAAGTTTTCAGCCCGCTCCCGGCCACGCCACGCTGCCGGCCAATGGAATCGAGCTGAGCCGCGAGCAAACTTCTCACACGCGCCTCTTCAGCCAGAGAAATTTCTGGGACGCGCTGATGAATGTTCCGAGCGAGAGCGCGCCGGCCTACCTCGGCTATTCCTACCAGCGCCGCGCGGATGTCTATGTCTCAGAAATTTCGCTTGATCAAGCGACTTCACTCGCTCATGCCGCCG
>JACQDD010000156.1 GCA_016201265.1 Terriglobales bacterium | reverse complement strand
TTCTTGTAATCGCGAGTGACCACCTTCAACCCGGGCATGGTCTTGCCCGGTATCGCTTCCACTTCTCCCCTGAGCCAGTCTTTGATGTCGGGCTGCGCGATCTCCGCCGCCGTATCGTGCGCCAAGGGCGATGCCACCAGGTCTTTTACCGGCTCGGGGAAATGTTTCTCCGCCAGCTCCGAGAACTTCTTGGCGATCGCGCGGAAAATTTGCCAGTCGCTCTTGGACTCCCAGGCCGGCGGTACGGCCTCCGACAGCGGGTGGATAAAGCTGTGCATGTCGGTGGAGTTGAGGTCGGCTTTTTCGTACCAGGTAGCCGCCGGCAACACAATGTCCGAATACAGCGCGGACGTGTCCATGCGGAAGTTCAGGTCCACCACCAGGTCCATCTTTCCCTGGGGGGCGTTTTTGTGCCACTTCACCTCGCGGGCGCTGCCTTCCGCCAGGTTGTCGTCGGAGATCGCGTTGTTATGCGTGCCCAGGTAATGCTTGAGAAAATACTCGTGTCCCTTGGCGCTGGCCATCAGCGCGTTGCCGCGCCAGATGTACCATACCCGCGGCCAGTTTTCCGGAGCGTCCGGGTCCTCCACGGAAAACTTCAGCTTCCCGTGTTTCAGCTGCTCGACCGCATAACTTACGACGGCTTCGTCGTTCTTGGCTCCGGCAGCCTCCGCTTCTTTCACAACTTCCAGTGGGTTCTTCTGAAATTGCGGATAGAACGGCAGCCATCCCGAGCGTACGGCTCGCACTTGCAGGTCCATGGTGTGTCCATGGGCAAGCGATCCGTTGCCGTTGGCTGGCGGAACGGTGTGGTAGTCGGTGAAGTCGCGTTCATAGCGCCACTGGTCTGTATGCACATAGTGCCAGCTCGGCGCATTCTGCAGCCGGGCCGCGGGAAACCAGTCGCGGCCAAACGCAATTGCGGACCACGATTCTCCCGGCGCCAGTTTCTCCTGTCCGACATAGTGGGCAAGCCCGCCGCCGTTTACGCCGATGCAACCGCAGAACATCAGGGCGTGGATGGCGGAGCGATACATCAAATTGCCGTGGTACCAGTGATTGATCCCGGCCCCGATAATCACCGTACACTTGCCGTTAGTCCGTTCGGCCGTGGTGGCCCACTCCCGCGCAAAGCGAATGAGCACCTGCCGGCTGATGCCGGTGTACTTTTCCGTCCACGCCGGCGTATAAGGCTGGCTGTCGTCGTCGAAGCTGGCCGGATATTCGCCCTCCAGCCCGCGCGACACTCCGTACTGCGCCATCAGCAGGTCGTAAACCGTGGTGACGGTTACCGTCTCACCATTTGCCGCCTGCACTCTCCGTATCGGCACGCACCGCGTGATCGTGCGTCCATCGGCGAAGTCGTTGAGCGCCACGGGGACGACGGCATCACCCTGACCTAGAAAAGTCAGGGCGGGATCGATTGCCGAGCCATCGACGCCGTCTTTCATCAGTAGGTTCCACTTGCCTTTCTCTTTCCCCCACCGGAAACCCACGCTGCCCATCGGCATCTTGGGGCGGTTTTCCGCCGTATCCCACATCAGGAATTTCCAGTCGCCATTTTCCGTGCCCTGGTATCCCTTTAAGCGGTTGGCCCGAAGCAATTTCCCCGCCTGCCACTTCCCATCGTGTTCCGTGAGTTCCACCAGGTAGGGCGAGTCGGTGTATTGCTTCGCATAGTTCAGGAAGTACGGCGTCTTTTTCTCGTGGTGAAATTCCGTGAGCAGGACGTGGTTCACCGCCATCCACCAGGCGCCGTCCTGTCCGGCGTTGATCGCCACCCACTCATCGGCGTACTTGGAAACCTGGGCGAAGTCCGGGGTGAACACCCACATCTTCGAGCCGTTGTGCCGCGCTTCGGCCGCGAAGTGGCAGTCGGGAGTGCGGGTCATGTTGAGATTCGACCCCAT
>JACQDD010000137.1 GCA_016201265.1 Terriglobales bacterium | reverse complement strand
GTCGTCGGTGTGCACGCGCTCGTCGGCGCTCCGGCTCAGATAATTGGCGGCGGCGATGTAAAGCTGCCGCAGGTTGTCCGCCTTCCACGGCGTCATCGCCTCCGGATTCACCGCCTTGACATCGGCATAGGTCAGCAGGCAAAGCATCTTCAGCCGCTCCGGCACTCCGACTTTTTCCGCGAACGACATTACGTTGGCCGGGTCAAACACGTCGCGCCGCATCGCCGCCGACATTTCCAGGTGGCTTCCCACCAGATATCGCAAAGTCTCGCGGTCCACAGGATCAAGATCCAGCCGTTCGGCGCAGCTCTCGGTGAGTTGCAGGCCGGCGTCCACGTGACTCTCGCCCGGCGATGCCTTGCCGGAATCGTGCAGCAGCAACGCCAGGTAGAGCAACTCGGGTTGTTCCAGTTCGCCCAGCAGTTCGGCAAAGCGCCGGTCCCATTCCGATTGGGAATCCCTCAAGCGGTGCAGATGTTCAATTGCCAGAAATGAGTGCTCATCCACCGTGTAGCGATGGTAAAAGTCCCGCACCACCAGGGCCTCAATCCCCTTCAGTTCCGGCAGCAGCAGCGGCAGCAACCGGAGCGCATTCATAGCGCGCAGAGCGTCGGCGGCGTGCGGTTGCACCAGAGTTTCCTGCAGGTAGAGCCACAACTCCGCGCCCCGAGGAGGCGTGGCGGCCAGCGACGGCAGTGCCTGCTCAACTTTGTATTCCGTGGTCGTGCTCATTCTTACGCCCTGCTGCGCCATGAAATGAAACAGTCGCAGCAACATCTCTGGATTCTGGAGCGTGTTGGGCTGTTGCAGGAATACCAGTCCGTCCACCACTGAAAAGTCCGAGGTGGAAACGCGCGACCGCCAGCTCTGGAATTGACGAGACAGCGAGGACCACGCCGCCGGGATCTCTTCCAGCAATTGTGTGCTGGCGCGGTGAACCGCCCGCGCATGGCCAAAGTAGACTCGCATCCAGTCCGCCGCCGTCGTGATCTCGGTGTCCGAGGCGCCGATCTTCCTTGCTGCGGCCTCATCCTGCGCTTCCCAGGTCAGGGTGTTGTCGTGGCGCCCGTGGCGAAAGTGGAGAAAGCAGCGCATCGACATCTGGAAGTCGAGCGCGGCGTCGAGCGCTCGCCGCGAAGAAACCGGCAACAGCGTTTTCGGGTCCGGCCACATGCGCAATTTTTCCATCGCCGAAATCAGCGCCAGCCAGTAGGCGACGTTGTAGTCGCGCAGTCCGCCGGGTCCATCCTTCACGTTCGGTTCGAGGTGGAACACCGTGTTGCCGAATTTGTGGTGGCGGCTGCGCGTGATCTCGCCCAGGTTCTGGATCAGCTTCTGGCATTCCCGCGCTACCAGGCGGGGAACGGCCTTTTCGCGGAGCCGCGAGAATAAATCTCGATCGCCGGCCAGATACCGGCAATCGAGCAATGAAATTGCGAACTCGACGTTATTCGGGTCGAAGCGCTCACACTCAGCCAACGTGCGCGTGGCCGGACTGAGCTTCAGCCGCAGGTCCCACAGTTCCTGCGAAAATTGCCGGATGCAGTCCTTGAAGCGGTCCTCGGTGTCTCCTCCGCCATGAAGGAAGAGCAGATCGATATCGGAGTGGGGAAAAAGCCAGCCTCGGCCGAAGCCGCCGGTGGCGACCAGCACGAAGTTCCCGGGGCCCTCCGGGTCGGAGGAGATGATTTCACCCCACAGCCGCAGAAGAATGGATTCGACGATTGCGGTTCGCCGGGCGAGGGCAACACTTCCTTCACCCCCGACGGAAAATTCCTGCTGGATAGCAGCGGATTCCTTCGCGTACAGGTCCCGTAACTCACTGCTGGCGATGGCCACGGTGTTCATTCCGGCGACGATTCCTCCGACCCGCGCAAAACTGCCTGCGGAGGAGGGAGGCCGATCTCCGCTGTTTCCAAGCCATGCTTGCGGCGTAGCGGCTACAGCGCGCCGTCGCCCCGTTCCTCGTTGCGAATCCGGATCGCGTCGTCAATTCGTGAGAGGAAAATCTTGCCGTCCCCGATCTTGCCGGTTTGAGCGGCCGTGATGATGGCCTGCACGACTTTCTCCACCACGTCATCGGCCAGCACAATCTCAAGTTTCACCTTGGGGATCAGGTCCACCGTATACTCACGTCCCCGGTAAAACTCGGTGTGTCCTTTTTGCCGGCCGTGCCCCCGGGCTTCGAACACGGTCATGCCTTCGACGCCAATCTCGTGCAGGGCGTCCTTCACCGCATCCAGCTTGGAGACCTGAATCACTGCTTCGACCTTTGTCATGTTGATCTGTTTCGTCGTTAGTCCGATGGTCGTTAGTCGTTGGCAACCCTTACCTTGCGAACGACCAACGACAAGCGACTAACGACCTCTTTCCTCGTTTACTGAATCCGCGTGCTTTCCGGCTACGCGGGCGCTTCCCAGTAGTAACCTTCTTCGCCGTGTTGGGAAAGATCAAGGCCCTGCATCTCGTGATCTTCAGACACCCGCAACCCGATCACCAGATCCACAACTTTCAGGATCACAAGCGTTCCGATCGCGGCCAGCACCCAGGCAATCGCCACCCCCACGAATTGGTTGAGCAACTGGTGCGCATTGCCCTCCAGCAGTCCGGAGGCCAGTGTATTCCCTCGCGCGTCCTTGAAGATAGGATTCACCGCCCTGGAAGCGAAGATTCCCGTTAGCAACGCCCCCAGCGTGCCACCGGCGCCGTGGATGCCAAATGCGTCGAGCGAATCATCATAGCCAAAGAGCATCTTCACCTTGGCCACCATGAGGTAACAGGCCACGCCGGCAATCAAACCGATGGCGACCGCCGACATGGGAGAGACGAAACCGGCTGCCGGAGTAATCGCAACCAGCCCGGCAACTGCGCCGGAGATTGCTCCCAGGGCACTGGGTTTTCCGTTACGCCACCATTCCGCCGCGCTCCAGCTTAGCGTTGCCGCGGCCGCGCCAAAATGAGTCGCGACGAAAGCGCTGGTCGCCAGGCTGCCCGCAGTCAGCGCGCTGCCCGCGTTGAATCCGAACCATCCCACCCACAGCAGGCAGGCCCCAATGAAACTCAGCACCACGCTGTGGGGAGGCATGGGCTGTTTCGGATATCCGATGCGATGCCCCAAATACAGCGCGCACACCAGTGCCGAGACGCCCGACGTAACATGAACTACCGTACCGCCGGCAAAATCCAGTGTAGGGAAACGCCCGCCCAGCGCCGCGTTTAACAACCCGCCTTTGCCCCAAACCATGTGCGCCATGGGGGCATACACCAGCAGCGACCAGAGCACCATGAACACGCTCATGGCGCTGAATTTCATCCGCTCCGCGAAGGCTCCAGTGATGAGCGCGGGCGTGATGATCGCGAACATCAACTGGTAGATCATGAAGGTCTGGAGCGGAATGGTGGCGGCGTAATCCGGATCGGGCTGCGCCCCCACTCCGCGCAGGAAGATGCTGTGCAAGCCGCCAATGAAGCTGTTTCCGGAGCTGAATGCCAGGCTGTAGGCCACCAGTCCCCAAAGCAGCGTGACGATCGCCATCATGGCGAAGCTCTGCATCATGGTCGCCAGGACATTCTTCTTGCGCACCAAGCCGCCATAAAACAAGGCCAAGCCTGGTCCGGTCATCATGAGGACGAGCGCGGAGCACATCAGCATCCAGGCGTTGTCGCCGGAACTCCTGGCATCCACGACGGCCTGCTCCAGCTTCGCGATCCGCACCGCCTGGGCATCCGTTGCAGAACTGCCCCCCGAGGGCGTCTGTGCCAGCGCGCCGAGTGGAATCAGACACACCGCCGCCAGCAAGAGACAAACTGTCAGCACCTTTCCCATTGAGACCTGTTGACCCCTCATCCGTCAGACAGCTACCGGATAACACTAATCGTCGGGCAGCCCCTACGGAAATCGAAACTATTTATTTCTCCGATCAGAAATCTTTATGTGACCGCCTGGGCCCCGGTGCCATCAGGACGGCCCCGGGTACCTCGGACCTGTTGGTGCGGAAATCTTCATCTCACCTATCGAAATTCTGAATTGTACTTCTCGCCCGTCCAGGCTGTACCAAAGAGGTTGGCACCACATCCCTGACGAATTGCTGCCCGCGTCTCGCGGAGACGAGCGCGTTTGCGTTCTTCGCGGAACAGGTTGCAGTGACAAGCAAAGCATGGCGTGGTCATCCTCTAATGTGCGCGGTTTGCCCCCTGCCCAGGGACTCTACGATCCTGCGCACGAGCACGACGCCTGCGGTATGGGTTTCGTCGCCAGCATTCGCGGTCACAAGAGCCATGACATCG
>JACQDD010000143.1 GCA_016201265.1 Terriglobales bacterium | reverse complement strand
GCGTACTTTCGGCAGCAAAGGAGCGATCTTCTCCCATTTGGCGTCGGTCAACAGACGACCGTATCGCGCCATCTGGCCTCCTTCGGCGCTGCTGCCCCCTTTTATCTCGCATTTTCGGCAACCTAACTATCATTGGCTCAGATCGTTGTACCCAGTTTTGAAATAGCTTCTAGAAATGTGGCAGGAGGCATCGTAACGCTGGCGATGATTTTGGCGTCGGGAATTGTCTGCGCTGCGCAGGAACCGCCGCAAGAATCGAAAGTGCCGACGGCCGAGCCGCAGCGCCAGAAGGCGGACGGTGAACGCCATGGCCTGCCGCTGGAAACTTACGCGGTCGTGCCGGGAACGAAATTCCTGGTGAGACTGGAAGAGGAATTGAGCACCAAGGGGACACAGGAAAACGCCAAGTTCAAAGTGAAGACGCTGGAGCCGCTCGAAGCAGGCAGCGGCATCTACTTGCCGCCGGGAGCGGAGATTCGCGGGCATATCAGCCGCGTGGAACAGGCGGGAGTGGCGGGACGCGCAAAAATCTGGCTGACGTTCGATGAGATACACACGAAATTCGGCAAACTGCCGATCGTGGCCGAAGTGGTGAGCGTGCCGGGAGATCACAACGTCAGGTCCGGCACGGCGGAAGAAGGCTTGATCGAAGGACGGTCCAGCAAACAGCGCGACGCGGCGGAGGCTGCCGCGGCCGGGGCGGCGATTGGCGCGGTCAAAGGCGTGAAGGATAAAAACAAGAAAGAAGCCGCGGAAGGAGCGGCGTTAGGAGCGCTCACCGCCTATCTGATGGAATCCGGCCGCGGCCACGAATTGAACCTGCCCAAGGGCGCAAAACTGGAGTTGGAGCTCGAACGAGCACTATATCTTGTGAAGGAGTAAGGTGGGACTGAGCCGATTGTCCGTTCCCCCTTCTTACTGCGTGATTGGACGCTAGTTAACTGGTCGGCGCCCCCCACCCCCGTTTTTTTGTAAGTGTTGCTTCTAAAGGACTTAGCCCTCTAGTGTTGTGTCCCGGAAATATGCTCACAAAGTCGTCCGATCTTTTGGAGGATGGAGTCGGCCGTAGCGGTCCAGATAAACGGGCTCGCTTGGGCATTGTAGGTTCGGACAAAGTGCTCGATCTGGGCTACCAGTTCTTTGACGCTGCGGAAGGTGCCGCGACGAATGGCCTTCTGGGTGATGATGTGGAACCAGATTTCAACTTGATTCAGCCAGGAAGCGTAGGTCGGAGTGAAATGCACCTGAACGCGGGGGTGCGCGACCAGCCAGCGTTGCACGCGCGGATGCTTGTGCGTGGCGTAGTTGTCCACGATCAGGTGGACGGCGAGTCCCTTGGGGACGTTGGCCTCGATCTCTTTGAGAAAGTGCAGATACTCTTGATGGCGATGGCGGCGCTGGCACCTGCCGATCACGGTGCCGGTGGCCAAGTTCAGAGCGGCAAACAGCGTCGTCGTGCCATGGCGAACGTAGTTGTGGGTCACGCCTTCGACATAGCCCAGGCCCATGGGAAGCAGTGGTTGGGTGCGCTCCAAGGCCTGGATCTGGCTCTTTTCATCGACGCACAACACCACGGCTTTGTCCGGCGGATGCAAATACAATCCCACGATATCCCGCACTTTTTCAACGAAGAAGGGATCGCTGGAGAGTTGAAAGTGACGCTGCCGATGCGGCTGGAGACCAAACGCGTGCCAGATGCGGTGGACCGTGGTCTTCGAGAGGCGCGTTTGGGCAGCCAGCGAACGGCAACTCCAGTGCGAGGCGTCGGCGGGTCCCGCCCGCAGCGTCTTGCGAATCAGCGCCGCGACTCGTTCGTCGCTGATGGAGCGGGGGCGGCCAGGGCGCAGCTCACCGTGCAGCCCCTGCAGACCTTGTTGGAGAAAACGCCTCCTCCAATAGCTCACGGTCACGGGGTGGAGATGAAGCCGGGCAGCAATGGCTTGGTTGCTCATTCCCGAAGCACTCAGCAAAATGATCCGCGCCCTCCTGACCAGACCGTGCGGGAGGGTGCGCGAGGCCGCGACGGAGCGGAGTTGCTCGCTTTCCTCCGGGCGCAACAGCAGGGGCAGCTTGGGTCGTCCCATCGGCATAGGCACCTCCATTGTTCCATTGAAGGTGCTCATACCGAAATGTCGAAAGCAAGACTTATGCTAGTTATTTAAGGGACACAACACTAGC
>JACQDD010000145.1 GCA_016201265.1 Terriglobales bacterium | reverse complement strand
TAGGGCTTAACGGAACCGGCCGTGCACTAGGGATTCTGGCACGGTAGATACCTGCCCATGTTGAGGAAGCCAATGTCGAATGAGCCTGGTAGCGATAGTGGTCTGTCTATCCGGTTGGGCATGCGACGGATTGAGCACCGCGAATGGTGGCTGTGGTCATCGGCCGTGCTGGTTATTCTTCTCCTGACTTTAGGGCTCGTCTCATTTGTTGTCCCTATTCTGCACCCGGTTAGGCTGGAAGCAAACGGCGTCGAGATGACACCGATCCTGCGCGGACTGGTTGGCCTGGTGCTTCTTTTCGACATCTACATAGTCTTTCAGCAACTACAGATCTACCGCATCAGGCGGCGCCTTCTGGAGCGCGAGGAGGTGTTTCGCCTGATCACCGAGAATGCCGCCGACATGATCGCAGTTGTTGACGGAGATGGCCGCCGTGTCTACAACAGCCCCGCTTACCAGAAACTTCTCGGTTACAGCTTGGAGGAACTTCAAAGTACGCCGACGCTCGATCAGATCCATCCTGACGATCGACAACTCGTGGAGGAGGCGGCCGCTCAGGCACGAGCAGCGGGAGTCGGTCGACAGATTGAATACCGCATGCGTCATAAGAACGGCACTTGGAGAATTCTTGAATCCACTGCCAGTGCCATTCGGAGCGGCGGAGGAAAAGTCGAATATCTGGTGATCGTGAATCGTGACATCACCGATCGCAGACGGCTCGAAGAGCAATTCCGGCAGGCACAAAAGATGGACGCCATCGGTCGATTGTCGGGAGGAATCGCACACGATTTTAATAACCTCCTCGGCGTCATCATTGGGTACACCGAAATCCTGCAGGAGAACACAGATGCGAGCCATCCTGATCGCAGCTGCGTGGATGAGATCCTGCGCGCCGGGCAACGCGCTGCTTCGCTCACTCGCCAGTTGCTGGCTTTCAGCCGTCAGCAAGTACTTGAGCCGAAGGTGCTCGACCTGAACGACGTCATCAGCGACATGGAGAAAATGCTCCGGAGGCTAATTGGAGAAGACATTGAGCTTAGTACTGTTTTGCACCAGGAACTGGGGAACGTGCGCGCCGATCAGGGACAGCTCGAACAAGTAATTCTGAATGTGGCTGTTAACGCACGCGATGCCATGCCGGGCGGCGGCAAACTTGCGATCATGACCCAAAATGTGATCATGAGCGAAGCGGAAACCCAGCGCTATTCATACCCGTTCAGGCCCGGTCACTACGTCCTGCTCACGGTGTCGGATACTGGAACGGGAATGGATTTAGGCACCCAAGCCCGCATCTTTGAACCTTTCTTCACCGCCAAGGAAAAAGGGAAAGGAACGGGACTCGGTCTGGCGACGGTCTACGGCATTGTCAAGCAGAGTGACGGTTATATTGAGGCCCACAGCGAAGTCGGTGCCGGAACCATATTCAAGATCTACCTCCCCATCGTGGAGGCGCATATTGAGCCCGAGTCCGCTGAGCCAGCATTGATCTCCTCACTCCAGGGAGATGAAACTATCCTGCTCGTAGAAGACGACGACATCCTTCGTGTTCTGGCACGAAACATGTTGGTGCGATTTGGCTACACCGTCTTGGAGGCAAGTAATGGCGCGGAGGCATGCGAGCTCGCGCTCAAGCAAGTCAGTCCGATACATCTCTTGCTGACCGATGTAGTGATGCCCGGAATGAATGGTCGAGAGTTGGGAGAGCGTCTGGCGCAAGAACGGCCGGACCTCACAATTGTGTATATGTCCGGCTATACGGGACAAGGAGTCGGCCAAGGCGTTCTGCCTTCCGGCTGTCATTTTCTTGCAAAGCCTTTTCACCGTGAAAATCTGGCAAGAAAACTTCGGGAAGCACTCGAGACGGCATCGGTGAGCTTACCTGCCGGGCAAACAGTTTCTGTCAAGGAGACATGAGATGAAGAAGCTTCTGATCGTTGATGATGATGCTGCCCTTCGAGGCCTAATCCGCAGACGGCTTTCGAGCGTTTACACGGTGTTCGATACCGGAGAGCCCGAGCAGGCTCTGGCGCTGGCCCTGGAGCACAAGCCGGACGCCATCCTGTTGGACCTCAGGATGCCGAAGTTCGATGGCTTTGAGCTCTGCCGCAATTTTCGTTCACTCAGCTATACCTCCAACCTTCCAATTTTCGTGGTCACCGGGGAGTCAGGGAGCTACAAGAAGGAATGCGAGAGCATGGGTGCCGCCGGCTATTTTGAAAAGCCGATCGATTTTGCAAAACTAAAACAGACCTTGGCAGCCACTCTTGACGCGACGGAAGTGAAACCGCGCAAAATCCTGCCCCTGCGAATCCGTATCGGATTGAGACTTCATGGAACCGACGGCCGGGGTGAGCAATTTACGGAACTGGTAGCGACGGAAAGTGCCAGCCCCGAGGGATTTCAATTCACATCTCCGCGTGATTTTGCCGACGGGTCTGTAGTAGATGTGTTCTTGACGGGCAGTACAGAACGCCATGTAGGTCACGCACGGGTCGTAGAACGGTTCTCCGCCGATCTACGACTGCAGGCATACCGCGTTGTTTTCGACGACGCTACCGACTGGGTACTTCAAAAAAACTAATACGGCGCCTACTATCGCGAACCTTTGCGGCTCAGGATGACAGCGCGTGAAGTCAGTAGGCAAAACCGTCGGGCTGACTTACGGCGCCAACGCGGACGTAGTTGTCGATGAACTCGCGGCCGGCGGCGAGGGCTTTGCGGTTCACTTCCATCATTGCGACTCTCTTGATCTTGGTTTTCAGCACGCCTTCGGCGGTGGCGGCGAGCAGGCACTCAGTTTCTTCAAGCAGCGCACCCAGCATGACGATGTTAGCGGCCTTGGTGGAGCCGAGTTTGTCGGCGATCTCAGAGGCCGGGAGACAGATGATGCGCGCCTGCGGCAGCGGGAAGTCGGCGGGCAGGCGGTCGCGGTTGTAGAGAACCAGGCCTCCGGGTGCTACTTGCGAAGCGAACTTGCGCAGCGAGACCTCATTCAGGGCGACGAGCACGTCGGGATGCGAGATGAGTGGCGATCCAATGCGGTCTTTGGAGAGGCAGACGTGGCAGTGGGCGCTGCCGGAGCGCATCTCGGGGCCGTAGGAAGGCAGCCAGCTGACTTCGAGGCCTTCGCGCATGCCCATCTCGGTAAGAAGCTGGCCGAGCAGCAGGACGCCCTGTCCGCCGAAGCCGGCGATTTTGATCTCGAATTCTTTGAAGTGATGGACGTGCTTGGGCAATTCTGCGATCGGGGTTGACTCTCTGGCTGCGATCTCCAGGACTTCGGGCACGGGCCGCTGCGGGACGACGGCATTCTCGACCGGCTCATGCTTCTTGTCTTTGAAGACGTTCAGGGGGAAGTTCGGAACCATCGTCTCGGCGACCCACTTGCGGGCTTCGATCGGGTCTTTCGCCCAGATGGTCGGGCAGGGAGAAAGAATCTCGACAAAGGAGAAACCAATGCCATCGCGCTGAATTTCCAGGGCGCGGCGGACGGCTTTGCGGGCCTTCATGACGTTCTTGTTGTCGGAGAGGGCGACGCGCTCGACATACACCGGAGCTTCGAGAGTCGAGATCAGTTCGGCCATGTGCAGCGGAAAGCCCTCGTTCGACGAACGGCGTCCGAACGGCGACGTGGTGCTCTTCTGGCCGACCAGCGTGGTGGGGGCCATCTGGCCGCCGGTCATGCCGTAGATGGCATTGTTGACGAAGAAGACGGTGATTTTTTCGCCGCGGTTGGCAGCGTGAATGATTTCGGCGGTGCCGATGGCGGCGAGGTCGCCGTCGCCCTGGTAGGAAATGACGATCTTGTCGGGACAGGCGCGCTTGATGCCGGTCGCACCCGCCGGGGCGCGGCCGTGCGCCATCTGCACGTTGCCGACGTCGAAATAGTAGTAGGCGAAGACGGAGCAGCCCACGGGGCTGACGAAGATGGTCTTATCCTGGAGGCCGAGATCGCCGAGGGCTTCGGCGATCAGCTTGTGAGCGATGCCGTGGCCGCAGCCGGGACAATAGTGCGTCTGGTGCTGGAGTTCGTCCTTGCGCTCGTATTTGTCGTAGAAGACCGGCGACTTGGAGTGCGAGACCTGGTAACCCGCGGCCAGGATGTCGGATTCTTTGACGTCGACTTTCGTGTCGGTTGGCATGTGCCGTCCTCTCCTTGCTGCCGTCCTCTGCCGAGCTGCGCTCGGCTGGGCAGGTGAGGGCACCTGCCCCTACGTGGTTCTTGCTACACCAGCGCCATGACGCGCTGCATTACGTGCGAGTGCACTTCTTCGACCGATGGGACGTTGCCGCCAGTGCGTCCGTAGAACTCGACCGGCACCTTGCCGTTGACGGTGAGGCGCACGTCTTCGAGCATCTGGCCGTTGCTCAGTTCGACGACCAGGATCTTCTGGACTTTCTTCGCCGCATCGGCGAGAGCCTGCTTCGGGAACGGCCAGAGCGTGATCGGGCGGAATAAGCCGGCTTTCAGGCCTTCGCGGCGGGCCATCTCGACGGCGGAGCGGAGGACGCGGGACGTAATGCCGTAGCCGACGAGCAAGACTTCGGCGTCGTCAGTTTCAAATGTCTCGTGGCGCGGCTCGATCTGCGATGCGCGGATGTACTTGGCTTCGAGCTTGCGGATATGCGCTTCAAGCGCGTCCGGCTCGAGGTAGATCGAGTTGATGAGATTCTTGCGAGTCTCAGCCGTGCCCTTGACCGCCCAGGGGCGCTCAGGGATTTGCGGCTCGCGGTATTCGAGCTCGAGGGGCTCCATCATCTGGCCGATAAAGCCGTCGGCCATAACGATGGCCGGGTTGCGGTACTTGTCCGCCAGATCGAACGCCAGCATGGTGAGGTCGGCCATCTCCTGGACGGAGGCGGGGGCGAGCACCAAATTGCGATAGCAGCCGTGTCCGCCGCCCTTGACGAGGGCAAAGTAGTCGCTCTGTTCGGGGGCGATGTTGCCGAGGCCGGGGCCGCCGCGATTGATGTCAACGATGACGCAGGGGAGTTCGGAGCCGGCACAGTAAGAGAGGCCCTCCTGCATTAAGCTGAGGCCGGGACCGGAGGATGCGGTCATGACGCGGGCCCCGGCCGCAGCTGCGCCGTACACCATGTTGATGGCGGCGACTTCGCTCTCCGCCTGCAAGAAGGTGCCGCCGATCTGCGGCAGGTAGAGGGCTGCCGCTTCGGCGATCTCGCTGGCCGGAGTAATGGGATATCCGTAGTAGGCGCGGCAACCGGCAAGGATGGCGCCCTTGACGATGGCGACGTTGCCCTTACAGAGCTGCCGCATGGGAGTCTCCTTCGACGATCGGTTTGAATGGCGGCGACAGCCGGTACACAGTGATGGCGCCGGGCTCAGGACAGCAGTAGAAACAGATGCCGCAGCCGGTGCAGCCGTCGCCGGTGTAGCGCGCGGGATGGACGCCGTAGGCGTTCAGTTCCGGGAGCAATTCCAGGCACTCGGGCGGACAGGATTCGACACATAGCCCGCAGCCCTTGCACTCTTCCGTGCTGATGAGGATGTTGCCCCGTGCTGGTCCTGCCATACTCACCTCGATGCCGACATGGATTGGGGACGCTGCAACCACTTGATCTGTTCGCAATAGGTGTAAAGCTCTTCGCGGAACTTGGGATGGGAGATGTCGATGAGTGCCCTGGCGCGCTCTCGGATCGACTTACCGTGCAAGTAGGCGACGCCAAACTCCGTGACCACGTAGCGCACCAGGCCGCGCGAAGTGACCACGCCGGCGCCCGGACTCAGCATGGGAACGATGCGCGAGATGGTTCCGTTCTTGGCGGTGGAGGAGATGGCGATGATCGCCTTGCCGCCCTTGCTGCGCGAGGCGCCGCGGAGAAAGTCCACCTGGCCGCCGATGCCGCTGTAGAACTGGTTGCCGATGGAGTCGGAGCAGACTTGGCCGGTGAGATCGACCTGCAGCGCGGAGTTGATGGCCACCATGTTGTCATTGCGGGCGATGAGCCCGGGGTCATTCACGTAGGCGGTGGGGTGGAATTCGAAGATGGGGTTATTGTCCACGAACTCGAACATCTTACGAGTGCCGAGAATGAATCCCACGATGATCTTGCGGGGCTTGAAGTTTTTCCGCGTCCCGGTGATGACGCCGGCTTCGATGAGGGGAATGACGCCGTCGGAAACCAGTTCGCTGTGCACACCGAGGTCTTTCCGGTCCATGAGGAAGGACAGGACGGCGTCGGGAATTCCGCCGATGCCGGTCTGCAAGACGGAACCGTCGTCGATGAGGCCGGCTACGTTGCGGGCGATGGCGGTGTGCATGTCGGAGATCTCGGCCTTTTTCATCTCGCACAGGGGGCGCGAGGCCTCGACCACGGCATCAATGTCGTTGACGTGGATAAAACTGTCGCCGTAGGTGCGCGGCATCTGGTCATTGACCTGGGCAACGACGTAGCGGGCCTGCTTGGCGGCGGTCAGGGTGGTGTCCACCCCGACCCCGAAGCTGCAGAAGCCGTGCGCGTCGGGCGGGGACACCTGGACGAGGGCGACGTCGAGTGGCATGGCGCCGCTTTCGAACAAGCCCTCGATTTCGCTGAGATAGATGGGGGTGTAGTCGGCGCGGCCGTCGTTGATGGCATCGCGGACATTGGCGCCGATGAACACGGCGTTGTGGCGGAAGTGCCCGGTCATCTCCGGGGCAACGTAGGGGGCCACCCCGAAGGTCAACAGGTGCACGATCTCGACATCTTCGACATGAGGCGCGCGCTGCATGAGCGCCTCGACCAGCGTCTCGGGTTCGGCGCAGCCGGGCTGGATGTAGACGCGCATGCCCGACTGGACACAGCGCAACGCCTCGTCGGGTGTGCGGAGTTTCTTTTTGTATTCAATCTCCCACGACATACTTTCCTCTTTCTCCTTGCCCGTTCTACTGGGCAATGCCGGCGTGAGGCAGTTCGTGCGCCGACTGTGCCCGCTCATACCCCACGGAAGCGTAATAGATTGCGCGCTCAAAGAACTGCTCGAGCAGTTGTAACATTTCCAATTCGCCGAAGACCTCGACGGGGCGCTCCAGCAGGGATTCTTTCTTGAGAAACTCCCAGAGGTTCTCCTTGGTGAGGATGATGGTCCAGATGAGCTCGCTGATGGGGACGCCCTGGTGGGCTCGGCGAGTGCCGATTTCTTCGTAGCGCTGTTCGATATCGAACACGCTCTTGCCGAGCAGCCAGTCGCCCAGGTGCCGGTAGATCTCGTAGACGCGCTGCTTGAGTTCCTCTGGCGGCACGTGCCGGTAAGAGCGGGTGAGCTCGGAATTCTGCACTTTCCCGAGAAGCCCGGCGGCGAGGGCGTCGGAGTGGGTCTCAATCAGACGGACGAGTCGGTAGGCCAGCATCATGACCGCCTCCTAGAGCCAGTTTCGACCTGATTGAGAAGAGCAGCCGTGATAATTCGCACATGGAGTCGTGATGGTGGTCACAAGCTGTAACTGATGGTGGGACAGCAGCTTATGGATCCCTTTATCGGCGACCGACCAACCGACCGGGCGGAACTTGGCAATCGGAAGAGCATGACCCGGCGGGGAGCATCCTGACGAACGAACGCGCTCTCTGCAACTTTCTTTCCACGCTCAGCGGCACGCACTACGTGACGCGAACGGGGACGGCGCAGATCGGGTTTAACTTCTGAGGGCAGTCCGGGCAACCGGGCGAATTCGGACCGGGCTTGTTTCAAAATGCGATCCCAATTCCTGGTGAGCATGCTGTGAGTGGAACATGGTCATGCCATAGTGCTCATTGTTCCTATTGCTCCTACTGGAGTTTGGCGTATTCCGCTTTGGCGGTGCGGAGCAGCGGCACATCAGGGTCTGCATCTTTCCAGGCGGCGAGGAAGTTCTGGTAGGCGATGCGGGCTTTGGGGAGGTTGCCCTGCCCGGTGTACACGCGTCCTGTTTCCAGGAGCGCGACCGTAGCGAGGACGTCCGGGCCAAAAGGCCTCAGGTCTTGCACCTTCTGCAGGTCTTCGAGCGCCTCGGGGTAACGTCCGGCTTGCTTGTAGGCCACAGCCCGTGCGAACAGAACGCCGTTGTTGGCGGGGACATACACTGCGGCCTTATTCAATTGATCCAAGGCCTTCTCCGGGGCCGCCTTGGCCGGGCTGGAGGACATGAGGGAGGCCACGGCGCGGGTCACGGGCACAGCCACATTCTGCGCGATGGTATCGTTCGGGCGCGTGCGCTGAATCTCATCGGCCAAACTGAGCGCATTCTGCTCCTGCCCGGCCGCGGCGAAAGCCAAGGCGGAATTCCACAGCACGGAAAAGGTGCGGGAAGTTCGTAACGCGGCATTGGCCGCGTTCACCGCCTCGGCGCGCTTGCCGATCAAGGCGTGGAAGTTGGCACAGCGCGCGTCGAGATCTTCGCGGCCCTGCAAGTGCAAACGCCCGAGACCATCTTGCGCCTTGCGTGTGAATTCGAGGGCGTGGCGAAGCTGCCCGCGCGCGGCAGCCAGGTTGGCGCGGAATCCCAGAACCATCAGCTCTCCTTCGGGGGTCGCTGACCCCTGCTGGAGGTTCTTTTCCATGGCCGCCTCGTTACCCTCTGCCCAGTCCAGGGACGCCAGAAAGACGTAAACGCTGGAGCCCCCCAGCTTGCGCTGGAGTGCCGCGTTGAGCGTGGCGCGCGCTTCGTCGGTGCGTTTCAGACCGACGTAGGCCGCGGCGAGATTCTCGTAGCTGGCGATCTGGTCTGGGTCGAGATCGAGTGCTTGCCGGGCGCTGGCCAGAGCGTTATCAAACTGGCCCAACTGGTCATAAATGTTGGCCAGATTGACATAGGGGATGGGGTCGCGGGGGTAGGTCTGGCGATAGAGTTCGAGCGCGGTCATGCCCTTATCAAGTTGGCCGCTGTCGGCGTAATAGTGGGAAGTGATGTAGAGCTTTTCGCGCTCGCTGGCGCGGTCACGCAGCTCAAAAGCCTTCTGGCGATTCATTTCGGACAACTGTGTTTGTTGCAGGTTGTTGTACACCGCGCCCAGGCGCGCGTAGGCCATGGCGAAGTTCGGGTCGAGTTCGACGGCGCGCTGGTAGAGCGGGACGGCGCCCAGTTCGTCGCCGAGCGAGTGCCTGGCGTCGCCCATGGACAAAGCCTTCAGCGCCTCCAGCGACGAGGTGGTGGCCTGCGAGAGAGGCATATCGAACTTCTGCACGGAGGCCAGAGATTCGCCCAACTGGCCGCGCAGCCTGGTAGCGGCGCGGTGCAAGGCATTCAAGACGTCCTCTTTGCGCTCCGCCTGAACTTGCTGCCGGTCCAGGGTTTCGCCCGTACTTGCCTGGATCGCCTCGAGAGTGATTGCGTACTGGCTCCCCAGCCTGTCAATGGAACCGGTGAGCATGGCCTTGATGCCGTCGCGCAGACAAATCTCGCGGCCCATGTCGGTGGTGACGCGGGCGTCGGGGTTGCGTCCCATGAACTGCAAGGTCTGGCGGATTTTCTGCTCGGGAAAGACATTCAAGTAGGGAGACTGCCCGAGATCGACAGCCAGCGCTTTCTTGAGAGTGCCGTCAAAGACCGGGTCGGCCGTGGTATTGACGAAATCGGAGATCAGGATTGAGTCCCTCTCAGTGAGGGCGCGGCCGCGCTTGATGAAGACGAAACCGAGGCCGACGGCGACGACGGCGACGATGACAGCGGGGATGAGCCAGCCGGGGAGCTTGCGAGTCTGGGATGCGCGGCGCCGATTGGAGGATGATCCGGAGACGACGGCGGCAATGGTGCCGGACTCCGAGTCGCGCTTGAGGCGCTTGAGATCGGAGCGCACTTCGGCGGCGCTCTGATAGCGGAGCTCACGGTCCTTCTCCAGAAGCTTGTTCAGGACTTCTTCGAGATGAGGGGGCACATCGGGGTTGAGCCGGATGGGGGGTATCGGGGGCCGGTTCAGAATGGCGTCAAAGATGACAGCGGAGGTGTCCCCGCGAAAAGGTATAGAACCGGTCGCCATTTCGTAAAGAACGGCGCCAAAGGAGAACAGGTCGGTGCGGGTGTCGAGGTCTTTGCCCCGAGCCTGTTCGGGCGACATATAGGCCACCGTCCCGACGGTGGAGCCGGGGCTGGTGAGGAAAGGTTGATCTACAGTAGCTGCTGAACCCATGGTTGTGGCGGCCATCACCGAGGGTTGGACGGTACGCTTGGCGAGGCCAAAGTCGAGAATCTTGGCCTGATTGCGCCGGGTTACGAAGATGTTGGCGGGCTTGATGTCGCGGTGGATGATGCCCTTGGCGTGGGCGGCATCGAGCGCGTCGGCCATCTGGATGCCGAGATCGAGCAACCGGTCCAGTTCCAAGGCCTGGCCGTGGATTGCGTTCTTGAGGGTCTGGCCTTCCAATAACTCCATGGCGATGAAGTGGCGGCCCTGGTCCTCGCCGATCTCATAGATAGTGCAGATGTTGGGATGGTTGAGGGCGGAGGCGGCGCGGGCCTCGCGCTGGAAGCGGTCGAGCGCGCCGGGGTCCTTTTCCGTCTCGGGGGGCAGGAACTTGAGCGCGACGTGACGGCCCAGGTTCAGGTCTTCGGCCTCATACACTACCCCCATGCCGCCGCCGCCCAGCTGCGAGAGGACGCGATAGTGCGAGACGGTCTGACCAATCATGGGGAAGAGAACTCCTAGGAGAGTTCTTCGATGTTAGGCTGGGCCCCCAGCCAAGTCAAACAGACTAACCCTTCGTCTGTATACGATGCTGGGAGATGGCAAGTTCAGCAATTCTTCGCGGTGCAGGAGTGGCTGCGGTCATGAGAACAGTGCGGCGACGGCGCCACGATAGACAAGACAGTAGTAACACGCTTAAGTCCACGAAACCTTCGCTCGAGGCCGCGTAACAACCACCGGGGCCTATTTCCCCCGCCCTGCTTTCTTGCGCCGCTTCGCGGAAGCTCTGGTTCGCGCACGACCCATGGCCCGACGGGCAACAAACCCGTTGCGTTTTTCATCGTGTGGTGTTGCGAAGTGCTACGGGGCGAGGCTCGATTCCTAAGTCGATATTCCTGAAACACTTCTCTCGAATATCCGCCGTTTAGGGCTGGCTGTACTTCGAAATCACTGCTGCGATTCTCATCAAACGGCTGTTGCTGTTTTCAGCGAAGAGTCCTGAGCGCCGATGCTTGAACGCCCGGCAACAAGCTCATTTTCATGAGGATGAATGTGTGCGAAGGGCTGAGTGCGACGCGCCGCGGGGTTTGGCATGGCGAATGCCTTTAGGAAAAGTGGCGAGCGGCCTAACAGGAAAGAGCCCTCGAACGAGGTGGGTTATGACAGTCATTCTGGTTCTGCTAACTTTCGCGACATTCCTTCTGATCGATCACTTCTACAGCCGGAAGCGAGTTGTGACGCAGCCGGTGCTGATGGCGGCCAAGCGGGAAGCGATGCCGCGGCCGGGCGTGGTGAGCGGCTTCCAGGTTCCGGAAAACCTGCGTTATCACCCGGGCCACACCTGGGCACTGAATGAGAGTCCGAGCCTGGTGCGGGTGGGCATGGACGATTTCGCGTCGAAGCTGATCGGCAAGGTCGAGCGCATTATGCTGCCGCAGCGGGGGCAGTGGATTCGGCAGGGACAGAAGATTGCGACGATTTTCCGCGATGGCGCCGCGGTGGACATGGTGTCTCCGATCGAAGGCAGCATTGCCGACGTGAACGACTCAGTAGCGCGTGATCCGATGCTGGCCCGAAAGGACCCGTACGGTGAGGGCTGGCTGGTGACGGTGCAGTCTCCGGATGCCAAGACCAACTTCCGGAACCTGCTGGGTGGAGCGCTGGCGCGGTGGTGGACAGAAGAGTCGGCCAGCCGCCTGCAGAGAAAGATGCCGCAGATGATGGGAGCCCTGGCGCAGGACGGTTGCGTGGCCATGGAGAACCTGACGGACCAGATTCCTGACAAAGAGTGGACTGCGGTCGCGAAGGAATTCTTCCTCTCCTAGGCCTGGTTGAGGGCTCGCTCGCAGCGCTCGCCAAGGACCTCTAGACCGACGCCGCCCGGGAACCTTCCCGGGCGGTGGTGTTTGTGGCGGGAAAACGTAAGGTCAAGCAAAACGGTCACTTCCATGGGTTACGGAAGTTTCCTCCCACACCCCACGGTTCTTTGCTGGCCGTCACTGGCCCTGTTATCAATGAATTTCCCCCGTTTTGGCCCTGGGAACCACACGCTAGGCTCCCGGGCAGGAGACTGCACAGCATGGGAGGTCCCCCTCATTCCTGGAGGGAGATGAACGCCGGGGCACGCGTGTTTATCGCGGTGGTGGTGCTGTGCGGAACCAGCGTGCTGACCTATACGGTCCTGCATGGTGCCAGCCGTGATCCGCTCAAATTTCTGTGTTATCTGGTGATCGCGCTGGTCGCCTCGCGGCTGAAAGTGAATCTGCCGGGAATCACCGGAACGATGTCGGTGAACTTTCTGTTCCTGCTGCTGGGCGTGCTGGAACTGAGCTTCTCGGAAACGATGGCGCTGGGGTGCGCGGCGGTGGTGGTGCAGTGCTTCGATCGCGACCGTCCTATCCCGATTCAAGTTGCTTTCAATGTCTGTTCGACCGCGCTGGCCATAGCGGCGACATTTACTGCCTATCGCTACCCCGTGTTTCACCGCGCGGTCGGCAACCCCTCCACGCTGTTGTTTCTGGCGGCTTGTATCTACTTCGTGGCGAACACGGTTCCAGTGGCGGCCGTGATCTCGCTGACGGAACGGAAGTCGCTGCGCCGGATCTGGTCCGACTGCTACTTCTGGAGTTTCCCCTACTATCTGGTGGGAGCAGGGGTAGCCGGCATGATGAGCTGGCTGCACGACTTCACCGATTGGCAGACATCGCTGTTGATTCTGCCAGTGGTGTACCTGATCTACCGGTCGTATCGCCTGTACCTGGGCAAGCTGGAAGATGAAAAGCGGCACGTGGAGGAGATTGCCGATCTGCACATGCGCACGATCGAGGCGCTGGCAGTGGCGATCGAGGCCAAGGACCAGACCACCCATGACCACTTGCAGCGGGTGCGCATTTACGCTCTCGAGGTGGCCAAGGACCTCGAGGTCAATTCTGAGGAGAGGGAGGCGCTGCAGGCTGCGGCGCTGCTCCATGACATCGGGAAGCTGGCAATCCCGGAGCACATCGTCTCGAAACCGGGACGGCTGACGCCGGAAGAATTCGAGAAGATGAAGATCCACCCGGTGGTGGGCGCGGAGATCCTGGAAAGAGTGCGCTTTCCTTACCCGGTTGTTCCCATTGTGCGAGCCCATCACGAAAAGTGGGACGGAACGGGATATCCGCTGGGGCTGCGCGGAAACCAGATTCCGATCGGAGCGCGCATTCTGGCGGCGGTGGATTTCCTGGACGCGCTGGCGTCGGACCGGCAGTACCGGCGCGCTCTGCCGCTGAACGAGGCCATGTCACGGCTGGAAGAAGAGTCGGGGAAGTCTTTTGATCCGCATGTGGTGCGAGTGCTGGAGCGGCGCTATGTGGAACTGGAACAACTGGTTCGGGAACGCATCGAGAGCATGGGCCTGTCAAAACTTTCCACCGAAGTGAAGGTGGACCGAGTGGTGGAGCCGGCGGCCGGGTTCGCCGCCGCAAAATCTGGGCAACGCGTGGATCGCAGTTTCCTGAGTTCGATCGCAGCAGCCCGGCAGGAAGCGCAAGCTCTTTTCGAACTCAGTCAGGACTTGGGAGCGTCGCTGAGCCTGGGCGAAACGCTGTCGGTGTTCTCGGTCAAGCTGCGCGCGCTGGCGCCCTACGACGCCATCGCGATCTACGTGCGGCATGGCGAAGAACTGGTGCCGGAGTATGTGAACGGAGACAATTTCCGGCTGTTCGCCTCGCTGCGCATTCCCATCGGGCAGGGGCTGTCGGGATGGGTGGCGCAGAACCTGAAGCCGATTCTGAACGGCAATCCTTCGGTCGAGCCGGGGTACCTGAACGACCCCTCCAAGTACAGCACACTAAGTTCGGCTCTCGCCGTGCCTCTGGAGGGTCTGCAGGGTGTGGTGGGCGTGGTCGCGCTTTATCATGCGGACAAGGATTTCTTCACTTCCGACCACCTGCGCATTCTGCTGGCGGTGAGTTCCAAGATGGCGCTGGCCGTCGAAAACGCGCTGAAATATCAGCAGGCCGAGAATTCAGCGACCACCGATTACCTCACCGGACTGCCGAATGCGCGCTCGCTATTTCTGCAACTCGATCGGGAACTGGCGCGCTGCAAGCGTGACAAGACCAACCTGACGGTTATGGTCAGCGATATGGACGGCTTCAAGCAGATCAACGACCGCTTTGGGCACCTGGAAGGGAACCGCGTGCTGCGGCTGTTTGCCCATTCCCTGAAAGAGACCAGCCGCGAATACGACTACGTGGCGCGCATGGGCGGAGACGAGTTCGTGGTCATCGCGCCGGGGTTGACGCCGGAGGCGTCTGCGCGAAAAGCGGAACAGATGCGGGAACTGGTGCACCAGGTCGGCATCGAGGTTTGTCGCGAAGACATCCTCTCGCTCAGTGTCGGGAAGTCGGTGTATCCGGAAGATGGTCTGGATGCGGAAAAGCTCCTGACGGAAGCGGACCGCCGAATGTATATGCAGAAGCAGAGCCAGCCGACGCGCAAGAACCGCCGTCTGTATCCTCGGGCAAAAGGGCGGCTGACGACGGAAATTTCGCAGCCGGGGCAGGATCCGCCGATGGTGGGCATCCTGACCAACCTGAGCCTGGGCGGCTGCTATGCCGAAACGAGTGCCATCCTGCTGCCGGGGTCACAAGTGAGGCTGACGTTTTCGGTGGAACACACATCCGTTTCTCTGAACGGCGAAGTAGTGCGCATGGATATGGGGATTGGCGCGGCGCTCAGATTCGTCGAAGAGAGCCAGGAGAGCCGCGGCAGACTGCAGCGCATCCTGGAGCAGTTGGCGGGCTCGGAAGAGGTTCTGGAACGGCAGCGCAGCCGGAATGCGGCCGCGGGACACGAGACCTAGAGCATATCTGCGGTATCAATCTAAATCCAGCTCTGCGAGACCTTCCACGCCGCTCTGCCGCGAAGTGGGCAGAGAAATCCTTAACCGCAAACGGCGCCAAGGTTCGCCAAGGACGCGAAGAAGGGCTTGAACCACAAGCGGGCACAGGGGATCACAGGGGCTGAAGCCCTAGTTCATTCCAATGCTGGCGCGGCCCTGAAGGTGGTCCATGGGCTCGTGAGTTCTTCTGTAGCCTTCAGGTTTACGCGAGAACGGGGAGCGGTTGGATCTGGACGAGTGGTGTCATCCGCGCCCGGCCGGAGTTGCGCAGCATGTTGGCCGTAGGTACACCGGTCCGGTAGTAGGACTTCTCACAATCCGCGCTCGAAGGGCCCTGCATACTGCCCTCCATGTACGCCAGCCCCGGACAACGGGTACAACTGCTGACGTGGCTACACGATGAACACACGTTCAGGTCTTTGGCCTTAATCGAGCGCACTTCCTTGAGTTCCGGGGAGTGATTCCAGATCTCGAAAAACTTCTGCCGGCGGATGTTTCCGCTAGGCAGGGGGAACTGCACACAGGGGAAGACGTCTCCGTAGGGCGAGATGTAGCAGAAGGAATGTCCCGCGCTGCACGAGTAGCCTTCCAGATCGTCTTCGGAGACCGGCTTGGGCGGCGCGCAGAATTCTTCCATGTTGGGAACGAGCGCGGGATTGCGGAATACTTCGGGCAATTCTTCGCCCGGTATGCGAAGCGAGAGAATCGAAGTGTCGCCGTCCATCATGGGCGTGATGGTGGGGTCGAGCGTGTAGTGCACGCCCAGTTCGGCCGCCAGTTGCTGCAGGCCGTCGCTGTCGTGGAGGTTCCAGGTCATGAGCACGTTGGCGATCGTGACTTTCAGGCCCTGGTCCCGCATGAACCGGATGGCCTTGATGGTGCGCTCGAAGGATCCGGGCAGCTTGGTGATGGCGTCGTGGACTTCGGGGCGGTAGGAGTACACGCTGATCTGGATGGTGTCCACGCCCAGAGCGCGGATACGCTGCGCTTCGGCTTCGCGGATCATCACCGCGTTGGTTTTGATCTTGACGTTGAACAGCAGGCGGCGCGCGTATTCGAGCAATTCAAAGAAGTCGCGGCGCAGGAAGACTTCGCCTCCGCTGAAGGTAAGAAAGAAGACGCCGGCCTCGGCTAACTGCTCGAGCACGCCTTTGATTTCGGCGGTGGTCATCTCGCCGTGGTCTTCGTGGTCGAGATAGCAGTGTACGCAGCGTTCGTTGCAACGGTAGGTGACGTCGAGGTGGACGCTGATGGGCACGCCCAGGTCGAAGGCCTTCTGGCTCATTTCGTTCAGGAGGCTCATCGTTCCTCCGGGGCGTGGGGATCGCGCATGGGTTGATCGGAGACCAGAAGAATTCCGTGCTGCGAGAGGTCGGCGACGAATTGGGCAGCGTCGGTCTGAGCCTGCTCGGGATCGATGTCGAATTGTTCGCAGATCTGACTGCGGACGATTTCGCGCAGCGGAGTGCGTCCGTCGGCGGCCTGCCAGATGGCGGTGGCGACCTGGTTGAGGGTGAAGAAGGTCGAGTCCATCGAGTTCATGACCATCATTTCGCCGGCCAGCATACGGGCGGCGATGGCCGAACTGCGCGCGATGTAGGTTTCAGACATGCGCGGGCGTTGCCTCGAAGTGACGGATCTCGTCCCACACCCGAGAATCAGGATAGAACGTCAGACGGCGAACTGGAACCTGTTTCACGAAGTCGCAGGCGGTGGCGAAAAGCTTTTCGACCAGTTCGCGATCCTCGGCGAAAAAAAGAATGTTGCGCATGAGGCGGCGGACGGCTTCGGAAGGGGACAGATCGTCTACCTGGTTCTCCGGGCCTTTTTCCAGGAAAAAGAGAGCCGCTACCGCAGCGGAGCAGTTCTCGCCCGCCTTCGCCAGCTCTCCGGCAAATGGAGTGCCGTAGGCAGCGTAGCCACTTGCACTCGGACGAACATAGGAAATCTCATCGGTGAGGAGCGTGACGTCCGGAGGCGCGTGCCGGGAGATGGTCGTTTTGCCGGCTCCCGAAACGCCGGAGAACAAGTACGCCTGCGCGTGCTCTCGATGGGTTAGAAGCGGACGGGCGGGGGCGCCCGTCGCTCCACTTGTGATCGCGCTGGCGGCGTGCAGCAGGAATCCGCCGCGCGCGGCGAGAACGAGGCTGTGGAGGATGCGGAGAACGGAATCAAGCGCATAAGGATTGGGGTTCTGGCGGACGCGGGCGCGGCCGGTGCGCGGATTCCAGCGGGCGTGGAAGTCACCGCGTTCGAGAAGCCACTCCGGGCCTTCACGGCGGACGCGAACGTCGTCGTCGGAGACCGGCCCCTGGCTGGTGAGGTCCAAGTCGAGTTCCAACTCGGGAGGGGTGGAGCTCAGGAATCCGACATAGCGCTGGCGCAGCAGGGCGAGGAACTGCTCGTCGTCCGCGTGCAATGCGATCGGGATGCCGCCGATCTCGACGACGCAGCGGCGCGAATTAGCGGCGGGCATCATGGGATCGGGGGATTGCAGAGGTCAGAGGTCAGATTGCAGAGGTGATCCCCACCCGTGTGCAGAGGGTTCCACCGACGATGGAACTTTAGGGCAAGGTGACGCGCGGGACTGCAATAACAGAACAGCTTTCCAAGAATGCGCAACCGGGGGCGCAAGGGCACGGGGGCAGAGACAGTTTGCCCGGCGCGGACGACGCCCGCCAGCCTGCCGAGAAAGGCGTCGGACGGGAACTGGGGATCGGGGCCGGGCATGGAGTCACCGCAGGTGAGAAATCCGTCAGGCTCACAGCGGGTCAAGAAACGATGCAGGAACAAGCGGCCTTCGCGAAAGGCGAGGACGATCTCGCCGCGGCGAATTTCTTCGAGAGAGCAGGCGGCGACCTCTGCCACGTCGCCGGGCCAAAGGGCCGGCAGCATGCTCTCGCCGCGAACTTGCAAGCGCAGCCGGCGGGTGCGACGCAAAGCTTCCACCGCTAAAGCTTCACGCTGCGTACTCCAACTCTCGCTGGCACTCATGAGGTTTGACGATCAGGAACTTTTTCGCGAGAACTGGCAGCTTGGCGTGGTGGCGCCGATTTTTCCGCAAGCCAAGGCGAGCGTCTCGAAAACTTTTTCGTGACGGAATGCCGGCTTCTCGTAGGGCTTCTTTTCTTTTCTCGTGGTTTTAAGCTGCTCGTTGTTTGCGCGAGAGGACTGATTCTCTAACGTCATAAGTTTTGGTCAAGCCTTGGACTGGCTCGTCCCCCAGTTGATTGAACAGTACGTTGGACGCAGTGTACTACACGCGTTTCGTGTGTGCCAACCTCGATTCGTCCCCGGAAAATAGATCGGCCGATTCAGGAACCTCAATAAAATGAGAGGGTTCCATTTTGGCGCGCGCGCCGCAAACTGAACGACAACGCCCAAAGCGCCAAGGGAAGCAGCGCCAGGCCGAATCCGGCTAGCGCGCCCAACGTCGGCGCCATATTGACCACGGACTCTCCCTGCAGCAGGGCCAAGCGCATGCCTTCGACGGCGTAGGTGAGAGGAATCGCGTGGGCTACGAGCGCCAAAGGCCGCGGCAGGCTTTCGATGGGGAACATGGCTCCACTCAGGAACCAGACGCCGGAACTGAGCAGCCACAAGAGCGCCGAGCCTTTCTGGAATGTGACTTGGATGGTAGCGGCGGCAATCCCCAGGGCCATGGCGATGGCGAGAGAAAGAATCAGCACCGCCAGGCAGGAGAAAATATTGGCGTGAATGGGAGCGCGGAAAACTGCCGCCCCGGCCAGGAGATAAAACACGAGGTTGAGGAGATTTCCGGCAAAAGCGGAGATGGAGCTGAGCACGACCATTTCGGCGGCAGGAGTGGAAGTGGTCATCAACACTTCCATGGTTCCGGTTTGCTGCGCTTCCTGCACAGTGCTGAGGAACGCTTGCGTGCTCATCACGAAGAACGTGTAGACGCCAGTGCCGACCAGAAGAAAGGGAAAGTAGTCCACGCCACCGGGACGGAAGCCGGGTCCGATTGCGCGGGACAGGAAATAGAAGGCCGCCAACTGGGTCAGCAGACCGAGGACGGTGATGGCGAAGCCAGTGCGGTGACGGATGGCGATCAGCAGATCGCGGCGCAAGATGGCGTGGAGCTTGTCGAGAAGGGATCTCATGAAACCCTCCCAACCTGGCGGATCATACTGGCGGATTGGTCCACTTCGCCGGTCATGCGGAAGTAGAAGGCGCGCAACTCTTCCATACTCTCGCCGCTGCGGATGGAACGATCGGCGAGCAAATCGCCGCGTTGCAGCAGCAGGAGTCGATCGCCGACGGCGGCGGCTTCGGCGAAGTTGTGCGTGGCCAGCAGGATGGTGGTCTGCTGCTGGGCCAAGGTGCGGATGGTGGTCCAGAAGTGGGCGGTGGTGGCGGCGTCGAGGCTGCGCGTGGGTTCGTCGAGCAGCAGAACGGCCGGCCGCTTGACCAGGGCGCGCGCGATGCCGAGGCGCTGGTACATGCCGCTGGAAAACTTCATGATCAGCGTGTCGGCTTGCTCGGCGAGGCCGGTATCGCGAAGGACTTCTTCGATTCGTTGGGAACGCTCGCGGGGCGGGACTTCGTCGAGGGCGGCGAAGAACTCGAGATTCTCGCGGGCGGAGAGGCGGGGGAAAAACGAGCGCTCGGTAGCGACGGCGAGGCCGACCTGCCGGCGGACGCGTCCGCCGTCGCTCAGCGTGTCGGAACCGGACACGCGGACGGAGCCAGCGTCGGGCAGCAGCATGGTCGAGATCAGCTTGAGAGCGGTGGTTTTGCCGCTGCCGTTCGGGCCCAGGAGGACCAGCACTTCGCCGGGCGACGCGGAGAATGAAAGATCTTTCAGGGCGACCGTCTCACCGCCGCGTTCCCGTCCCAGCCAGTTGAACAGGGCGGGGCGATGGCGAAATGCCTTGCGGACGGATTCGAAGACGACTCGGTCCATAAAAGTGCCGTTCGGGTCGCAGCGGAAGACTCTGTATTATAGTGGCGGTTCGCGATCCCAACGATTCTCCTTCGTGCTCCTTAGTGTCCTTTGTGGTTAGAAAGACCTGAAACCACGAAGGGCATGAAGGTTTCACGAAGGGATTCCTCACCTGCCTCATGAGCCGATCTTCAGCGCCGTCCGCCGTGCCCAGTGTTCCGCGCCGGCGGGAAGGCTTCTCGAAGGATTTCGATTTCTTGTGCGCGTGTACCGGCGTGGAACTGGCGCCGGAGCGCAGCGCGCGCATTGCGGCTTGGGATGAATCCGGGCTGGACTGGAGCGAACTTCTCCGACTGGCGGAGCATCACGGGGTTCTGCCGCTGGTGGCGCGGAATGTGACTACACATGCTCGCGGACTTCCGCCCGAGGTCGGGCAGTCACTGCGGTCTGCATTTGAAGCGAACGTGCGACGCAATCTGTGGTTTGCCAGTGAATTGGTGCGAATTGCGCAGCACTTCGAAAAGAGCGAGCTCCGCGCGATTCCCTACAAAGGGCCGGTGCTGGCGGAGTCGGCCTATGGCGACGTTGCGTTGCGTAATTTTGGCGATCTCGATTTTCTGATTGCCACGGCCGACTTCGAGCAGGCGAAACAAGTGCTTGCGGAGCTGGGATATCGGCCGTCTGCGGAGCTTAGCCCTGCCGTTGAGCGGCTCTGGCTGCGGTATGGATACGAGCGTTCTTTCGATAGCGCCGCGGGGAAGTACCTGGTTGAGTTGCAGTGGGGATTGCTGCCGTATTTCTATGCCGTTGATCTTCGTGTGGAAGAGTTGCTGGCCCGCGCTGGCGGGGCGGCACTGGGGGGGCGGGAAGTCGGGTGCCTGTCTCCAGAAGACTCTGTGCTGGTGCTGTGCCTTCATGCCGGTAAACATCTTTGGATGCGGCTGATCTGGGTGTGCGACATCGCGGAGACGGTGCGGGCGCAGACCGTCGACTGGGCTCTGGTCGGCGCGCGGGCAAGCGAGCTTGGGATCGTCCGGATTCTGGGGGTGAGCTTTTGGTTGGTGCGGGCATTGCTTGGAGTCTCGCTTCCGGGGCCGGCGCAGGAAATCGTTGACGGCGATCCGGAGGTGCAGGTTCTTGGCGAACAGTTTGCTGCGCGCTTGGCGCGAAGTGCTGGGTATGATTTCGAGTCGGCAGAATACTTCCGGTGGATCTTGAGATTGCGGGAGCGACGCGGTGACCGATGGCGGTATCTGTGGCGGCTGCTGTGGACGCCAGGGGCGGGGGATGTCGCGGCGGTGCGATTGCCGGAGGCGCTGTTTCCGCTGTATCGGGCGGTGCGGGTGGTGCGGTTGATGCGAAGGCTCGCCTAGGATGGCAGAGCGCGGGCAAGGTGCCCGCGCGACAGCCGGCGAGGCGCCGGCGCTACGGTCACTATTACCCATTCACAACTTGGCGGGCAGGAGTGCCCGCCCCACACAATTCGCTAGTGGGTTTCGCCGTCGCCGGGGGCTACGTCGGGAGTGTCAAGCTTCTGAGCTACGGACGGCGGGACGGCGGGCGGGGGCTGGAATTCACCGGGATCTTTGCCGGCCAGGGCGACGTTCATGAACTGGATCCAGATGGGTAGGGCGGTGTGGCCGCCGGATTCTTTGGGGCCCAGGGATTTCTTTTCGTCGTAGCCGATCCAGACGCCGCAAGTGAGCGACGGGGAAAAGCCCATAAACCAGGCGTCAGTGAAGTCATTGGTGGTGCCGGTTTTGCCCGCGAGGGGGTAAGGCATTTTGGAGGCGGCTACCGCTGTGCCGTGGACCACCACTTCGCGCAGCATCGAAGTCATGATGCGCGCGGTGGGGGAACTGATCACGTCCTTGATGTCGGGGAAGTCTTCCTCCAGGATGCGGCCCTCGTAGTCGGTCACCTTGGTGATGTAGCGGGGAGCGATGCGGACGCCGTCGTTGGGGAACACGCTGAAGGCGGAGGTCTGTTCCATGAGGGTGATTTCGGCCGAACCAAGGGCCACCGGCAAATAGGGTGGAAGCGTCGAGGTGACTCCGAAGCGGTGGGCGTAGTCAATCACGGTGCGGATGCCGATGCGGTCGGCAAGTTTTAGCGCGGGAATGTTCCTGGACTGGGCGAGGGCGCGGCGCAGCGTGATCAGGCCTTCAAACTTGTCGTCGTAGTTGTGCGGAATGTAGGGACCGGAGAGGGTCTCGAAGGTTATGGGCGCATCCATGATGGTTTCGTCCGGGCTTCCGCCCTGGTCGATCACGGCGGTATAGACGAAGGGCTTGAAGGACGAGCCAACCTGCCGCAGGGCCTGGGTAGCGCGATTGAACTTGGAGAGGTTGAAGTCGCGCCCACCGACCATGGCCTTTATATCTCCGGTGGCGTTGTCGATTGCGACCAGCGCTCCCTGGGCGCCCGAGTCCTGCTCGAGACTGACTTTAGATTTTCCGCCGCCGTCGAGAGAGAGCACTTTGACGTAGACGATGTCTCCGACCGCGAGTAGGGCGGGCAGCTTGCGTTGGGTCCAGGCGACGTCGGCCTGGGAAAGCGTGGCTATGCGCTGGCCGAAGCGAAGCTGCGCGCTAGCCGGAGAGACTGAGGTGACGAGCGCGTGAATGTAGCCGCTGACCTCGGGATCTTCGTCCCAGTCGGGATCTTGGTATTTGTCGAGCCGCTGTCCCTGGGCGACAAGGTTAGCAAGATTGCCGCGCCATCGTTGCCGCCGCTCGTAGGCGGCGAGACCATCGAGCACCGCCTGGTGGGCGGCTTTCTGGAGATCCATGTCGAGCGAGGTGTAGACACGGAGGCCGCCTTCGTGAACCTGGTCGCTGCCGTACCTGGTTTCGAGGTAGCGGCGGATTTCTTCCACGAAATTGGGCGCCAGCGAATTCGGATCCTTCTGCAGGTTGAGCTGGATCGGTTTGGCTTTGGCGTCGGCGGCCTGGGCGGCGGTGATCTTGCCGTCCTCGAGCATGGCGTTGAGCACCAGGTTGCGGCGCTTCTGGGCGCGGTCCGCGTGGGCGATGGGCGAGTAGTATTGCGGCGCTTTGGGAAGGCCAGCGAGCAGAGCGGCTTCTTCCAGCTTCAGCTGTTTGGCCG
>JACQDD010000144.1 GCA_016201265.1 Terriglobales bacterium | reverse complement strand
GCAACGACGCTGCAGGAGAAGCATAGCAGAGAGATGTTGGCTTCGCTAGCCGGGCAAGCTGTGCGGCGGCGGAAATTGCCAGGAGCCGGCGCTACGAGTCGAGGCGGAGGCGCCGAAGAATTTCAAATTTAAAATTGGAAATTTGAAATGAAAAACCCGAGGCAAATTCGCGCGTCGAATCAATCCGGGCGGAAGCCCCGACAAAAGGCGCCAGGGCAAACTCCGGCGGTCAATCCAGACGAAAGCGCAGGCGAGAGATGGAGCGGGCGGGGGAACGCGGGGCAAGAGGGAGGGCGGCGGAGTCGTCGAGGTCGAGGAGGACACAGTTCATCTGAATGTCGTTGGCGGCGACTTCGAAGCGCGTGGGAAGCGATTCCAGAAAGCGGCGGATGATGCTTTCCTTTTCCATGCCGATGACGGAATCGTGCGGGCCGGTCATGCCCACGTCGGTGATGTACGCGGTGCCACGGGGGAGGACGCGCTCGTCAGCGGTGGCGACGTGCGTGTGCGTGCCGATGACGGCGGAAACCTTGCCGTCGAGATACCAGCCCATGGCCTGCTTCTCGCTGGTGGTTTCCGCGTGCATGTCCACGAGAACGATTTTCACTTCGGGCGGAATGCGAGCGAGCTCGCGGTCGGCGGCGCGGAAGGGACAATCAATCGGGTTCATGAAGGTGCGGCCTTGTAGATTCAGCACTGCGTAACGTACGCCGTTCTTTGCGGCGCCCATGTAAAGGCCGCTGCCGGGAGCGCCCTCGGGAAAATTGGCCGGGCGGAGCAGGCGGGGCTGATGCGGGAAATAATCGAAAATCTCCTTGCGGTCGAAGATGTGATTGCCGCCGGAAAGGACTTCGATGCCGGCCTGGAAAAGCTCGTCGGCGAGACGCGGGGTGATGCCGAAACCGGAGGCGGAGTTTTCGCAGTTGGCGATGCACAGATCGATCTGCTGCTGGGCGAGGATGTCCGCAAGACGATCGTGAATGATGCGGCGGCCGGGAGAGCCGACGATGTCGCCGATGAAGAGAACGCGCATAGAGCAGAGCAGTCTAAGGGGCGGAGCGAGGAAAAGTCAAAAAGTGGCAGAGGGAAAGAGTTGCAAAGTGACAGAGTGACAGAGTGACAGAGAGATCCTTCGCTGCGCT
>JACQDD010000147.1 GCA_016201265.1 Terriglobales bacterium | reverse complement strand
GGGCCTTCTTCGGTGGCGAAAACGCTGGCCTGTCCTTCGAAGCGAAAGATCGAGCCGTAAACGTTGGGCTTGCCGGTGAGCACGCAGGCGTCGTTGACCAGGTAGCGGGTGGGGAAGTTGTCGGTACCGTCGGCAATGATGTCGAACTCGCGGAAAAGATCGAGGGCATTGGCGCTGGTGAGTTTCATCTCGAACGACCGCAGGTTCAGGAACGGGTTGATGGCTTTGAGCTTCTCGGCAGCGGAATCGAGTTTCTTGCGGCCGACGTCGTTGGTGGTGTGAATGATCTGGCGCTGCAGGTTGGTGTAGTCCACGACGTCGAAGTCCACGATGCCGAGCGTGCCCACGCCCGCGGCCGTGAGATACAGTGCCAGCGGCGATCCGAGACCGCCGGCGCCGATGCAGAGAACCTTCGCGGCTTTCAGCTTCTGCTGACCTTCCATGCCGACCTCGGGCATGATCAGGTGGCGCGAGTAGCGCAGGATTTCGTCGTTGCTCAGAACGGCTTCGGGTTGGGCGTCGGTCAGGGTGGCCATGGGATCCTCTGAAAATTTACGATTGTTGATTTACGATTGACGATTTTCCGCGGCGCGGATCAACAACAGATGGAAGGGCACGACATTCGACAGTTGTTTGCCGCGATGGTGGTCATCTGCAAATCCTGAGTTCAATCGTAAATCAACAATCAAAAATCAACAATCAGAAATGCCTCCGGCGATGGAGGGCACAATCGAAATCGTATCCGTCTCCTGCAGCGCGGTGGCTTCTTTCTCGAGGTAGCGCATGTCTTCGTCGTTGACGTAAACATTGACGAAGGCACGGAGCTTGCCGTCCTCGGTGTAGAGGTGGCGCTTCAGGTCAGGATGTTGTGCGATCAGGCCGCTGAGGGCCTCGCCAACGTTCCTGGCGGGGACCTCTACGGTCGCCTGTTTCCCCGCGTATTGGCGGAGCGGAGTTGGGATCTGGATCTGCGGCATATCAGTAGAGAGATGCTATGGTGCAAGCCGAGGATTCAGCATGGAGGGGATTCGTGGTCGTCCGGAGATTAGGCCAGTTCCCGTGCTGCTGTTCTACATGACGCAGCCAGGGTGAAAAACTACTTTCGGTGAAGCGGCTCGGGGCCCCTGGCTAATTAAATACCCCCAACAAGACGCTTGCAGTTGTATAATCCCCGCAGTCTTTCGGCCACGCATTCGCGTCAATCAAGCCCAATCAAAAAAATCTGGAGGAAACGATGAAAGGCACTTTTGTGCTGCTTCTTGTGCTGCTCTTGTTCGTGTCCGTCTCGGCCATGCCGAATGCGTCTGCGCAGACTGGCGCCCGCACTGACGTCTACCATGTCCACTTTGCAAAAGCTGCTCTCGGCAAAGGAGCCGAGCAAGGCGACTACCTCAAGAAACAAGGCCCGAACGCAGCGATGCCAGGGCACTACATTGTCCTGCGCCACCAAAGCGGCGAAGACTGGGACTACGTCGTCATCGAGCACCTCGGAACCAAGACGACGGTAGACGCGGCGGGCAATCCGCCGTCGGCAGCCGCGCGCGATCTCAACGGCTGGCACACGGATACGTTCGTGAACGGCCCGGCCTGGCCCGAGTTCGCCAAGGCTATGGGTCTTGACGACCCCAGCAAGAGCGCGGGGTCGGTCTATGTGGTCTCCGTATTTCGCGCTGCTCCTGGACATCGTGACCCGCTGGAGAAGTCGCTTGGTCAGCCACCGGCTGCCGGCGATGCTACTGCCGGGAACGTCCTGATGGCCCACCTCGAGGGTGGACCCTGGCACTTCCTCACGATCGCTCGCTACAGCTCCTGGCAGGACTTCGCCACCAACGAAAAGACTAGCGCTGCCGATACACTCAAACCTGGAGGCGGCTGGATGCAGGTGCGCGACCACTCCAGCTACCACAACGACACCGTTACGGACCGGATCGCCCCGTAGCGTTACGCATTGCCTGCACAGCAAGAAGCCCGACCAAACAGCCGGGCTTTTTGTGTTCCGGGAAGCAGACCTCGCTGGAGAGTCAGGAGATTGCGATGGGCTCGTCGAGAAATCGCTTGTCGTTTTCGCCGGCACCCTCAAGTTGGAAGGAATTCGTCACCGCAGCCTTGCCCTTCTCCACGCTGGTGATCACATACGAGCAGCCGAACCAGTGGGCCTCGGCGAGGTCGGTGGGCGACCACTGGGCGGGATGATCGGGATGAGAATGGTAGAAGCCGACGATGTCTTCGCCGCGCTCGCGGCCTTCGCGCTGGATGCGGATGAGTTCTTTCGGGTCGATGTTGTACCGGTTGTGCGGCGAGTCGTCGCGGGTGTTGCCGGCGCGGGCGATGCGGGTCACAGTCTTGGAGCCGTCGTCTTCGAAGCGCCCGAGCAGCACGCCGCAGCACTCATGGGGATACGTCTCTTCGCCGTGCTGACGAAGGGACGCATAGACAGGCTGGGAAAGTTTCAGCATTCGCAATTACAGCAGAAGTCAGACAGCAGAAGTAACTTCACCACAGAGTCACAGAGACACAGAGGAATTAGGAAAAAAGCCTTCTCTGTGCCTCTGTGCCTCTGTGGTGAATTGCCCTTCAGCCTTCGTCCCAGAACCGCTCGCTCAAGTACCGAGTACCGGAATCGCAGAGGATGGTGACAATCACTGCGGGTTGCTGCTTTTTCAGCGACTCGGCGATTTTCACCGCTCCGACCAGAGCCGCGGCGGCGGACACTCCGACCAGCAGTCCTTGCTCGCGGGCCAGGCGCCGGGCCATGGCATAGGCGTCTTCAGTGCGGATTTCAAGGCTGTCGTCTGCGAGCGAAGCGTCGTAAATGCGCGGCACGGTGGTCGAGGCAAGATGTTTTGTACCTTCGATGCCGTGGAAAGCCGAGTCCGGCTGCAGAGAGACGCAGCGGATGTGCGAATTCAGTTCCCGCAGACGGCGTGTGGTGCCAACAAAAGTTCCGGTCGTGCCCATGATCGAGGCAAAGTGCGTGATGCGCCCTTCGGTCTGACGCCAGATTTCGTTGGCCGTAGTCTCGTAGTGTGCGCGCCAGTTGGCGTCGTTCGAATACTGGTCGGCATAGAAATAAAGATCGGGATGCTTTTCCGCGAGCTGATGTGCCATCCGGCTGGCGCCGTCGGAGCCCTCTCCGGGGTTGGTGTAGATGATATTTGCGCCGTAAGCCTGTAGAATGCGCTTTCGCTCGACGGAAACATTCTCGGGAACGCACAGCGTGACGGGAAAGCCGAGGGCGGCGCCCAGCATGGCGTAGGCGATGCCGGTGTTGCCGCTGGTGGAATCAAGAAGAATTTTTCCCGGTTCCAGCTTGCCGGAGCGGCGCGCCTCCGCCACGATGCTGGCAGCCGTGCGGTCCTTCACAGATCCGCCGGGGTTGTGCCACTCGGCCTTTCCCAGAAGCTGGACGGTGGGAAGATTGCGCGTGAGTGTGTCGAGCCGCAAGAGCGGAGTATTGCCGATGCGCTCCAGCAATGTTTCGCCTGCCAGGCGCGCAGCGACTGCATCGGCGCTGGCGTCGTGCTGTCGTGGGGCGGGATTGGGACTGGCTGCCGTCATTGCGAAACTCTAATGACCAGAGTAATGTGCCCGCAATCCGAAAAAGGTATATCTATACTACGTCCTTAGATTCAAGGTGGCAGAGTTTGGTTCCAGCGAATCCGCAGGCGCCCAGGGCGGCACGGCCGCATCTAACCTCGAAACGGAATTGAGTGAAAGATAATGGCAACGAAAGTCGAACAACGTACCTACGAAGACGCAGTCAGTTGGCTGCGCGAGCACGGGTTTGACCTGATTGAAGCTCCGGGCACGCAGAGCCGCGTGTTCCTTAAGAAGTACAACGTCTCCGCGGCCATCCAGAAGACCGATGATGGCGGAGTGAAGATTTTTGCCTATCCTGGATACCTCGTCGGGGCCGAGATCTCAAAACTGGTCAACAGGGGTTATCAACAGTTCCTGAAGACCACGAAAACCGAAGTGCCAGCGACAGCCGATCATCTCAAAGCGCTGCACCAGTGCTCCGAAGAATTGAAGGAAGCGCTGGCTCTGCCCAGCCTGTATAACGAATCGCTGGGGACGGTGAGCGAGTCGTACCACTACGACCGTATCAAAGACCGCGACAAGCCTGAAGTCGAGCGCCCGAAGCGTCCTTGGCAGGCGGTGAAGGCGAAGGCAGCGGTGAAAAAGGCCAGTCGCTAGTTGCTGGTTGCTAGTTGCTAGTCTTGAAGCTCCCGCAAACTGCTGGCGGGCCCCATTTCCTGAAAGCAATCGCGGGCGTTCTGCTCGCGCGAAATTCAATCAGTCGATTTCTTGTTAGGGCTCATTGTTTGTGCGAAACTGATGCGCCTTGGAGGAAATATGCGCGCCATTGCTTTCATGCTTGGTTCGGTGATGGCTCTTGCCCTAACGGCTCAACCGCAAATTGCCGATGCGGGACCATCCGCCATCCGGAAAGTGATCGAAGAACAGCAGCAAGCCTGGAATCGTGGCGACCTGGAAGCGTTCATGGCCGGCTATTGGAATTCGCCGGAGCTGACGTTTTTCTCTGGAGCGCACGAATCGAGAGGCTGGCAAGCGGCGCTCGACCGATACAAGAAGAGCTATCAGGGTGCGGGCCGTGAGATGGGGAAGCTGGAATTCTCGGGGCTGCGGATCGAGATGTTGGGGCCGAAGTCGGCATTTGTCCGCGGCGAGTTCCACCTGGCCATGTCAGACGGGAAAACGCCGCACGGGTTGTTCACGTTGATCTTCAGGAAGTTTCCGGACGGATGGAAGATTGTGCACGACCATTCGGCGGGAGAATGAGGGGAATGCAGAAGTCAGAAGTCAGATTGCAGAAGTGAAAACTCACGCTGCCCGCGAGACCGTCGAAGGCAAAGGTCTTTACTTCTGCAATCTGACTTCTTACTTCTGCCTTCCCTTCAGTGCGGCCACTTCGCCAGAATCGCTCCCATCGCGAGGTAGCAAACGAGTTGGTACCCGGTATTGATCAGGAAAAGCTTGGTCGGCTGCTTGCCGAACAACGCGCCCGTCAACTGGACTGTGGCCACGAAACCGAGCCAGACACCAAATCCAACTTTCATCCCGTAGAAGATGGTGTTGACGCTGGTGAAGTCGACGATCTTCGCCAACACGACAGCTGAGACCAGCGTGGCAACAAACGTGATCCCATACAACTTGCCGGCGCCTTTTTGCATTTCGGCCAGCTCGGCCTTGTCGTCGGGGTCGTAACCCATGAGACGCATCCACGGGCGCGCGAAAAGCAACGGCGAGTACCAGAGGAAACCGATGACCATAGTGGCGACCGCTGACACCAGTACAGCCCAGGGATTGATCCCAGCGAAGGTGTTGGGCCCGATGAGCACGATGTTCGCCTCCTGATGTGGTGTTGGGTTGCAATGGTAATCCGACCGGAGAACGGAGGGAAGGGAAAACTGGGGGAAGCCGAATTCAGAAGTAAGAGGTCAGATTGCAGAAGTTGAGCTGCGAGCTCCGAGCCGCGAGCTTCGGGCAACCAGTCCGATGGTGGATCGGGGCTCGCGGCTCGAAGCTGAGTTTCCGTTCTTCACTTCTGCATTCTGACTTCTTACTTCTGCAATTTCCCCCGGTCCATAGCGTCGTTGGCCAGCCGGTCGGCGTCGCGGTTGTGCTCGCGCAGGGCATGGCGGATCTCGAAGTGGTCAAGGCTGCGAACCAGATGCTGCGCCTCGTCGTAGAGTTTGCGCAGTTCCGGATGCTTCACTTTGTAGATGCCCTTCATCTGGCGGACCATGAGTTCAGAATCGCTGACCACCTTGAGCGTCTTGATACCGTTAGCCACCGCATAACGTAGAACCGCGAGAAGTCCCTGGTACTCAGCGTAGTTGTTGGTGTGGTGGCCGAGGTACTCGCTGAGTTCGGCGATCTTGCGGCCCGAAGCGTCGTGGATCACCACGCCATAGCCGGACGGGCCGGGATTGCCGCGGGCTCCGCCATCAATGTGGGCGGAATGAGCGGGCGCGGCTGACTTGGGCGACTTAGCGAAGAGGCCCTCGGAATGGGTAGATTCGGAACGGCGAGGGGACATGCAGCGAGTTTACAACGCCGAGCGCCGAACGAGACGGCGGCTGTCCCTACGTGTTTCGACTAGCGGCTATGCCTCGCAAAGAACTCCCAGATGACTCGGCTGGCGTTGATATCATGGTTTACCTTCCCGACGAGAAAGACCGACAGGTATTGCTGTCCGCCGGGCCAGGTGTGGCCTCCTCCGCGGATGGTGTACACGACAACTTCGGTGTCTTGTTTGCCGCCGCTGTAGATGTCACGGTGCACGCTGGTGCTGTTGGAATCATGGTGGGGAAGGTCGGACGCGTCGGGCTTCTTCGACGTCTGGTCGTGATCGAGCCAGAAGCGGACGGCGTCGGCGAGAGAGAGGTTACGGCCGTGAGTGCGCGCGACGGCGCCGCCTTCGATGTGCACCAGCGGATCGTCCGTGCCCTGCATGAAGATTACCGACACAGGACGCGTGGGATGGCAAACCGGCAACAACGTTTCCGGCATAGTGGCG
>JACQDD010000146.1 GCA_016201265.1 Terriglobales bacterium | reverse complement strand
GGGGCTGGCCGGAGTCGCAGCGAGCGTTGCAACCTGACTTGGGGAAGTGGCTGGCGGTGGAACATGGGGCAGGGCGGTTGCCAATGCGGCAGCATTGCCCGCTGCGAGGGTTGCGATCTCCGCGGTCGGAGAGAGCCCGCGCACATTGCTTAGGGCATTGCGGAATGCGGCGGCAGTCTGGAAACGCCCGGCCGGATCTTTGGCAATGGCCATCAGAATAATTTCATTGAGGGCAGGGGGAAGTCCGGGCTGAAGCTCGACGGGCGGCTTGGGCGCTTCTTTCACGTGGGCACTCATGATGGAATAATCGCTGCCCGCCTCAAAAGGCTTCTTTCCCGTCACCATTTCGTAGAGACAGATGCCGACAGAATAAAGATCGGAGCGCGGATCGGTGCGCTCGCCCTTAACTTGCTCCGGCGACATGTAATTGATGGTGCCAAGACTCGTGCCGGCCAACGTGAGGGCGGCATCTGTATCCGACCGGGCAATGCCAAAATCCATGACCTTCACGATTCCCTGCGGAGTGAGCATCATGTTGGCGGGCTTGATGTCGCGGTGGATCACGTTCTGCTGATGGGCATAGCTCAGGGCGTTGAGAACCTGATCGATATAGTTGAGCGCGTCTGCAACTGAGATGGGGCCAGCTTGCAGACGGGCCGCCATGGAGGTGCCTTCGACGTACTCCATGATCATCACCAGTCGGTTGTCGTCCGTGAAGGCGGTACGGAGTTGCGCGATATTGGGATGATCCAGACTGGCGAGAAGCTTGATTTCGCGCAGGAAGCGGGCGGCCAATTCCTGGCGTCCGGCCAAATCGGGCAGAAGGATCTTCATGGCCTCGATGCGGTCGGAGATCACGTTGCGCACGCGGTACACGCGGCCCATTCCGCCCGCGCCCAACTCGTTGAGAATCTCGTAGTCGCCAATTCGCTGGTTGATTTCTTCGCTCACGTTAAGCTCCTGGGAGGGCGGGAAGGAGCGGCCGGGGATGCCGCGATTCCAGCTTCAGAATGTCTGCATCGGCTTGAAAACCTGATGGACGCGGGCCGACAGCCTGAATCGGCCTCAAACTTCGTGGCGGAAATTATGCCCTGCACTTGAGGGCGGGTCAAGCGGTCGGGCGGAGGCCCGTCGCGGCGATTCGGGAAGTTGCTGATTCCAGAGGGGCTGTTGGCTTCCCGGTCAGAACCGCAGGCTGTTCAGATAGGCGTAGCTGGCCTTGATGTTTTCAAAGGGCTGCTTCGGATAATCGTGCTCCACGAAGTAGTGCTTGATCCCGGCCCCGCCGGAGTGCGCGAAAATGTGCTTCCAGTCGATCGAGCCGCTTCCTACTGCCGTCATCAGGGGGAAGACTTTCTCAAAATCAACCGGTTCGCCGGGCTTATCAGCCGGCGGCACGCTCTTCACGTCCTTGACGTGAACCATGGGGAAGCGGCCCGGGTAGCGCGCGAAATATTTGAGCGGATCCTGCCGGGCCACGGTCATCCAGCAGAGGTCCATTTCCATCTGCACCAGCTTCGGATCCGTCTCTTCCAGAAGGATGTCGTAGGCGTACTTGCCGTGTACCTGGATGAACTCAAAATGATGGTTGTGGTAGGCGAACTGAAGGCCGGCTTTCTGGCACGCCTCGCCGGCTTTGTTGAAGACTGCGGCGGCGCGCTTCCAGCCGTCGGGGTCCTTGCGTATGGCGTCGTCGATCCAGGGATTGACGATGTAGCGGTGGCCGATGACGGCACTATCGGCAATGACTTGCGGAAACTTGTCGCCCAGGCTCTGGTAGTCCACATGAACCGAAGGAGCGCTCAGGCCGTTGCGGTCGAGCAGGGCGCGGACCTGCTGGGGCGTGTGGCCGAAATATCCAGCGAACTCCACCTCGCGATAACCAATGGCCGCGACCTTGGCGATCGTTCCGTCGAAGTCGCGCTTCATTTCGTCGCGCACGGTGTAAAGTTGCACGCCGATTTTTTCGATGCGGTTGGACTCCGACGCCCGCGTCAGGCGCGGCGCGAACACTGCGGCTGCCGTCATTGTGCCGAGAAAAGTGCGGCGATTCATCGTTAGAGTTCTCCTTTTTTCATGGAAGCGACGGCGAAGTCGCAGGCCCGCGCGGTGAGCGCCATGTACGTGAGCGAAGGATTCACGCACGACGACGACGCCATGCACGCGCCGTCGGTCAGGAACAGGTTCTTCACATCGTGGGCCTGGTTGTGAGCGTTGAGCACGGAGGTTTTCGGGTCGCGGCCCATGCGCGCCGTTCCCATTTCATGGATGGTGAGACCGGGCGCGTTGTCTTCCACATAGGGCGAGATTTCCTTGGCACCGGCGGCCGAAAGCATTTCCGCCGCCGTGATCGACATGTCTTTCAGCAGCGCTCTCTCGTTGTCTCGCCACATGGAGTGAATCCGCAACGCGGGAATTCCCCACTCGTCTTTCACTTCCTTATCGAGTTCGACGCAGTTCTCGGGATTGGGCAGACACTCGCCGAAGCCATAGAAGTCAAACATCCACGGGCCGGGACGGCTCAACATGTGCTTGAAGTCGGCGCCGAAGCCGGCCAGTTCGCTGCCACGCTCCCAACTCAGCCGCCAACCGCCGCCTTGAAAACCGTATCCGCGCAGGAAGTTGGGATGCTTGCTCTTGACATTGCGGAAACGGGGCACGTAGATGCCGTTGGGACGGCGGCCAGATGTGACTTTGTCTTCATTGCCAGGGATGCGGCCGCTCGCGCCGCCGCCCATGGTGTGGTCCATGAGGTTGTGACCGAGTTGGCCGCTGGAGTTGGCGAGGCCATGGGCGAACTCAGGCGTGGCCGAGTTTAGCAGGATACGGGTGGACTCGAGCGTCGAGGCGCACAGGAACACGATGCGGCCGTGGAATTCGAGGGCCGCGTGCGTCTGGCCGTCAATTACCCTCACCCCGGTAACTTTGCGGCTGGCGGGATCGAAGATCAGGCTGTGGACGACGCTGTGCGGGCGAAGCGTGAGTTTTCCGGTGGCGCTGGCGGCCGGCAAAGTGGAGTTGAGGCTGCTGAAATATGACTTTGTGATGCATCCGTGATCGCACGGACCGCAATAGTGGCAAGCAGCGCGCCCGCGATGAGGCTGTGTCAGCACCGCGCTGCGGCCGATCGTCATGAGCCGCTCGCCGGGAAAGTGCTTGGCGACGGAGTCTTTTACGATGAGTTCGCTGCAGGTCATTTCCATCGGGGGCAGGAACTTGCCGTCGGGAAGCTGCGGCAGTCCTTCGGCTTGTCCGCTCACGCCGGCGAAATCCTCGACATAGTCGTACCAGGGAGCGATGTCCTGGTAGCGGATCGGCCAGTCAACCGCGATTCCATCGCGCAGGTTGGCTTCAAAATCGAGATCGCTCCAGCGATACGACTGGCGTCCCCAGGTAATGGAACGACCGCCGACCTGCCGCCCGCGAATCCAAAGGAACGACTTGCCTTCGTCGGTGATGTAGGGATTTTGCTTGTCGTTGACGAAGAACTTGCTGTTCAGTTCGTCGAGAGCGCCGCATTTCTGCTGCACGGGCTGCTCGCGATTGAAGCGGCTGCGGTCGCCCATTTCGCGAAACCGCTTTTTCCAGACGGGAACGTGCTCGACATAGTCCTTATTCGGCTCGATCGGGCGACCCGCTTCCAGAACCAGGGTTTCCAGACCCTTCTCGGTGAGTTCCTTGGCGGCCCAGCCTCCGGTAATGCCGGAACCGATCACAATGGCGTCATACGTTTTCGCCGGCATCTATTTCGCAGCCTCCTCTTCTTCCAATGGAACGCACGCAGAATGCTGCGATGGGATGACCTGGTAATGCAGGGCTTGTTTCGCGCCCTCTTCCGATGTGAAGTAGCCTGCCAGCGTCAACTGTTTCATGGCATAGAAGAAGGTCTGGTGGGCCGGCCCGACTCGGCGGCGGCGCTGGGACAAGAGGACCTCCGCCTGGCGAACTTCGGTCAGTTCCTCGTCGAGCGCGGTGAGCAGTTGTTTTTGTTGCAGCGCGGAGCAATCCACAAAGTCTTTTCCGAAGAGATCGCGGCACTGCGTATCAACGTTGGTCAGGCCGGCGAGAAACTTCGTTCGATCCTCGTCGTCATACCACTCGGTCAGAATCAGGTCGATGAACTCGTTGACGCGGACTGCCTTGGCGCCGGGCGTGTCGGTCTGAGGAATGATCCACTCCGCAATCGTCGTGACCGTGGCGTCCTGGTGAGGGTTGAGTGTCTTCAGTGCCGGGGCCGCGGGAAGCTGGTCGTGGACCTGGCTTAGGAGGGCAAAAACTTCTCGGGGGAGCAGGGGAAGAGCCGCCGTCCCGAGAAGGACTCGTATGATTTCGCGTCGCTGCATCGATTTTCCTCGACCCCGGAGTCAGGGTAGATTATCCCTGCTTCTCGCGTCCGTCAACACGAGTTCTATTTTCCCTGCGCGGCGCGCATCGCCTGCTCGCGCGCTGTGCGCAGGCTGGCGACAGGATCGCCGGTGGGTTCGAACTCCATGGCGGCGTAGCCGCGGTAGTTCAGTTGCGCCAGCTTGCGATAGATGTTGGCGTAGTTGATTTCCCCGGTGCCCGGCTCATGCCGCCCCGGGACATCGGCCACGTGCACCAAGCCCATCTGCGCGATGTTCTTTTCCAACTTTTCGATCAGGTTCCCCTCAGAAATTTGTTCGTGGTAGAAGTCATACAAAAACTTCACGCGGGGATGGTTCACCTCGCGGATGATTTCGAATCCTTCGGCCACGGACGTGAGGTAGTACTTAGGGTTTTCTTCCTGGTCGATGTTTTCGAGCAGCAGGGTGAGATTCCGTCTGTCGGCGATCTCGGCAGCCCGCTTCAGACTCTCGATGCAGCTTTGATGATGAGCTTCGCGCGAGAGTCCTTCGACGCGGTCGCCGGAGAGAACGATAATCGCGGGACATTCCAACTGCTCCGCGACCGGCACAAGCTTGGTCAGGTCTGTCAGGAATTTTTCCCGCGCCTGGGGATTGGCGATCCCGGTCCACACGCCTGCCATGGCGTCCACCACAATGCCCAGGGAGCGCAACTTCGCAGAGGCGCGGCGGAAGTCTTCCGGCGACCATTTTTCGTATTCATCTACCAGTTCGACGGCGTGATAGCCGGCTTCGGCGACCTTTTCTACGCGCTGATCGAAGGGGAGCTTGCGGTAGATCGTCCAGAGCATGACGGAGAAGCGGAAAGGAACCTGTGCTGCGGTGGGTGCAGCCAGCGATGGAAGCGCAGGCAGAACCGCGCTGCCTAGTACGACACCGGAGAGGATGCGGGAAAAATCGCGGCGATCCATCGCGTCAGGCCGCCGTCCCGAGCAATTCCGCGCGCACGTTTTTCAGCAGCGCGAGAGCGCGTTGCACACCTACCTCGCCGGGAAGGATCGGGTCCTCGTTCTCAATGCTGAAGATACCCTGGTAGCCCACCTCCATGTAGGTGCGCACGATCTCTTTCCAGGTATTGGCGCTGTGGCCGTAGCCGACGGCGCGGAACGTCTCCGACGCCTGCGGAAGTTCGCTGGTGGAGAAGGCGAAATTCAGCACACCGTGCCGGGCAACGTTTTCTTTGTACAGAACGGTGTCTTTCATGTGGGCGTGGAAGAGGGCGCCCTGCTTGCCCAGCAAGCGGATAACTTCGATCGGGTCGCATCCCTGCCAGAAGAGATGGCTGAGATCGCAATTGGCGCCGATCTCTTCGCCCACGGCATCACGCAGCTTGAGCAAGGTCATGGGGTTGTAGACGACGAAGCCGGGGTGCATTTCGAAGGCAAGCTTGCGGATGCCGTGCGAGCGGGCGAATTTCGCGGCTTCCTTCCAGTACGGAATGACTCTTTCTTTCCACTGCCAGTCGAGAATCTGGGCGTACTCGGGAGGCCAGCGGTAGGTGGCCCAGTTCGGCATGGTGTCGGTGGCATTGCCGCCGGGGCATCCGGAAAAGCCGACAACCACTTCGACTCCCATACGCTCGGCTAATAACACGGTGCGGCGGAAGATTTCCGCGTCGCGCTGTGCGATCTTCGCATCCGGGTGAACGGGGTTGCCATGGCAACTTAACGTCGCAACCCGGATGTTCTTGTCTTCGAATTTTCTCTTCCAAGCGCGCATCTTAGCCGGATCGTCGAGCAGTTGCTGCGCCGGACAATGCTTGTCGCCGGGATAGCCGCCGGTGCCGATCTCGACCGCTTCGATTCCCCAGGCGGTGAACTTCTCGATCATTTCGTCGAGGGAAAGATCGGGGAAGGCGGGATCAAAGACGCCGATTGGAATCTTGCGCGCGACACCCGGAGGCAGCGGGGCTTCTTGCATGGCAGCCTCGGCGGAAGCGGCCGTGAGCGCGGGTAAAGCGACGGATGCAGCTAGCGCGCCGCCTGCGGTAGTCAGGAATTTTCTGCGATCGGGGGACGGAGGGACTGAGGGGCGATCCATAATTGTGTCGGCCTCACGGCAAGAGATGGCACAACCGCGCGTGCTGGCGAGCGGCGCAGAGCATTATAGCCTCCTGCTCCTGCGGTACGGCGGAGAGAAATCCTTAACCGCGGAGGCCGCAAAGGTTCGCCAAGTTCGCAAAGAAAGGCCTGAACCACCGGGGGCACAGGAGACGACAGGGCAGGGCCTGATGGGAGGTCTTGGGTTGTGACGGTTACTCGTAGCGGAGCGCCTCAATCGGGTCCAGGCGCGACGCCCGGATGGCGGGGAGCATGCCGCTCACCAGCGCCACCGCGCCCAGGATGAGGGTAGCCGTCAACAGTGTCATGGGATCAATCAGCAACTGAATGTCGCCGCCTTCCGCATGCTTGGCCATGGCGCTATACAAAGTCAGTCTTCCAACCGAATTGGCGACTATGTAGGCGAGCAGAACGCCCAGCACTCCGCCGAAGAAACTGATGGTCAGCGCCTCCGCCAGGAATTGCAAGAAAATTTCGCGCCTCGTCGAGCCAAGCGCCTTCTCGATGCCAATCTCGCGGGTGCGTTGGGTGACCGAGACCAGCATGATGTTCATCAGCCCCACCCCGCCGATCCCCAGCGTCAGCGTCCCGATGAACCCCAGAAGGATCTTGAGTCCCATGGTGATCACCTGGAACTGGTGTACCTGCTCCATCAGGCTGAACACCATCAACGCTCGCCGGTCGCTCGCGTTGAACTTATGCTGGAGTGCCATCACCCCGCGGACTGCCCGCTCCAGCCCCTGATAGTCATTCACTTCGTAGCTGAGCCAGATGGTCCCGAGATAGTGGGTGTCCGTCAGGTCTCCCATGGAGGTAAACGGGATATAGACGATGCGGTTGATGTCGTTATCACCTTCCTGCATCTTGGGCTGGAGAATACCGATCACTTCGAAGCTGAGGCCGTCGATCCGGATGTACTCCCCGAGGGCGTTGCGTCCGGAGAAAAGCTTGTCCTTGGCTTCGGAGCCGAGCACGGCGACCCGCGCCCGCTGCATCTGGTCTTCGAGGTTGTAGAACCGGCCCTGCGCCAGCTCGAGAACCTTGATATAAGAGACGTTGGGATAGTCACCGATCACGGTGAAGCTGAACGTGCGCGTGTCGTACTGGACACTGCCCTCTTTGTAAGCCTCGGGAGTGATTCGCGAAATCTGCGGAACGTTGGTCGAGAGCAGTTCCACATCCTCCAGCGT
>JACQDD010000180.1 GCA_016201265.1 Terriglobales bacterium | reverse complement strand
CGCCCAGGCCCTGGAAACTGTACGGGGAAGTGCGCGGCTTGTACGCGCCGCCGCGGAAGAGCTTCACTCCGCTGGCGGCGATGCGCTCCCCGATGGCCAGCGCCTGCTCGAGGCTCTCCACGGCGCAGGGCCCCGCGACCACGCCCACGCTCTGGCCGCCGAAGGCCACTTCGCCCAAAGGCGTGGGGATGCGCACGACGGTGTCGTCCTCTTTCACGTCGCGGCTGACCAGCTTGTAAGGCTTGCTGACCGGAATGCACTCGACCACGCCGGGCATGGACTCCAGCACGCCCAGGTCAATGGCGCCTTTGTTGCCGGTGATGCCGATGGCCGTGCGCGTGGCGCCGGGAATCGGATGGGGCTTCAGTCCCAGCGATTCGATGCGGTCGCAGCCCCAGCGACTCGATGCGGTCGCAGACCGCGCGCACCTGCTCTTCACTGGCGTGCGCTTGCATCACTACGAGCATGGCCGGTTCCCCCGATGGTCTAAAGGCACAAGGACTAAACTTGGCAGTCTACTCCAAAGCGCGCGAAGAGTTCAAATCGCCTCTTACGCGAGACATAGTCTCTTTATTTATTGGAAGAATTCAGTTGCTCTTTTGATTGGGGTAGATCATCGTCCAGCCGTGCTGGGGGTCCCACATGCGCACAAGTCTGGGGCCGGAGCGTTCCGGGCATTGCGCTCTTGAGTGTTTGATTCTCCCTTGCAACTCCAATTGGCGATGATATTCCCAATAGCGGTCGCTATACTGCGCACGCAGTAACTCGAATTCAGGTGAGAATTCGTAGGTCGCCGCTGGGTTTCCTGGCTCAGGCTCCTGGCTGCTTTTGATTTCGGAATTACCCGCAAGAATTGTGCTGCCCGCCCGGCTTACACCAGCACCGATAAGGCCCGATCCCGTAACACGGTTCAACTCGGATCGAGGAAAGACAAAATACTTGAGAGGACGTCCCGATGGACAATTCGTGCATTCGTAGGGTGAACCCGCTGCTTCCGGAGAAGCGCCCGAAATGTGATTCGCGTCGAGTACAGCAACCATTCCTCCATCCCCGGAATTACTGACTCCCCCCAGCAGCAGCAAAGGCCCTTTTGCGCCCTCCATGAAAACCACGTGCAAGATCCAGCCTGAGTTCACAAACCTATCCACGACTTTCCCTTGGAGATCCAACACCAGCAGTTGTGAAGGCCACCAAGTAGTATGGTGTGCGGCGACGGCAATTTTCGTCTGCCCTCCCCAGCGGAAGGCCTGTGCTGTCGCAAAATTCCTCTGCAATGAGTATTCACCCGCGCGAAAAACGGTCGAATCGCGGGGCTGGAATTGCCAGAGGGGCTGCCCCTTGGGAGAAAAGAAATTGAGACTCTCGCCGAGCACCTCACCTGCAAAGATACTGACCAAGACGCCTGCTGCGCCGCTTCCGTCGCTTCCGTCCCCCCGCGGCACGACAATGCTCTGGGTAATGCGTGAATCAAATGGAAAATCATGAGTCCATGCCACGCCTCCGTTGGGACTGATGGCTACAAGCTGGTTACCCTGCTGGAGAAGCGCGGCCAAGGCCGGCGACGACTGGTTCTTCCTGACTAGGTTTGTCGTGAAGCCCGCCAGAGCCAGAACCAGGAGTCCCAATCCGACCCAGGTTGCTAGCGGAATCCGAGCCTTGAACTGGCCAAGTTTCTCCAGGGCCCCAGTGGGCAGCTCGTCAGCAACTTCCAATGCTAAAGCGGAATTGCCGAGCCACTCGTCGATTTCGTGTTTGTAGGCGCACACGGTGCGGCGCTTGCCGCCAGGAAGTGTGTGGACGGGCAGACCTTTCTCTTTTTCCCAACGGGTAACGGTGCGGATATCCCGTCGGAGGTATTCGGCGATCTCCTTCCAGGAATCCAGACGCCCATCTTCGCTGTCCGGCACTCACACCCCCTGAGGGACCTCGTCAGTGCGAATTACAACGACTTAGCGGGGCCATGTCCATAGTTGCCCACGAAAGTCCGGTGTTGTCGCTTGCGCACAGAGTAGATGCACGACATGGTGCTGTCAACCTCCGTGCTGCGTGTTTCGCCGAATGCCACGTGGGGAGAAACAGCTTTGGAAGCGCTTTTGCGCACAGGAGGCAAGCTATGACTCCCCGCTTCACAGCTCTCGGCGTTGCGGTGCGCCGCGCTTCTGCGATGTGTTGGGCTGTGCGCATGAGGTTTGAGCGCGCAAATCCAGCGGACGTCAATCACCGTATCGACAGTAAATCCCCAACAATCGGAAATTCGAGTTAAGGCTGGCCAAGACCGGTTTTATCCAAATCAGCCTAGACATGAGTTTTCTGTGATTGCCCAAAATGGGCGGAAAAAGGAGAGTGCCATGAAGTACAGCAAAATGCTCATCAGGTTATCCGGGGTAAGCCTAATTGCCATTTGCCTAACAGTAGCCAGCGGTACCCAAGCACAAGCCCAGGGTGGCATCTGGAGTACCAAGGCGCCCATGCCCACCGCACGCAATGGCGTGGCCACTGGAGTGATCGCTGGCCAGCTCTACGTGGTAACAGGACCGCTTACGACCGCAGTTGAAGTCTATGATCCAGCCTCGAACACCTGGGCCATCAAGGCTCCGATACCGACGAATCGGGCTATTGCCTCTGCTGGAGTGATTGATGGAAAACTGTATGTCGTGGGAGGTTGTATTAATTCTGACTGTAGAGTCGGAGTTACAAACATACTGCAGGTTTATGACCCGGCCACCGATACCTGGACCACCAAAGCTTCCATGCCAACGGCTCGGGCGGCCATGGCCACTGGCGTGATAGCTGGCCAGCTCTATGTGGCGGGGGGATTTCAGGCGTGCTATGGTCCGTGCCCCATGGTCAACACACTCGAAGTCTATGATCCAGCCACCAACATCTGGACGAGCAAGGCTTCCATGCCAACGACACGGTCGCATATGGACGGTGCGGTTATCGATGGGAAACTCTACGTCGTGGGAGGTTCCACTGATGGGGGGAACGCTATCGCTACGCTCGAAGTCTATGATCCCTCCACGGATGCGTGGACAACGAACGCGCCGATGCCGACCGCTCGCCAATCTCATGGAGCAGGCGAGGTGAACGGCATCCTTTACGCCGTCAGCGGGGTCCTTGCGGGCGGCATCGCTGTGAACACCGTCGAGGCGTACGATCCAGCAACGGATACCTGGACAACCGTTGCTCCGATCCCCACGGCTCAATATTTGTCCAAGCCCCAGGGTATCAACGGGGTCCTATATGTCGCGGGGATTGGAGCAGGAAGCAGCACGCTTGAGGCATTCACTCCAGATCAGCCACCGGTGGCGAATGCCGGACCAAATCAGGTGGTGCAGAGTGAAGGTCCAGGCGGCACGAGCGTCACGCTGGATGGCTCTGGCTCGAGCGACCCGGGCGGCGAAACGCTGACCTTCGAGTGGAAGGACGCGAGCAACAACGTCATTGGCAATACGGCAACTCTCAACGTGACCGCGCCGCTGGGCACGAGCACCTACACGCTCAAAGTCACTGATCCCGGCGGGCTGTCGGCGACGGCGACTACCGATGTCAGCGTCCAAGACACCATTTCGCCGGCTATCCAATGCGATTCAGCGGACGGTCTGTGGCATGCCAACAACGTAAGCATCAACTGCACGGCCACCGACGGCGGCTCGGGTCCGGCCCTGCAAAACGTGGCGCTTTCGACCAGCGTTGCGGCCAACACCGAAGTCGCCAACGCCTCAACCAACAGCCAGCCGGTCTGCGATGCAGTGGGCAATTGCGCCACGACCGGGCCGGTGAGCGGCAATATGATTGACCGCAAAGCGCCGTCCATTTCCATCACGGCACCGACGGCCTCCATCTATCTGCTGAATCAGCCCGCGGCCTCCGGCTACAGTTGTTCCGATGGCGGCTCGGGCTCGGCAACGTGCTTGGGTACGGTCGCGAACGGCAGCAACTTCGACACCGCGACGGTCGGCGCAAAGAGCTTCACCGTCACGGCCACCGACAACGTCGGCAACTCCACCAGCTCGGCGGTGAACTACTCGGTCGCGTACGCCGCTGCCGGGATGTGCTTCGGCTCGGCGGGCCATGCGATTTTGCAGCCCGTCAACTCCGACGGCACCAGCGTCTTCAAGAAGGGCAGCACCGTGCCGGCGAAATTCCGCGCCTGCGACGCCAGCGGCAACTCCGTCGGCTCGCCGGGCGTGGTTTCCTCG
>JACQDD010000001.1 GCA_016201265.1 Terriglobales bacterium | reverse complement strand
ATGATCGGCACGAGCGCATATCCCCAATCTGAATTCCCCTTGCCGTTGATCGGCAGGATAGCGTGGGCCATGCGCGGACCAAAGTCGCGAGCAGGGTTCATCGCGTATCCGGTCGGTCCGCCGAGACTCAGGCCCAGCGCCCACACCAGGACTCCCCACAACCACGGGCCGAATCCAGCCGGAAGACCGGTCGATGACACGGCCTTGCTCCCGAAGCTGAAGCCAACCACAATCAGGCAGGTGGTGGCGATCATCTCGGTCAGCAAATTCGCGGGGAGGTTGCGGATGGCCGGTACGGTGCAGAAAATCGACAGCTTCGCCCCCGTGTCGGGCGTCACTTTCCAGTGCGGCAGGTAGGTCATCCAGACCAGACTGGCGCCGGCGAAAGCTCCCAGGATTTGCGCTGTCCAGAAGAGGCCGACGTTCGACCAGTTTCCCGATAGAAGGGCCACCGTAAATGTGATCGCCGGATTAATGTGGGCGACCGGGCTGCCGAAAGCGATGGCCGTGAAGATGCCCGCAACCACGGCCATTCCCCATCCTGTTGCGATGACGATCCAGCCGGAGTTTTCGCCCTTCGATTTCTTCAGGAGAACATTGGCGACGACCCCGTCGCCCAGCAGAATCAGCACTAGTGTGCCCATGAATTCGCCTAGAAATGGTCCATGCATCGTGTGCGGACCTCCTTCTTCTAAAGATGTATCGTCGCTTTTCTTAGAGTGCCGGTTGCAAGAATATGCCAGCACCCATCAAAGGCGAGGGCTGGTCGTCGCCGTATGAGTTCTTCTTATCAGTTGGTGCTATGGTCAATCGGAGCCTCATGCAGGAACACGCGTAAGCAAAGCCTGAAAGTCGGGCCATCCAAAATTTTCTGCAAGCACTCGCTTACCGATTCGGTAGCGCGAATACACCCAAAGCGACGGCCTCAAGAGCGAAGGCTGCCATCCATAGAATCGTACGGACTTTGTGCGCCGTTTCCCAAGGGTTCCAGATTTCTCGGAAGTTGTCCGGCGGGGCCGCCGGATTCCACGTCATGAGCTGATCGTTGATCGGGAAGTTCACGATCAAAGTGAGGGCGAATGCGAAGGCCATTGCTCCCACTGCCAAGGCCATCAGCCAGAATTCGGCCTTGTCCCAGCGCGCACGCACTAGGATCAGCCACACGAGGGCGCTTGCGATGGCGGTCAGCGTCAAGGCTGGCAATATCCTCACCACGTGAACGTGGATGATCTGTTGTTGTTGAATAAAGCTGGATGCGCTTAGCTTCGGCCGAGCAAAAGCGGTTCCTATGAGATCACCGAATAAGAAGCCAGTGAATAGCCCGCAGGACAGAATCGCAACGACTCGAACTGCACCCAAGATGCTCATCTGTGCGCTCCTTCGACCCGAAGTGGATCTTTACTGTGTTGGCATATTACCGGCTCGCCTTCGCTTCGGGATAGCCCCCTGTCGTTGGCGAGGAATCCCCGTCGCGCTAACGGTTGGAAGTCGCGTTCTTCAGCACCCTGCTACGGCGACTCCACCCAGTCGAACGAGCGCGTAACCGCCTTCTTCCAGAAGCGATAAAGCCGCTCGCGAGATTCCTCATCCATCTTCGGCTCCCACCGTTGATCGACTGCCCAGTTGGCAACGAGTTCTTCGGTATCCTGGAAGAAACCGACCGCCAGTCCGGCGGCGTACGCAGCGCCCAGAGCAGTGGTCTCCTTCACCATGGGACGAACCACCGGCTTCGCGAGAATGTCGGACTGGAATTGCATCAGCAGATCGTTCATCACCATTCCACCGTCCGTGCGCAGGACATCGAGCGTAATGCCGGAGTCCTTGGCCATAGCGTCGACCACTTCGCGTACCTGAAACGCGGTGGCCTCGAGCACGGCGCGAGCGATGTGGCCTTTGTTCACGTAGCGGGTCAAACCGGCGATCACGCCGCGGGCGTCGTCCTTCCAATACGGCGCGTACAAGCCGGAGAAGGCGGGAACGAAGTAGACGCCACCGTTGTCATTTACGGTTTGGGCGAGCCGCCGAACTTGTACGCCAGCGTGGTCAGCAGACCGAAGGTCGAGAGCACGGCCTTTTCCCCGGTATTCATCAGCATGAAGCAGCCGGTGCCGTAGGTGTTCTTTGCTTCTCCTGGATTGAAGCAGGCCTGGCCAACCAGAGCGGCCTGCTGATCGCCGAGGTCGCCGGCAATCGCAACTCCCTCAACGGCCGGCAGTTTCGCAGTGCCGTACACTTCGCTGCTCGAAACAATCTTCGGCAGCATCTGGATCGGAATGCCGAAATCTTTCAGGATGTCCTGATCCCACTGGAGCGTGTTGAGGTTCATCAGTTGGGTGCGGCTGGCATTAGTCACGTCGGTGACGTGGACTCCGCCATTCGGCCCACCGGTGAGATGCCAGATCAGAAAAGTATCGATATTGCCAAACAGCAGATCGCCGGCTTCGGCTTGTGCGCGTGCGCCCGCAACCTCTTCGAGAATCCAGCGAATCTTGAGGCCACTGAAATAGGTAGCGAGCGGAAGGCCGGTCTGGGCGCGATAGCGGTCCTGTCCGCCACGCGCAGCGAACTCGGCTACGGCGGGAGCAACTCGCGTGTCCTGCCAGACAATCGCGTTGTACACGGGCTTGCCACTTTTCTTGTGCCAGACGACCGTGGTTTCGCGCTGGTTGGTAATCCCGATCGCAGCCAGATCTTCCGGCCGCAGCCCGCGAGCTTCCATTGCTTCCTGGATGACATCATCCGTGCGGCGCCAGATTTCCTCTGGATCGTGCTCGACCCATCCCGGTCTGGGATAGATCTGCTCGTGCTCTCTTTGAGCTGTGCTCACAATGCGTCCGGAACGATCGAACACGATAAAGCGCGAACTTGTCGTTCCCTGATCAATGGCGCCAATGTAGCTTGCCATCGTTGGGTTTCCTCCTTGCATCGGCAGCGGTTTGCCTCTCGGCGGTTTTCATCATGGCGAACTCTGGATATTAACCCCTTGCGCCTGCTTGCCGGCATCGGCAACGCAGGACGAGCCCAGACGGACTCTGAAGCGCGGCTGGCAGTTCGGGCTCCCCAGGTGTCCGCGAAATGGAGATCCCGCAGGATCTCGTGCAAGTTGTTGAGGAGATTGGTGGCGGCGGTAGGACTCGAACCTACGACCTACGGATTATGAGACCGTCGCTCTAACCACCTGAGCTACACCGCCAACTCAGAAACACGCGGAAGCAACGAGGGGCCGCCCGGGAACGGGCACAGAATTCCGCCGACGCGGGTGGACGCGTCCCGCATTGATTCTAGCAGGCTGCGGAAAAAGTCGGAATAGGGTGTCAAACCCGCATGTCGCGTGCGAAACTACGGCGCATGAGAGTTGCGGCTGTAATCCCTGCGCGCCTGGCTTCGACGCGCCTGCCCCGCAAAATGCTGCGTGAAATCGGCGGCGAGCCGTTGCTGGTGTGGGTGTACGAGGGCGTGCGGCGGTGTGGCTCGCTCGATGAAGTGGTGGTGGCCACCGATTCCGAGGAAATTCTCGATTTCTGCAAACGGCGCGGGTTTGTCGCGCGCATGACTTCGGCAACCCACCGCTCGGGGACGGAGCGGGTACACGAGATTTCGACAGTGATTCCGGCGGATGTGTACTTGAACGTTCAGGGCGATGAGCCGCTGACGCGGCCGGAACATATCGAGAGCCTCATCGGCGTAATGCGGACGCCTGGAGTCGCGGTGGGCACGCTGAAGACGCCGGCGGCAGAGATTGACATCAACAATCCGAGCGCGGTGAAAGTAGTAACCGACAGCGCCGGGCGGGCGCTGTATTTTTCACGGGCAACGATTCCGTTCGACCGCGACGGCGCAAGTCCCGTGTACTACAAGCATCTTGGCTTCTACGGCTATCGGAAAGACGCGCTGGACAAATTTGTGCGCTGGCCGGAATCGTCCCTGGAGCGCAGTGAGCGTCTCGAACAGTTGCGATTCCTGGAGAATGGCATTCCCATCTACGTGGCCGAGACGCCCTTCGATACCGTGGGCGTGGATACGGAGGAGGATGTCAGGCGGGTGGAAGAGATACTGCGGGGATTGCAGAAGTCAGAAGTCAGATTGCAGAAGTGAGAGAACTTCCACCACGCGCGTCAATGCGCCTTGGTCCAGGCTTCGGCGGCGGCGACACGCTTCGCAATCGCGGGATGGGAGTGGAAAAACCACTCGACCCAGCGGGAAGGCGTTTTTTCGGCCAGGTTCTGCTCGGCCAGCTTGTTCATGGCCGAGATGAACGGTTCCACGCTGGCCACCGACTGAAAGCAATAGCGATCGGCCTGG
>JACQDD010000151.1 GCA_016201265.1 Terriglobales bacterium | reverse complement strand
GTGGACGCCCTCTCGCCCCTCGGCATCACCCACATCGATATGCCCATGACGCCGCAAAGGATCTGGCGGCTGATTTCCGAAAGGAGCCAAGCATGATCGCCGCACCGTTTGAGTATTACGCGCCCGAATCGGTCTCGGAGGCGCTGAAACTGCTCACCACGCACGAGGACAGCCGCGTGCTGGCCGGCGGCCAAAGCCTGATCCCGATGATGAAGCTGCGCCTTTCGCGGCCCTCGCACCTCATCGACCTGGGACACATCGCCGAGCTGAACTACATCGCCGAGACCAACGGCTCGGTCCGCATCGGGGCCATGAGCACCCACAACCAGATCGAGACCTCGGAGACCTTGCGCCAGAAGTGCCCGCTGTTGGCCGAAACGGCCGGCCGCATCGGCGACGTGCAGGTGCGCAACCTGGGAACCATCGGAGGCAGCCTCTCCCACGCCGATCCGGCTGCCGACTACCCGGCCGCGCTGCAGGCCCTGCGCGCCCAAGTCCGGCTGGTCAGCGCCAAGGGCGACCGGACCATCTCTATCGACCAGTTCCTCGTCGACGCCTTCACCACCGCGCTCGAGCCGGGCGAGATCCTCTACGAGGTGATCGTGGCGGCTGACACACCCGGCCTCGGCTCGGCCTACCTGAAGCAGCAGCAGCCCGCTTCGGGCTTCGCGGTGGTGGGCGTGGCTGCGCAACTTGAGGCCAAGGGCGGCAACATCGCGGTGGCGCGGGTGGGCATCACTGGCCTGTCTTCTCGCTCCTATCGCGCCAAGGCCGTGGAGTCTGCACTCGAGGGCAAGGCGGCCACGGCCGCCACCCTGGCAGCGGCTGCCAAACTCGCCGCCCAGGGCGAGGAGCCTCTTTCCGATGTCTACGCCGGCGCCGACTACCGCGCGCACGTCGTCCAAGTTGCGACCCGCCGGGCACTCGAAGCGGCGCTGGCCCGGGCGAAGTAGGACAAGCCTCTGCGTTGCCGAGGATCGTGGAACGTGGAACGTGGATCGTAGAGGCTGGAGGCTTACCTCGCATGAGAATTCAAGGCGAACATGTTCTTCCTCTCGATCCCCAGGCCGCCTGGGGCTTGCTCCTTGACACCGAGGTTCTGAGCCGCGCCATGCCCGGGTGCCAGAGCCTGGTTCCTATCGGACCGGATGAGTACGAAATCCGGATGAAGATGGCCATCTCCAGCATCCGGGGCCTGTTCTCCGGCAAGATCCGGATTGCCGACCAGAACCCTCCTTCCAGCTACCGGCTCCTGATCGAAAGCGAGGGGAAGCTCGGGTTCGTCCGGGGGGACGGCGTGCTGACTCTGGCGGCCAACGGGGATAGTACCACGGTTTATTTTTCCGGCCAGGTCCAGGTGGGGGGGCTGGTGGCCACCGTCGGCGAGCGTATGCTCGACATGACCACAAAAATGATGATCAAGCGATTTTTCAATGCTTTAGCAGCAGAAGCAGAGGGGGTAAGGGACGCACACATATAGGACTTTAGTACTATTAGACCTAGCCAAAAGAAAGCACGAAGGTACTTGAACTACTAGTAGAACTGGGCAATACTGGAGGACGGGTACCGGGCTGGTTAGAGGGCCCGCTGACTCCCTGAGGTTTGCCGGTATGTTCAAGATTGGCGCAGTGATTCTGATTGTCTGGGGCTACTGCTTCTTCTGCCAGGAGCTGCCCATGAAGGTCAGCGTGGCCATGATGATGAGCGGTCTGTTCAGCATGGGCTGGGGCCTGCTGAGCGAAAAGCGCTAGTTTACTGTATTAGAAAGGTATATAACTCACAGTTCGAGGGGGCTTCCCGCCTCAGGCCTGGGGGCCGGTTCCGGTCCCGAAACTTAATTTTCTAAAAACACTTGCTTTTTTGCTCTCGTTCATTAAGAATGACTAGCGAGGGAGCTTGACACACAACGGCTCCCAACCTAGAAAGCATGGACGAGGGAAATGGAACCTAGAAAGAAAATCCTGAAGCAGCTCAAGATGGGAACTACAGAGATTCTGATCCTGGCGATACTGACGAAGGGAGATCGGTATGGCTATGATATCTCTCGCGATGTAAAGGAACGCAGCGAAGGCTTTTTTGAGTTCAAGCAGGGCTTCCTGTATCCGACATTGCGGCGGATGGAAGAGGCCAAACTGATCACAGGGTATTGGAAGGACTCCGCCAGCGGCGGGCCGGATCGGAAGTACTACCGTCTTACCCGGGCCGGCCGGGCGAGACTCGAGGCCAGCCTGGAGGCGTGGGGCGACTTCAGCAAACGCTTCAACAAGATGCTGGCGATGGCCAAGGACTAGCTGTTAGTTCCGTTCCATGGGGTACGTCTCTGGCGTACCCCTAGACCGTCTTGGTGATCTTGGTAAGAGTGCGCGGCCGATCGGGGTTCAGCCCTTTCTGCGCTGCGAGTGTTGCAGCAAACAACTGCGCGGGCACAATATAGGGGATCGGCGTAAACAGATCTGCCGGCGATCCCGGAGTAGCGGGGATAGGCCCCGGGACGCGGATCGAGCGGGTTGCATACGCGAAGCTGGGGGTGTTCCCTGCGTCGCTGATAACCACCGTTTCGGCCTCCAGGCCGCGTAATTTCTCGAGTATCGCCCGGGTGGCTTCCCAGGTCGGTCCGGGCGGCGCAAACAGGAAGACGGGGAAGGCTCGCTCCACCAGCGCAATCGGCCCGTGGAGGAAGTCTGCACCCGAAAACCGCTCGGCGACGACGTAGCAGGTTTCCATCAGCTTCAGCGAGAACTCGAAGGCATTGGCGTAGTTGAGGCCGCGGCCGACGACCACGGCGTGGTCCATGTAGCGATAGCGTTCGGCGAGCCGGCTGATGGCGGGCTTCAGGCGCAGCGCCCGCGCGGCGAGCGCTGGAAGTCTTTCCAGCCGCCGGGGATCGAGGGGCGCCCCCAGCGCGTAAGCCAGCAGATACATCATCAGTAACTGCCCGGTGTAGGTCTTGGTAGCAGCCACGCTGCGCTCCTTGCCCGCGCGGACCAGGAACACTTCATCGACCAGGCGGGTAATGGAGCTTGCCGCCTCGTTGGTCACGCCCACGGTCAGCGCGCCTCCCTTGCCCGCCGCTTCCAGGAACAGGTTCGTGTCGGTGGATTCGCCCGATTGGGAAACACCCACTACCAGCGCCCCCTCCCAGCGCATTGGGGCGTGATATAGCGTCAGCAGCGACGGGGCGGCCAGGGATACGGGAATCCCCGTCGTCATCTCGAGCAGATAGCGGCCGAACAGCGCGGCGTTGTCCGAGGTGCCGCGCGCCACCAGCACGATCAGCGACGGCCGCCGCCGCTCCAGCACGCGCCGAAAGCGCTCGATCCGCCGGAATTCTTCCCGCCAGGTCCGCTCCAGCGTCGCCGGCTGCTCCTCAATCTCCTGGATCATGATGGACATGTAGCTTTCAGGATAGCCGAGGATCGTGGAGCGTGGAACCACTTCCACCCAGTCGCCTGACTCCTGACTCCTTTCCTGCTAAAATCTCTTCTTATGTTTACCGGCCTCGAACACACCGCAATCGCCTCGCCCAACCCTGGCAAGCTGGCCCAGTGGTACGTCGACCACCTGGAGTTTGTCATCAACTACACCTACGACGGGAATTACTTTGTGAAGGCTTCGAACGGCACCATGCTCGAGATCATCCCTTCGGAAGGCGACCGGGCGCCGCAGAAGATAAAGGACCCCGGCATTCGCCACCTGGCCATCTGGGTCAATGACTTCGACGCCGCCCACGCCCGCCTGAAACAGCTCGGCGTGCAGCTTCTCACCGAGCCGGTAAACAATAGGGGGAACCGGCTGGTGTTTTTCTCCGACGGGGACGGCAACATCGTCCATCTCATCCACCGGGAAAAACCGTTGCCGTAGGGCGCCCGGTGTTCCCTCGTTCACCCTTCCGGTACTGGTTTCCTCGCTGTGTTTTGCCCGTCCTTATCGGTCAGAAAGCTTAAGCAAAGTCAGCGATAAACCTTATTTAGGACCTTCCGAGCCTGGCGTAAGATCGGTAGTGGAGACGCCAGTGCGGTTTGAACTCGGAAAAACGGTCGGGGATTACGAATTCCTCGATGTTCTCGATGCCTCCCAGGGTGGCCGTGCTTACAAGGTAAAGAACGTGCTGGCCCAGCGGATCGAGAGACTCAAGGTCTTCCCCAAAGAGCTGCAAGATGATCGCGAGCGCGTAGACCGCTTCCTGCGCGAGATCAAGATTCAGGCCAGTCTCGTCCACCCCAACATCATCACCTTTTACAACGCGACGCAGGTGGAGGGGCAGTTGGTGATGACCACCGAGCTGCTCGATGGTGCGACCCTGGATGAGCGGCTCGAGACCGGCCCGCTCCCCTGGCCCGAGGCCGTGGGCTACATCCGCCAGGCTCTCTCCGCCCTGGCCTACGCCCACGAGCAGGGCGTGGTGCACCGCATGATCAGCCCCGCCAACATGACCGTCACTCCGGAGAAGGTGCTCAAGCTGACGGGCTTCGACCTGGCCAAGGCGACCACCGATCCGCAGCTCACCCGGGCGGGCATGGTGATGGCCCCCGGCTTGGGCTCGCTCGAATACATTTCTCCGGAGCAGGTGAAGGGCAGCTCCGACCTCGATGCGCGAACCGATCTCTACTCCCTCGGCGCCGTCTTCTACGCCCTGGTCACGGGCAAGCCTCCGTTTGCGTTCCCCAGCCAGTTCGAGGTGATGCTGGCTCACGTGAATCAAACGTCGGCGCCGCCCAGCGAAAAGCTGCCCGGCCTGCCGCCGGAGCTCGACCCCCTCATCCTCAAGGCGCTCGCCAAAGACCCGGCGCAGCGCTTCCAGAGCGCCAAGGAGTTTCGGGACGCCCTGGAGACGCTTTCGGTCGTCCCTCAGCAAGAAGCCCCGCTTGTGCCGCGGCTTGTGGAAATGCCCAAACCCGTCCCGGTCGAGCCGGTCCCTTGGCTGCAGTCGCTTCCGCAATTGCCCCCGAACCTGATCGCCCTCGGCCTGTTCACCTTCCTCATCGTCGCTGTGGCGTTCTTCTCCTTCCTGAAGCTCAGCAGACTCTGATTACGCCCGCTGGTTTTGGATTAGGCCCGAAGCCTTGTCGCAGGGTTCGACCCGGGGTGGCAGTCCTGCAAGCTGCAAGCCGGTTCCGGGAAGAAGTTAGGCGCGCAACGAGAATTTTGTTCTCGTTGCGCTTCATCAGGCGGCGGTCTTCAACCCGACGGCGAGCAGAAGGTCCCTCAGATCGTCGACAATGCGTTGATAGAGGCGGTCGAGTTCGCAGTGTTTCTCGGGGGCTAGTTTGTGATCGCCGGCAAAGGGTTTGAGAAGGCCAGCAGTGAGTGGGGCGTAGATACGCTCGAACAACTTTAAGAAGATCAGACACACTGAGTAGCCTTTGCCGACGAGGCGATAGCGGCGAGAGCGAGGGAGCTTTTCGACGAGTCCCTTGGCGCGCAGCTTGGAGAGATCGTAGCGAAACGAGGCCAGCGAATACTGGGACGCGTTCGAGCCGAGAGCGTCCAACGCTGGGGTGTACACCTCAGCCGTGGTGAAGGTGGAGCCGGCGGCGATATTGGCAAACCGTACCAGCGCGTGCATGACCGCCAGTTGCCGTGGATGATCGAGCTTGAGGCCAGGGATCCGCTTGCCGTTAGCCAGGGTTGTCGGTTCGGCCAGTTTCCGCAGTTGACCGCGGTCCACGAACGTCTCCAGGATGTCTTGCTGGGCATCGTGATAGTGGTCAATGATGTGGGACATCCTCTGGCGGAGTGGAGGCAGGTTCTCGACGTTCTTGTTGACTCCATAGTCTCTGACGTCATTGGTGGCTGGCTCGGTTCTCAGCAACCGGTTGTCGCGGACGTACTGCTTGGCGAAGCCGTGACCGTAGTGACTCCGAATGACCGGATTGGGAAGATCGAGGTCTTCGATCACGGTCTGCAATTTTCCCTTGTATTGCTTGGTCACCTTCCGGCCAAAGATCATGGTGATCTTTTTCGGCTGGCCGATCATCCGGTTCATATCCAGCAAGCGCTGAGCGAATTCGTCCACGGCGGCGCGCCGGAAGAAGATCAGGTTGTCACAGTACTCCACTTGCGAGAAGAACAGCCGGTGTTGGCAGCCGACCTGTTGCCGTTCCCGGGAGGTGAAGAAGGGAGTGAAGGCCGTCAGCCACTTCTGCCCGCACTGCAGCAGATCTCGCGTGTTCAGGGAGTCGGCCAACTCTTGCAGTCGTTCGGGATGCGAGCACCGCAGGAAGGCGTTCTTGCACTGCTCAAAATCGATCTTCTCCTGCCGCATCCGAATTGCCAGCCAATGATGCTGATTGAGGCAGACCCGCGCGGAGAACGGAAAGTACGGGCACAGGCGCACGAACATCGGGCCCCAGTGTTTGTCGTTCAGATAGAAGTTGTATGGATTCACCCAACGCTGCTTGAATTGCAGATGGGGGCTGTCGTTGTCCTTTCCTCCAATCGCCACCAGGATTCGTGCCGGCTCCCGACCCTTCAAGATGACTGCCACGTGGTCGGCCTCAGCGTCTTGCAGGTACTTCCGCACGAAATCGTCCCGGCGCTGTTCCTCCGGTGCCTCGACGATCGGCGCACCCCATTTCTCCGAACGGTTCTTGACCCAATACAGGAACTGGTCAGTGATCTCCGTCAGAGCCCTTCGCGTCACCCGTTTGCCGTCGCGGTCAGTGTTGAAGAAGCCCAAGATCCGTTCCGGTTGCTGGAAGGGTTGGATCAGACCGTTCAATAGAAGCCGATCGAAGCATCGATATCCGAACTCGATGCTATCCTTGTGGTGCTCGTAAAAGGCGTTCATGGGAACCTCCAGTGTGGTGAGATACCTGGAGCTTACTCCCGTGGACGCCTCTCTATTGATGCCCCCGCCGAGACCTGCCGCCCGAAGCTTTCGCGACCTGCTGGTGTGGCGCAAAGCGCATGAGTTTGTGCTGGCGGCCTATCCATTCACGGCGGGCTTTCCCAGGCAGGAGACCTACGGTCTGTCCCATCAGATGTGGCGGGCGGCAGTTTCCATTCCGGCCAACATCGCCGAAGGATTCCGGAGACGCGGTAAAGCCGACAAGGCCCGATTCATGAATCTAGCGGAGGGGTCCCTCGAAGAATACCGCTACTATCTGATCCTGGCACACGACCTCGGCTATGGCGACACCGGCCAGCTCACCGCACTTCTTGAGGAGGTCAGCAAGCTACTGAACGCCTACACCGACGCCATTCTGTCTTCTGGCTCCTGACTTCTGACTTCCATATCCCGCAGGGATATCAAGGGCGAAGCCCTTGGCTAGTACATCGTTTCAGTAAACAGTATCCGTTGTGGCGACCAGCGCGTGGAACGCCTTCCACCGGTGAACGACCGGAATTTCGTTGATCTCGTCGATCCCCTTGAGAATGCGGTCGCGCAGTTCGTTTCTCGATTGCACCCGAATGTGCCGCAGGAAGGTGCGTGCCATCTTGCCAAACAGGGTCTCGACAATGTTGAGCCAGGAGCCATGCGTGGGAGTTAGCACGTACTTGAACCGATTCGGGCGCGTCGCTAGGTAGGCACGTGTCTCTTTGGAAATGTGAGCGGAGTGATTGTCAAGGATCAGGCGAATCGTGCAGTCAGCCGGATAATAGGCATCCAGATCGTTGAGCAGCGCAATGAACTCCACACTCCGATGCCGCTCCTCGATGCGTGCGAAAACGTGGCCATCGTGGAGGTCCAAGCCCGCCAAAATCGACAAGGTTCCATGCCGGAGGTACTCATGGTCGCGGGCGATGGCGGGATGCTTACCGGCTACCGGCGGCAAGTCCGGAGCGGTGTTGGCGATGGCTTGCACGCCGGGCTTTTCATCCACGGAAACGGTGATCACCGTGGGCTGCGGACTGCCTTTGCTGGCGGCCTCATTCTGCAACGCAACGTCTTGATAGACCAGCAAGACTTCTCTCATCTTCCGCTCAAAGTCCGGATCGCGGCGCTCCAGGTAATACTTGACTTTGTGCGGCTGCAAGGGTTGGGCGGCGAGGATGCGTTGCACCGTGGCCTTGCCTGCCTTGGCCAGTGCGGGATAGCCTGCTTCCGAGGCCTGCTTGCGTACATGTCGGGCCAGGGCAGACCGCGTCCATAATTCCGCCGCATAGCCGAGATCCTTGGGCTTGGAACACGCCAGATGCACCACCCAAGCCTTGGCGTCATCCGTGATCACCGCTTCCCGTGGCTTGTGTGGCGTGTCCTTGATTCCGGCCTTGACACCCATTTGCAGGGCTTTGTCAATCCACTTCAGAATGCTCTTGCGTGTCATTTTCAGGGCGCGCGCGATCTGGCTCACCGTCTCCCCGGCCTGATAGCGCCACAGGATCTGCGCGCGCTGCACGTCACGGACGGCGGCGGTTCGCGACTGGCGCAACTGGTCGAGGCGCTTCTTCTCCTCTGCGGTCAAAACCAGTCTCGGACGCTTGGATACTCGTGCCATGCGAGCAGCATAGCAGAGAACCGAATCATATGGATATATTTTAATGAAACGTTATACTAGTTCGCCCTCCGTTCCGAGGCTGACGATCTCGTTTGATCAGACCCGAACGCATCGACTTATCCGTCGAGGCCAGCCCTGGCCGGTGTGTTTCTTCCAAATTTAGGATGCCGTCGCTATTCTTCATCGGATCGCCCTGGACGTAGAGTTGGGTGATCAGCTTGGAGCGGGCGGGGACATCAATAATGGCGGAATGGATGTGCCGGGTCCGTCCCGGGTAGAGCCCTGGTTTGGCGATTCAGTATGGGACTTGCACTGTGGATGTAAGCGCCGTTGTTGTCCATTCCTTCATTCCTCAATTTCTCAATTCTGCTACGATGCTTCCGATGCGCTCTGCCCTCGCGCTGCTCTTCCTCTGCTGCACCCTGTACGGCCAGCAACTGCCGCTGGGGAAGCTCCCGCCGGGCAAGGTCGTGATGATTCTTCAGCCGCATCACGACGACCACACCACTGATTACGGCATGGGGGGCTTGATCGCCCGCTTTGTCGACGAGGGTTACGAGGCCTACTACGTGCGCGCCTCGAACGACGAGAAGGATGGTCCTCACGGCCAGGGGCGCAACGACATCGTCAACCTGCGCGAGTCGATGGAGGCCACCAGGATCCTCGGCGTGAAGAAGGTAATCAGCCTGAACTGGCGCAACGACTACACCGGCCCTATCCCGCTCAACGAGCTGCGGGAGCAGTTGATCCTGCTCATCCGCAAGTACCGGCCTGACGTGGTGCTGGGACACGATCCCTGGGAGCATTACCAGAAGAATCCCGACCACCGCAACGTCGGGCGGGCCATGGCCGAGGCTTACTGGCTGGCCGGCTACGCCAACGTCCAC
>JACQDD010000136.1 GCA_016201265.1 Terriglobales bacterium | reverse complement strand
TCACTGTTCCAAAGTTCAGCGAGGCCGGCGACACCGTGATCGACTGCCCCACACCAGTCAGAGAAACGACTTGCGGGCTGGTTGGCGCGTTATCAGTGAACGTCAAGTTGCCGGTGCGCTTGCCCTTCTTGGTGGGAGTGAAGGTCACGCTGACCGCGCAGTTTGCGCCTGCGGCCACGGTGGCCCCGCAGGTGTTGTTGGAAATAGCGTAATCCCCGCTGGTGGCGATGCTGGAAATATTCAGGGTCGCCGTGCCCGTGTTGGTGAGGGTGACGGTCTGCGGATTGCTGGTCTGCCCAATCGGCACCTTCTTGAAGTTCAGTGCCGTCGTCGAGAGCGAAACCGCTGGGCCACCGCCGCCGCCGCAGCCGGCGAACTTGAAGTTAGCGATGCGCGTGTTCCAGCTGAAGCTGCCGGTGGTCTTGCTGTACTCCTGGGTGTACCAGAAAGTGCAGTCGTCGGCCGGGTCAACGGTCATGTCGCTGTAATCCCCCCAACGCGTGGGGCTGGTCTGGGAGCCGCTGCCGTTGACGACCACTTGCTCGGTTTCCATGGTGCCTGCCGGGTCACCGGGTACGCGTCCGGTAAAAAAAACCGACGGGAAGACGGTGCTGCTGCCCAGGGTATAACCGAGGCCGATATTTCCGTTTTGGTCCATGGCGATGCTGCCCATCCAGCGCGTGTTGGCATCGGGGGCGAAGGTGCCTTGCTGGAACACAGTCGGAGCGCCGTTGGGATCGCGCAGTTCATACCAGCGTAAGCCGGTGGTAATGGAATGGTTGACCACCAGGGCCTCATGCCCATCGAGGAACTTGCGATAGGCCAGCCGGTACATCAAGCGGTCGCCGAGCGCGTCCAGCTTGTTCAGAGTCCCTGGTTGCGACACGCAAGATGAGAAGCACATCGGAGTGAACGCTGCCACCGCAAGGGTGGTGGGTCCGGTGAAGGTGGAATTCGCCGGAGTGGTGAAGTCAGCATGGAACTTCCACAGCCGCACTGAGTTGGTGCCGAAGTTCGCAAAAAATGCCGGCTCACCCGCGTTCGGCTGAATGGTCCCGTCCATATCCGAGGGCAGCAGGCTTGCGATCGTAGCGTTCTGCTGGAAGCAAATGATGGAAGCGGCCTGGCCGGCCAGCATCTTGGCCCGGTCCATGGCGCAGGCATTGGCGCCCACGAAGAAGTTGGTGAACATGTTGAAGGAGATGTAGTAAGCATCCGGCCACACCCCAACCTTGGGGTAGTCGGGGAAAGTAGTGCCGAACGAGAACGCGTAGCGGTTGTAGGTGCCGGTGGCGTCGGAAGTGGTCGAAACCGCCACGCACTGCAAGTAAGGAGTCGTGTTTACCGCGAACTGAGTGAGGACCCATCGGTTCGCGATCTTGTCGTACTGGGCGATGGGATCGCCGCTGTTACTGGTCTGGCACTGGCCGCCAAAACCAGCCCAGAGGGCATTGCCGAACGACGGTCCGGCCACTAGCGCGCCGGTGGTCTTGTCGAAGACCGCGAATTCAAGATTGACCCATTGGACGTACTGCGTGGCGCCCACCGTTCCGTTGGTGTCGGGCGGAGCGGCTTGCAATACGAAACCATATTGCCCCAGGCCCAAGCCTTCAAAGTTCAGGCCCAGAGTGGCGGACACGAGGGGCAGATTTTGTTCCTGGAGGGCAGCATCGGGAACGGGGCTGAAAGGCGCCGGCCGGTCGGGTCCAGTGGAAAGCACGTTGAGAATGATCGGGGAGAACGGATTCGGCTGGGCCGGAGTCATCCGCATGAGTTCCGCCAGGGGTGGCGAGACGTCATGTTTCACTTCCCTGATTACGCGAACTGAACTTTGGGCAAAGGAAAAGGTCGAGAGAGCGATAAACGCCATCGCGGCGACGCATAGCACCGCGCAATAGGACCGGGAGAACCTTCTCTTCATAGCATGCTCCGATAATGCGATTTTGGGTGAGGTGAGTTGCCTAGTTGCCTGCACGGGGCGGGGGGAAGCAACTACTAGCGGGTGTAGTATATACATCGTTTTCTGCGAAAAGCACGCAAAATCCGCGTGCCTTGTACGTTCTTGACGGTTGGACAATATTTCTTACAACCAGGAGTGAAAGCTTTACCGAAAAGCAGAACTTGTGCGACATTGTGCTGCCCTAAGTCCGCAATTTCTTGCACACGGCGGTAATTTCGGGCGGAATTCTGAACACTCTGATTCGAGGGTGGCGCCAGCGAACCAGGTTCGGGATTTATCCCTGCTTGCGCCCGCGCGCGATGGCCTCGCGCGCTTCGCGGTCCGCGGTGCGGCGGCGCTCGGTCTCGCGCTTGTCCCATTGCTGTTTGCCGCGCGCCAGCGCCAGTTCGATTTTCACTTTGCCGTTCTTCAAATACATGCGGGTGGGGATCAGCGTCAGTCCCTTCTGCTGCGTCTTGCCGATCAGCTTGCGAATTTCTTCTTTGTGAACCAGCAGCTTACGAGTACGGAGCACGGCGTGGTTGGAATAGCTGCCGTGTTCGTAGGGACTGATGTGGCAGTTCAGCAACCAGAGCTCGTCGTCTTTCACGAGACCGTATGCGTCCTTCAGGTTGGCTTTCCCGGTGCGGACAGACTTTACTTCTGTGCCGGTGAGAACCACCCCAGCCTCAAATTTTTCCAGCAAGAAGTAGTTGTGGCCTGCGTTCCTATTGACAGCCGCATCTTTCTCCCCGGAAGCCGTGGGTTGGCGGCGCGGACTTTTCTCCGGGTTGGGACGGGTCTGATGGGTGGTCTGTTTGGCCATTGCTGAAATGAAAGTAGCACAGGGGCAGGTCGCAGGTCCCAGGGGGTAGGTCGCAGGACCCAGATTTCTTCCGCAGGTGTTTCGAGTCGCCTGCTTTTTTGTGAGACCTGCGACCTGCCCCCCGCGACCTGCCCCCTACTAGTACCTGTACCAATGAGTGTAAACATCTCGCGGCCAATCACTTCGGGCCGAAGTTTATGCGATGCTATAATCCGATTTTCGAGTACTTTTCGCGCGTGACGGCGGCCTGGAGCCCCGGCCTGTTGCTGCGGGCGCTGGCTCCGCACGGGTGGATACCGCGCCGGCGAACGAAATTTTACAGAGGACCGTTTTGATGACACGCCTGACCCGTCCGGCTCTGTTCGTCGTGCTCTTGTGCCTCAGCCTCCTCGCCTTCGCCGCCGACCAGGCGAAATTGCTCTATGAGAAGGGCGCCGATGCCGAGGCGCGACAGAACTACGAACAGGCCTACGACTATTTCAAGCAAGCCTTTGCACTCAAGCCCAAAGACCTGAAGTATCGGGCGTCCTACGAGCGCACCCGTTTCCTTTCCGCCGCCTCGCATGTGCATCGCGGACAGATTGTGCGCGATGGCGGCAAGCTGGAGGAGGCGCTGGCCGAGTTTCAGAAGGCTGCCGAGATCGACCCCTCATCCTTCATCGCGCAGCAGGAACTCCGCCGCACGCAGCAGATGATTCGGGAGGCCGCGAATCCGCAGCCGCAAGCCTCGGCGGGAGCGACCGCGCTGCGAAGGCGTTTGGAATCGGCGCAGGGACCGGTGGAACTCACACCGATTTCCAATGTTCCCATCACCCTCAAGCTGACCGAAGATGCGAAAGTGATCTACGAAACGATCGGGAAGCTGGCCGGCATCAACGTGTTGTTCGATCCCGACTACACCTCGCGGCGGGTGCGCATTGAGCTGAATGGAGTAACGCTGGAAGACGCGTTGGAAGTCGTTTCCTTCGAGACCAAGACCTTCTGGCGTCCGGTAACGCCGAATACGATTTTTGTGGCGCAAGACAATCCTGCCAAGCGGAAAGAGCTGGAACAAAACGTCATCAAAACTTTTTACCTTTCGAATCTATCCCAGCCGACCGAGTTGCAGGACGTGGTGAATGCGATGCGGACCATCCTGGAAGTGAGCCGCATCCAGCAATTGCCCTCGCAGGGAGCGATCGTGGTGCGCGGCACGCCCGATCAGATGGCGCTGGCGCAAAAACTGGTTGACGACCTGGACCGAGCCAAGCCGGAAGTGTTGGTGGAAGTGGCGGTCATGCAGGTCAGCCGCGACAAGCTGCGTAATCTGGGCATCAGCCCACCCACCAGCGCCACGGTGGCTCTGCAGCCCAACATCACCCAGACTCAGACCGGCGGACAAACCCAGACCGGCACGCAAACGAGCGGCTCGTCGAATTCCATCAACCTGAACCGGCTGGCGAACCTCAACGCGACCGACTTCCAGGTCACCATTCCACCGGCCAGCGTCACGGCGCTGTTGAGCGACAGCAACACCAAGCTCATTCAGAATCCGCAGATCCGCGCTTTAGACGGCCAGAAAGCGACGCTCAAGATCGGCGACCGCGTGCCCGTGGCCACGGGTTCGTTTCAGCCCGGCATTGGTGGTGTAGGTATTAACCCGCTGGTGAACACCCAGTTTCAATATCTCGATGTGGGCGTGAATATTGACATTACTCCGCGGGTGCACGCGGGACGGGAAGTCACGCTGAAGATGTCGCTGGATATTTCGGCTGTGACCTCCCGCGTAAATATCGGCGGTATTGACCAGCCCGTCATCGGTCAGCGCAAGATCGAGCACGAAATCCGGCTCAAGGATGGCGAAGTGAACCTGCTGGGCGGCATCCTGGAAGACCAGCAGACGAAAGCACTGAGTGGCATTCCGGGCCTGGCTTCTGTGCCGATTCTGAAGTACCTGTTTTCGCAGACCAACACCGAACACCGCGAGAACGAAATTGTGTTCGTGCTGGTGCCGCACATCATCCGCGGGCCAGAACCTCCCCGTTCGAACCTGGATATGCTCGACGTAGGCACGGCCAATGCGCTGGAGTTGCGGCGTACGGGCAGCAAGCCTGCGGCGACGGCGCCAGCGAGCGGGCAGGGTGCAGCGCCACAGCCGCCGCAACAGCCCCAGGTGCAGCCGGCGATGCCGCAGCCGGCGCAGCCCATTCCGCAGCCTCCTGCTCCGCAGGCCGGCGCCGGGTCGTTCCTGTTCGATCCGCCGGCGTTGACCCAGGCCAAGGGCGCGACCTTCACGGTGAACGTGATGCTTTCCGGCGGGCAGAATGTGTATTCCGTCCCTCTGCAACTCAACTACGACCCCAATCAACTGCAAGTAGTGAACGTTTCCAACGGCGGCTTCCTGTCGCAGGACGGCCAGGCGGTGGCGCTGGTGCACCGGGATGATCCTTCGACGGGAACGCTGCAAATCACCGCGACGCGTCCCCCCGGAGCGGGCGGCGTCTCGGGCCAGGGAGCCGTGATCACGCTCACGTTCATGGCCAAGACAGCAGGACAGTCGGCTTTGACCATAACCCGAGGTGGAGCCCGCGATCCCGCCATGCAGGCCATAGCCGTGAGCGGAGCGCAGGCGGCCGTCACCGTGCAGTGATCAGGGTTGATTAGAGTTCCGTTATGAATCGAGTAGTACATAGGCGGGCAGCTAGCGCGGGTGCTTCCCGGTGCGCGCGCGGTTTCACGCTGATTGAGTTGATCGTCGCCACCGCTATTCTGATTATTCTGACCGGGATGGCGATCCCGCTGGTGCGCGTCACCATTCAACGCGAGCGCGAACACGAACTGCGCTACGACCTGTGGATGATGCGCGATGCCATTGACCGCTACAAAGACGCCGCTGACCGTGGCGCGTTCCAGATCAAGGTGGGCAGCGAAGGCTATCCTCCGGATCTCGAGACGCTGGTGACCGGCGTGGACGCTGGCGGCAAGAAGCTCAGGTTCCTGCGCAAGATTCCCATCGATCCCATGACCGGCCAGGCGGAGTGGGGGATGCGTTCCATGCAGGACGATCCCACCTCCGATTCGTGGGGCGGGCAGAGCGTGTTCGACGTTTACACCAAGTCGCAGGGCACGGCTCTGGACGACACGAAATATAAGGACTGGTAAATGAGATTGCGGTCCAAGTCGGGCGAGCGCGGCTTCACGCTGATCGAGATGGTGGTGGTCATCAGCCTGATTCTGGTTTTGTTGTCCATTGCGCTGCCCATGTACAACCAGAGCATCATTCGGGCCAGGGAGTCCACGCTCCGCCAGGACCTGTTCACGCTGCGGCACGTCATCCAGCAGTACACGCTCGACAAGCAGAAGGCGCCGCAGTCGCTCGACGACCTGGTTGGGGCTCACTATCTCAAGTTCATCCCGAAGGATCCCATGACCGGCCGCAACGATACCTGGCAGGTCGACCAGGAAGACTCCATCCTTTCTCCGGATCAGACCGCGCCCGGGATCATCGATGTCCACAGCGGCGCCAACCAAACTGCCAGTGACGGCAGTACGTATTCGAGCTGGTAGGGGGCAGGAGGCAGGTGTTAGGTTTCAGGCCTGCCGTTGAGCGTCCAATTCCTGAGACTTGAGACCTGCCACCTGCCACCTGCCCTTCTGCTACCTTATTCATTTCCCACTGTGGAGGGTCCCTTGGGTTTTCCCAATCGTTTGCAGCCTTTCGCGCTCCTGGTGATGCGGCTGGTGCTGGGGGCGATCATGATCGCGCACGGCTATCACAAAGTTTTCGGCGGATTCCACAGCCACTATGAGTTCGTCGGCTCGCTGGGAATTCCCGCCTGGATGGCATACCTCTCGACCGGGACGGAATTCTTCGGCGGAATCGGCATCCTGCTCGGCCTGTTCACCCGCTTTTTCTCGCTCGCCTTCATGATCGAGATGGCGGTCGCGATCTGGAAAGTGCACTTCAAGAATGGCCTGACCGGCCAGGGAGGCTACGAATTTCCGCTGGCGCTGGCGGCGATTGCGTTCGCGCTGATGTGCTTCGGCGGTGGGCCGTGGGGAGCGACGTTTGGCGGGAGGGCAGGCGGTGCGCGGAAAACGAAAAATGGCTGACAACGCATTAGCGGAAGGATCGCGAAGAGCCCCCGGCAGAAAGTGTGCGACGAATGGTCCGGTCCGTCACGCCGTCGAAATCAAGTTTCCATCGAGGCGGCGCGGACGCGTGTCGCTGCCCCTGGTGCGCTCCAAGCAGCCGGGGGCGGTTGCGCTCGACAACGCCAAGATCTTCGAGATCATTCCTTTTCCGTGATGTGAAAACGGCTCTGCCGAGGTGCGATTTCGGTTTGTAAGTCACGGAGGAGCCGGGCTGGTGTACACTTTCCGCCGTAAAAGCATCGCCGGCAAAGTGAGCCCCAAAATGCACAAGCTAAAGGTTCGATGTCCCAAGCAGTCGCTGCTGACATTGACGCGAAGCCACCAGTGGACAGACAGGATGGTTTACATTCTGGCGGCCAACAAATATCTTCCGTACAAGAACGGTCGGTCAAAAATCCTTTACATAGGCACGACTAAGAAAGGGGCGGGTAGGCCCGCCGCCTCAGCGGTGAATAAGGCGAGTGAGGTGTTCTACAAGCTGCATGGGGTCAAAACAATCGAAGTTCATGTTGCGACATGCGCCAAGCGCAAGAAAGTTCCAACGTGGAAGCGACTCGAATCAGCGCTGCTCGATGCTTTCCGAAAGAGATACTTCGAGCTTCCGCATCAGAACAAAGTGAGGCCCAAGGTGAACGATGGGCTATTCGGGTCTAATGCACTACAGAAACTTATCGCTCGGTTTGAGCCGAAGTAAAACGCCCACGCACCCGGTGCGAATCGAGTGAACAGGATGAGCTAAAGTGAAATGGTTGTTGGCAGCATTATTCTTTTTGGTATTGGTCGGAGGCTTGAGTGCGTGCCACGAGCGACAGGCGCAGCAGCAAGAGCAGCAGCAAATCTCCCCTGCGGTACGAGCAGCGGTCGCGGCTGCGCTTGGCCCCCACGTGTCGGATGCTGACGCGACTGAGTTTCTGCGCTCTGCCAAACTTGCCTCACGTACTAAGCATGACACGGAAGTGGTTGCTATGCTTGACGAAGTAGTGAATTTGGCGCGTTCTGCTGCGCAGGATGATTACCAAGCGGAGGGGTACCATCGCGAGTCACGAAAGTTAAGCTCCATGTCGCCAGAGGAAAAGAAGGATTGCAGCGACTCGCCGATTGTCGCAGGTGATTCTGAGGCATGGGTGAGTGCCTGCAAAGAATTTAATGAAGCGGGCCAGCGACTCGACAAGATACATCATGACAAGGCGAGGCATAGTGAAGAGGTGGCCCAGAATTATGAGAATGAAAGCAAGCGGAAAAAGGAGCAAATCACAGATCTAGTACAAAAACTTCAGGCAGCAGCTAAATTGAGCGCGGAGTTCGATGCTGAACGCTAAGTGCTGATTTCAGAACTCCGCCAGCTCTTTCATCGCCCGGAAGAGGTCGCTCGCCTGCGGCAGGATGGCGTTCTCCAGAATCGGCTGATACGCCACAAACGTGTCGGTGGCCGCGATCCGCTTCACGGGGGCATCCAGGTGATGGAACAACTGGTCCGCGATGCGGGCGGCAATCTCAGCCCCGTATCCCCAACTCAGGGAATCTTCGTAGGCAATCAGCGCGCGATTGGTCTTTTTCACCGAGGCCGCAATCGCCTCCCAATCGAAGGGGTTCAGGCAGCGCAGGTCAAGCAGTTCGACGCTGATATGGTGCTCGCGCTCCAGTTTCTGGGCGGCCTGTAAGGCGCGCGGAACCACCGCGCCGTAGGTAATGACGGTCAAGTCCGTTCCCGGCTGCACGATCTTCGCTTTCCCGAACGGGACCATAAAGTCCGGGCCCGGATAGGGCGCGCGCCCGAAAGTCTCGCGGTAGAGGCGCTTGTGTTCGAGGAAGAGCACCGGATCATCGCACCGGATCGAGGTGCGCAGCAAGCCCGCCGCATCCAGCGCATTCGACGGGAACACCACCCGCAGCCCCGGGGTGTGCGTGAAGATGCTTTCGCCGCACTGGGAGTGGTAAATCGCGCCTCCCGTGAGATAGCCGCCAATCGCCACGCGCACCACCGCCGGCGCCGAGAACGCGTTATTCGACCGCCAGCGGATGATCGGCAATTCATCGCGAAGCTGCATCATCGCCGGCCAGATGTAATCGAAAAACTGGATCTCGACCACCGGCTTCAACCCGCGCGTGGCCATGCCGGTGGCGCGCCCGATGATGTTGGCCTCGGCGAGCGGGGAATTGAACACGCGGTCGGAGCCAAACTCCATCTGCAATCCGGAGGTCAGCTTGAAGACGCCGCCCTTGCCTTTGACCAACTTCTGCTTGACGTACTCTTCGCGGCTGGCGTCGGCCACGTCTTCGCCGAAGATCACGATGCGCTCGTCGCGCCGCATTTCGTCACGCAGCGTGGCATTGATCAGGTCGGCCATGGTCTTCGGCTGAGAAGCGGCCGGACGCTTGCCGTCTCCCCCGGCCTCGGGCGCCGCAAAGGCCGGATGCGTATCAAACGCCGCCGAAGTGGGATCGAGGTCGGGCGAGTGCACGTAGTTGTAGATCGTCTCCGGTTGCGGCAACGCCGCTTCGAGCGCCCGGTCGGCGGCTGACTGAACTTCTTCGTCTATTTCTTTCTCGATCTTGTTGATGCCTTTTTCGTCGAGGATCCCTTCCCGCAGCAGGAACATCTGCATACAGGAAATCGGGTCGCGGGCGGCATCGCGTTGGCGCTCGGTGTCGGGACGGTAGAGCCGCTCGTCATCCGACAGCGAATGCGAATAGGGACGGATGACGTGCGCGTGCACGAAGGCCGGACCTTGGCCAGCGCGGCAGTGCTCCACGGCCCGTTTGAACGCGGCATAGGCGACCACCGGATCGGTGCCGTCCATTTCTTCAAAATGAAAATTGGGGAAAGCGGAAACTAACCGCGAAATGTTGCCGCCGGAGGTCTGCACCTCGACCGGCACCGAAATCGCGTACCCGTTGTCTTCCACGCAGAACAGCACCGGCAGCCGCCGGTTCGAGGCGGTGTTCAGCGCTTCCCAGAACTCACCCTCGCTGGTGGTGCCGTCGCCCAGCGAGACGTAGGTGATCTCGTCGCCCTGGAACTGGACATCCTTGAATTGGCGGTAATCGCCATCGGCTTTGCGGGCGGCGTTGGGGTGCGTGGCGAAATAGCGTCCAGCTTCGGCGCACCCTACGGCGTGCAGAATCTGCGTTCCCGTCGCGGAAGACTGGGTGACGATGTTGAGCCGCTTGTAGGCCCAGTGCGAGGGCATCTGGCGTCCGCCGGAACTGGGGTCGTCGGCCGCGCCCACGGCTCCCAGCAGCATCTCGTAGGGAGTTGCGCCCAGCGCCAGGCAGAGCGCGCGGTCGCGATAGTAGGGGAAGAACCAGTCGTAGCCGGTCTTGAGCGCGTAGCTGGCGGCCACGCCCACCGCTTCGTGGCCCGCGCCCGAGATCTGGAAGAAGACCTTCTGCTGCCGTTTGAGCAGGATCTCGCGGTCGTCCACGCGCCGCGAGGTGTACATGATGCGATACCCGTCAATGAGCTGCTGACCGGTAAGGCCCTGGTAGGACTTGGTTTTCTTCTTAAGTTCGCTGTCGTTCAGCTTGGGATCGACTTTTGTAGTGGCCATTCCTGTCCCATCCACCCCACGCAGCTGGGCCGGGTTTTATTGTAAACGGGGCGGGGTAATTGGTGAAGGAAGAAGGTCGCAGGGGGCAGGGCGCGGGTGGCAGGAAGACCCAGTACCCAGTAGCCAGCACCCTGTTGGATATCCTTACTTCGAGGGTGAGACGGCGAGGGCGCCGTCTGCCTACCCGCAAAAGCAATGTGCGAGGCAACCCAGTGGAACGGACCGAAGTCGCATTTCTTGAGAGCTGGGAGCTGGGAGCTGGGAGCTGAGAGCTGAGAGCTGCGACCTGCCCCCTGCCCCCTGCCTCATCATTTATTCTGAACAGTCCATGATCCGTTTCCTTTGTCCGTTTGATCCCCGGCCCATCCGTCTGCTGGTCTTTGACTTGGACGGCACGCTGATTGACTCCCGGCTCGACCTGATCCATTCCATCAATGCCATGCTGCGGCGCTTCGAGCGGGCCGAACTGCCGGGTGAACTCATCGCTACCTACGTTGGCGACGGGGCTCCTACGCTGGTGCGCCGGTCGCTTGGCGATCCGATTGACGAGCCGTTCTTCCGGGCGGCTTTGGAGTATTTTCTCGGTTACTACCGGATCCACAAGCTCGACCACACCGTGGTCTATGCAGGGATTCCGGAGGCACTGATGCGGCTCGCTAGCCCCGCGAATGGCATGCAGCGGCTGATGGCAATCTTATCCAACAAGCCGGTGAATCCTTCGCGCGACATTGTGCAGGCGCTAGGGCTGGCCGACTTCTTCGTTCGCATTTATGGCGGCAACAGCTTTACGACGAAGAAACCCGATCCCTTGGGCGTTCAGACCATTCTCGAAGAGACCGGCGTTGCCGCTTCGGAGGCGCTGATGATCGGCGATTCGTCGATTGACGTTTTAACCGGCCGCAATGCGGGCTTGTTGACCTGCGGCGTGACGTATGGATTCGCTCCCCACACGTTGGAGGGGGCTCCTCCGGACGTAGTGATTGAAAGCCCTGTTGAATTGGGAGAGTTGTTCCGATAGCTGCTGCGGAGCATTTGGAACTGTCTCCACTAGCGACTGTCCCGGATAAGTGGTGAAAGCCTGTTTACAACAATCACTGTTGTCCTTGGCGAATTGCTGGTGGGTACACTCGGCTCAGGCGATTGTTCTATTTTGTTCCATGCTGCCGTTTCCACTCAGCCACTTGTGCTTCTGCATCGCTTATCTGGTCTGCGTTGAGAAGCGTAGTGACGATTTTCAGCTTGTCATTAGGGTCCTTGTAGCCGCCAGAATTTGCGATTGTCAGCCATGTGTATGCACGCACGTAATCAAAGTTGAGGAGATACGCCTCACCCAAGAAGTGTTGTGCCGGAACCAGCCCAATCTCGGCGGCTTTGCGATACCAACTGATAGCCTGCGCCCGGTCCGGTGGCATCTCAGCTAGGCCGTATTGGTATGCGCACCCGATGGTGATCTGGGCTTTGGGATCACCTTTGGAAGCCTTCTTGAGCAAGGTTTTGATATCACGAGAATCGATCTTCGCAGCGCAAGGAAGTCCGGTATAAACCCCCGGTCTGGGAGAAGCTGACGTCGGACCCAAGAAGCCAACGACTACACTGATCTCTATCGATATCGGTGCTCCGTTCTTGGTGGCTGGCTGAAATCTCCAATGTGCAACCGCCTCGACGGCAGACTGGTCGAGCGACGGATCGAGAGGTTTCACGACGCGTATGTTGTTGGTCCTTCCGTCTGGAAGCACTTCGAGCTTCAGAGAGACCTTTCCCGTAATACCCTTCTGCCACGCCTCCAGTGTATAGCTCGGATCTGGCGCAAAAATGATTCGGGGAGGGGTAATACCTTCACCCACTTTGTGGACCGGCTCTGTTTGACTCTCCTGCCCCGCCGCGAGGCATGCCATGACCGCGACAGGCAATATCCACGTCCATCGCTGCATTCTCAGCCACGCTTTGCTTGTCGTCATACTCGATTTGGGGTTTTGCGCCCGCCGAACTACGCAATCTGCGCAGTCTGAAAGACCCCCACGGCATTCAGCGCCTGCTCAATGACATGCCGTATCACCTGCGGGACACGGCCTGGTCCCCGCGCCGGGTTCTGCGGGAAAACACGTCGCACTGCTATGAAGGCGCGCTGTTTGCGGCGGCTGCGCTACGCGTCAACGGATATCCGCCGCTGATTATTGACCTGGAAGCCGAGCACGATACCGACCACGTGGTCGCGGTTTACCGCGTAGATGGCTACTGGGGCGCGGTGGCCAAATCCAACTACACGGGTTGCCGCTATCGTGAGCCGGTCTATCGGTCGCTGCGCGAACTGGCTCTCAGTTATTTTGAGGTGTACTTCAATTTGCGAGGAGAGCGGACCCTGCGGACCTTTTCCCGCCCCGTCCACATGCGCCGCTTCGACCACCTCAACTGGATGGCGACCGAGAAGCCGGTATGGTTTGTGGCCGAGTACCTGCTGACCATCTCTCATACTCCGCTAATCTCGCAGGCGCAGGCGAAGCGTCTGCACCGGCTTGATGGTCGATCATTTCGAGCGGGGTGTCTCGACCGGGCCGAGAAATAGCTGGGTGTGGCGCGGGCGCCCCGCCCGCGAGCTGCCGGTATGTCCTGGGCGGTTGTTTGACGCCGCGAACGTCCTTGCCCCGAACGCGGCGCCCTGCCAAACTGAACCTTAGCCCACTTCAGGTCGTATATACCGCATGCGCTTTAGTCTTTCTCTCATCTTTACGCTGGTGCTTCTCGGCAGCTGCGCCTTTGGCCAGGAGCCCGTCCCGACTGCGCCGGAGCCGCCAGTTCCGCCGGCCGAGCAACCCGCACCGCCTTCGCCGCCCCCGATCGAGCTGAGGCCCGATGTTTCTGGAACCGTCCCGCAGGAGCAGATCCGCGAGTTGTTGCGCCGAGTCGCGGAGAAGGACCTTGAAAACGAGAAGCGCCTGCGCGACTACACCTATATCCAGCGCGAGGAAGAGCGCAAGCTCGACGGCCACGGCAAAGTCAAGAAGATCGAATCTCGGACTTCTGAAGTTCTCGTGGTCTACGGAGAACAAGTCCAGCGGAAGATCGCCAAGGATGACAAGCTGCTCTCAGCGGATGAGACCAAGAAAGAGGAAGAGCGGATCCAGAAGATTACCGACAAGCGCAAGAACGAATCCGACTCCGACCGCCGCAAGCGCCTCGAGAAAGAAGAAAAAGACCGCGAAGAAGGCCGCAAGTTTGTGCTGGAGATCGCCGACGCCTACAACTTCCGGCTGGCTGGTTCCGAACTTCTCGACGGGCGCGAGACCTGGGCTTTGGACGCCAACCCGCGCCCTGGCTACGAACCCAAGCGCCGCGAAGCCAAAGTGCTACCCAAGCTGCGAGGCCGCATCTGGATCGACAAGGCCGAGGCGCAATGGGTCAAGTTCGATGTCACGACTACCGACACCATCTCGTTCGGCCTTTTCCTGGCCCGCATCCACAAGGGCACGCGCATTGTTGTCGAGACGACTCGTGTGAACGAGGAAGTCTGGCTTCCGAAACACGTGGCCGTTCACATCGACCTCCGGCTTGCTCTCCTGAAAAACTACGATGTGGATGTCGAGCAGACTTTTCGCGACTACAAGAAATTCCGGAGCGAGTCGAAGATTACGGTGGTGGGGGAGAGTCAGTAGCGAGTCTGAACCTGCAAACCTCGCCCTTTACTCGCTACTCCACTTTGTACTCAATCCTGATCCCCCGGCGTTCGATCTCGCCCAAGAACATCTCTGCTGGCACGTCCCGCTCCTGCAGCACGGCGCCGCGCTTTTCGACGGCGCCCGAGCACATCATCTGCAGCACGATCGAGGCTGGAAATGCGGTTGTCCGCATCATGGCGCTCATGTCGCTCTTGGGATCGTAGTGGTCCACCATGGTAAACGTGGCCACGCGCCCTTTGAGCTTTCCACCGAGCAGGCCGCGCACGCCGGGCGCTTTGACCGATTCGTGGGCTTCCAGCCGCATAATGCAGACATCCGGCCCTTTGCCCGCGAACTTGCCCTCGAAGATCTTCGACATGACCGCGCGCGGGGAGACCAGGGCGTTGCCGACTTTCATCTTCTCGCTCGAAAACAGGCCCAGCTCTTTCAATTCACATAGCAGGTCGTAGTGTCCGGGATAGCGGAGAGTCTTTTCAAAGCACTCTCCGACGCGTCCCTCGAAGCTTTCAGGCAGGGTTGAAGTTCCGCCCGAGGTGTGAAACGCGACCAGGGGAGCGAAGCCGTCCATGTGGAAATCTTCCGGCTCGGTGAGCGGTTCGATGGTGACGAGCTTCCCCTTGCGCAAGATGCGCGCCGGCTCCACATACTCGTTGATCAGCCCTTCGACCGAGAAGACGAGCTGGTAGTGAAACGGCGGCATCGGTTTTTCCGGCAGGCCGCCGACATAAAGCCTGAGCGCGTCGGCGCGCCCATCCAGCCGGCGGACCAGTTCGCCGCCCAGAATCGAAGCCATCCCGGGCGAGAGCCCGCAATCGGGGGCCAGCCCCACGCCTTTTTTCTCCGCCGTTTTCGCCAGTGCCAGTTCCTGCCGGACGACGGTGTTGTTGCCGCCGAGATCGGCAAAGTGACATCCGGCAGCAATCGCAGCCTTTGCCAGTCCCAAGTTCAAGAAGTAGGGAACTGCCGAGAGCGCGCCGTCGTGGCCTTTCATGAGCCGCGCCGCTTCTTTCTCTTTGGAGGCGTCCAGCGATACGGCGCGGACTTTCTTGGTAGCGGTAATCCGGTTGACGCGCGCCGCGACTTCCTTGGCGCGCGGCCCATCGCTGTCGGCCAGCGTGACCGCGTCCACATGGCTTTGGCGCGCCATATCGTAGGCGGCGGCCGAGCCCATCATTCCCGAACCGATGACCAGCAGTTTCATGAGTGCTCCTTGCGATGCTGCGGGACGATGCCCAACCAGTCAGGCTACAGGAACGATGTCCTCGCCAGATGTGACGCGGCTCACGCGGAGCGGGTGATGAGGCCGGGCGAGAAAGAGGCAGGAAGAAAAGCAGATGAACATCTCGGACGGCCGCTCGGGCGAGGGCAACCCGGCGTTCCACTCAATCCGGGGATGGCGTCTCGAGCAGTTTCCGGATTTCCGCCTCGAAGACCGATGCATCTGTTGCTCCGATATGCCGGGCCGTGATCCGTCCCTGGCGATCGAGCACGAAGGTGATCGGCAAGCCAAGAATGCCCCCGTACTGGCCGGCCAGGTCCGCATTTCCCATTGCCACGGGGTAGTTCATCTTGAACTGCTGTTGAAACTCCCGGACCAGCTTCTCGTCGTCGTCCATCGAAATGCCGATGACCTGGAATCCCTGCCGGCCGTAACGGTTCTGCATTTCGATGAAATGCGGGATTTCGGTTTTGCACGGATCACACCATGTCGCCCAGAAGTCCAGTAGAACGACCTTGCCGCGATAGCCCGACAGAATCAGCTTGGCGCCCGAGAGATCGGTGAGCGAGAAATCGGGCGCGGGACGGAGCAGTTCGCCGACGCCTCCACGATGGGCAGCCGGCGGGCGTCGCAGGACCAGCCAGGCGACGAGCAGAGCTGCCACCACCAGGATGAAGATTGTTCTTTTCACCAGTCTGCTAGTCGCCCTTAGCCACGGGGTATCCCTTGTCTACCCAATCGGTGCCGAAGTTATTGGCAAGGTAGAGAACTTTCACGTTGGTGAATCCCATTTGCCGCAGCGTGTCATAGGCAGGATTCACGTTGGGGCAGTGGCTCCAGGGACAGCAACCGCAGTAGAGCACGATGGCCGTTTTCTTCGGCAGGTCGCTTACGCGCTTGGCCAGGTTTTGGATTCCCTGGGAAGTCGAACTCGCACCCAGGTATTCCGACCCGGGAATATGCGCTTGCACATACAGCATGTGTGAGCCGACATGGAACAAAAGAGGCTTCGCGCCGTTTGCATTGAGGGTTTGCACCAACTCCTCAACGGTGAGTGTTTTCATGTTGGTGCTGTCGGCGGCTTGAGCGGGAACACTGAGAGTCAGGCCGGTCAACAGCGTCAAAACAACCAAGACAGTGGAATAAGAGTGAAGTCGCATCGTTGTGAACTCTGCCACCATTATGGGCGCTCCGTTCCCAAATCCGCAAACCAGGGGAAAGCGGAGAAAACGACCATTCCGGCCAGGACGCGGCGCACGTTCCGAGCGCACGTTCTCAAGGGCTTGCGCGCCGGTTCAAGTACTTCCGTACCGTCTCTAGTACCTTGGTTACCCCACCCTTAGTGACTGGAGCATCATTCACGTAAACACTACTACTAATAGTGGCCCATGGGGACAATGGCTCAATCCCTAGAGACAATCTGCAACCCGAGTTTGCGGCTATTCCAGAAAACACCCATAAAACCCGGTAAAACCCGGAGATTTACGTTGACAGGCCCGTGGTACCGGTTGAGATATGCTCAGCACACCAAAATTCACTCGAACGCAATTAGATCGAGGAACTGGTTCTCCCAATTTCCTCAGCGTTGCCGGGAATGCAGGCTGTGCTGAGACCGATTCTGTGGAAAGGGCAAAACGATATGGCCGACTCGCGAGAAGTGATGAACATTCGCCAGGCTTCGCAGTACCTGGGAGTGAGTCCGGACACGCTCTACAAGTACGGGAATGAGCAGAAGATTCCCGCGTTCAAGCTGGGCAATCGCTGGCGCTTCAAGAAATCGAAGCTCGACCAGTGGATGGAAGAAAAGTCCATGGAGCTGGAACCGCGGGGCAAAAAAAAACCTAAGGCAGCCGTGAAGGCGGCCGGGCAGCAGTAAGAGACTTGCCGGCGAGGCGCCGGCGCTACAAAAAGGCGGGCACATGTTTGGATTCGGATCGAAGACGATTGTTGGTCTGGATGTGGGCTCTTCGAGCATCAAGGCGGTGGAGCTCAAGAAGACGCGCCTGGGGATCGAAGTGGCGCACCTCGGCCTGGAACCGATCGCACCCGATATCGTGGTGGACTCCATGATCGTGGATTCGGGCACGGTTTCGAGCGCGATTGCGAAGCTGTTCGCCGATACCGAGATCAAGGCGAAGTTCGTGGCCACGGCGGTGAGCGGCCACTCTGTGATCGTAAAGAAGATCTCGCTGCCCTCGATGAGCGATCAGGAACTGGCGGAGACCATCCAGAAGGAAGCCGCTCAGCACATTCCCTTTGATCTCGCCGACGTGAACCTCGACTACCAGATCCTTTCCGACGACGCCAGCAACCCGCAGATGGATGTGTTGCTGGTCGCCGTCAAGAAGGACAAGATTCTGAACTACACCAACGTACTCTCGATGGCGGGCAAAACTCCCGCTATCGTGGACATCGATGCGCTGGCCCTGCAGAACTGCTACGAGTACAACTACGAGCCCGCACCCACACAAGTGGTCGCCCTGCTCAACCTGGGGGCGAGCGTGATGAACATCAACATCGTGAAGGGCACGACCCCGCTGTTCCCGCGCGACGTCTCGGTGGGCGGACATCAGTACACCGACTCGTTGCAGAAGGAACTCGATCTGAGCTTTGATGACGCGGAGTCGCTCAAACTGGGGCGCAAGGTCGGGACCGTGCACGACGACGCGAAAACACCGATCCTGCAACAGGTCACCGAAATCATCGTGCTCGAGATTCAGAAAACGTTCGACTTCTTCCGCGCCAGCGCGGCGGGCGAGCACATCGAGAAGATTTACCTGGCCGGCGGTTCGGCCAAGGTTCCGGGTCTGGTGGAAGCTCTGCGCCAGGAGTTCTCCATGCCGGTGGAGTTGTTCAACCCGTTCCAGAAAGTGCTGGCCCCGATGGATGGTCCGGCGGCGGAACTGGTGGAACAGAATGCCGGCCAGTTGGCAGTGGCTGTGGGTTTGGCCCTGAGGAGTTTTGAAAAGCTATGATCCGAATCAACCTGCTGGGCTCTCCGAAACCGAAAAGCGGCAAGAAAAGCTCCGCCGTCAGTATGCCGTCCATGGACATGGGCGGCGGCGGCTCGCCGCTGATGAAAGTGGCGGCCGCGCTGGTGATCTTCGGCGTGATCAACGCCGGCTACTGGTACCGGCTGGACCACGAAAAGAAGGCCATTGCGGCGCAAACGCGGCTGGCGGAACAGAAAAACCGCGAGCTGGCCGACATCAAAGCGCGTTACCTGGAGCGCCAGAGACAAGCCGACGCTTACAAGCGGCGTGTGGATGTGATCGACCAGCTGCGCTCCAACCAGAGCGGCCCGGTCAACCTGCTGGCCATGATCGGCGAGACCATCAACGGCACCGAAGCGGTGTGGCTCAACAGCCTGCAGGACCAGGGCGCCAGCGTCGCCATTGACGGCATGGCGCTGAGCAACGAGGCCGTGGCCAACCTGATCTCCAACCTGCAGAAGACCGGTTACTTCCGCAACATCGAGATCAAGGAAAGCATTCAGGACGAGCAGATCAAGGATATGCAGGCGTTTCAGTTCACACTGACCTGTGAGAAGGCGAAGTCGTAAAGGCGGACGCTATGAACTTCGGTGAATTGTCAGGTGTCAAGCTCTTGGGGGCGCTGGTGCTGGCGGGAATCGTCGGCAGCGTAGCGTTGTACTACACCGTCTTCAAGTCGCAGGGCGACGAGAACGCGGCGGCCCAGGTGAAGCTGCAGGCCAAGATGCGCGAGAACGCGGAGCTGGAAGCTTACCGGCCGAAGCTGGCCGACATCGAGCGCCAGGTCGCCAACCTGAAGCAGCAGCTCGCTATCGAGCGGAAGATTGTTCCCGATGAGAAGGAAGTGGACAACTTCATGCGCATGGTGAGCGGTGAGGCGCGCAGGGCCGGCGTTGAGATCCGCCGCTACACCTCGCGTCCGGTCAGCGCGCGCGATTTTTATACCGAAGTGCCGTTCGAAGTCGAGCTCGACGGTCCGTACTACTCGATGCTCGGGTTCTTCGACCGGCTGGGCAAGCTGGAGCGCATCGTCAACGTCAACAACCTGCTGGTGGCCTCGACGCGCAAGCCGTCCGACGCCAAGGCGAGGCACACCTACCAGTACGCGCCCAACGAAAGTGTCGTCGCCACGTGCGTCACGACCACGTATTTCAGCCATGACATGGACCCGTCCCCAGGGGCGGGCAAGCCGGGACAGCCGGCCAAGCGATAGGGGGACACGATGAAGCACGGCATTCTCGTTTGCACACTGGCTGCAGGCCTGGCCTGGGCGCAGAGTCCCGAGATTATCCAGAACACGCGCACCATGATGAACACGGTGCAGAAGAACGCCACTGCGGCCTCCAACGAAGCCCTGGGCATCAACCAGCCGGCGGCGAAGGACTCGCATGCCCCAGCCAAGCCGGCGGCAACGGCGGTGAAGTCGAGCCCGGCCGTGGTCAAGACCAGTTCGGCTCCGGCCAAGGCCAGCGTGGCTCCGGCCAAAGTGAAGGTGGCCGCTGCTTCGGCTCCGGCCAAGGCCAGTGTGGTTCCGGTTAAGGCCAGCGCGAGCGCGGCGCCCAAAGTCGCGGTCAAGCAGGACGCTGCCAAGAAGGAAGGGAAACCGGAGGCGGCACAGAAGAAAGCCGAGACGGCTCCCAAGAGCAGCCCGGCGGCTGCGGCCAGCAGCAACAGCGACGCGGCCAGCGCGGGCGAAAGCGAAGCGGCCAAGGCCGACGACAGCGACTCCGAAAAAGACAAGCAGGACAAGAAGTGGAGCATGTCCGGCAAGCGCGATCCCTTCATCAGCCCGGTGGTGAATCATGCCGGCGGTTCGGGATGCAGCACGGGCAAGAAGTGCCTGGAGATCGGCGCCATCAACCTGAAAGGCGTGGTTCATTCCGATGCCGGTTTCATTGCGGTGGTGACCAACAGTTTGAATAAGGCGTACTTCCTGCGGGAGAACGATCCGGTGTTCGACGGCTACGTGGTCAAGATCACCGGCGATTCCATCGTCTTCAAGGAAACGCTGCAGGACCGGTTAGGCAAGACGTTTACGCGGGAAGTAGTGAAAAAGATCACGACTCCGGCGGTGTAGGCCAGGGGTCGAAGCTGAGTTCGAAGAAATAAAGGGGGCGAAACGGCCTCCGATGGGGAGATACGAAATGCGAAAGCAATTGCTGGGTCTCATTCTTCCGCTGCTGGCGTTGGTGCTGATCGCGGCCGCGGCTGACATGCCGGGCAAGGGGGTGGCTGCGGCCGCCGCTTTGCAGCGGCTCGAGGTGGCGCACAGCCCGGACGGCTTGCGTGTCGAGTTCACCGCCAAGGGTGTGGTTGCGCCCAAGGTGACGACGCTCGACTCCCCCGCGCGCATCGTCGTGGACCTTCCCAACACCGTGATGGCCACGGGACAGCACCAGATCAGCGTCGGCAGTGACGGCGTGAAAGCGGTGCGCATCGGCATGAACGGCCAGGTTCCGCCTACCACGCGCGTGGTGGTGGACCTTGACGCCGCTCGCCAGCCCGAGCTGCTCGTGGGCAAGGATGGCCATTTCACGCTGAAGATCCAGGATGCGGCGCTCGCCCACAGCCAGCCCGCGCCTGCCACCAAGCCCGTGGCCGCCAGCCCTGCGCCGAAACTGGTGCCGGCTGCGGCGACGGTGACCGCCTTGGCAGAGACCTCTGCCAAGCCGGTTGACTTTGCATTCGTCGAACCCAAGTACACGGCCAAGGACGACAAAGCCGCTCCCGGTGTCGAGCCGGCCGCGAAGGCTCAGGACGCCGCTGCGCGCTTTGCCGACAAGACTGCCGCCGAGCTGGTCGCGGTGAACGCTCATTCGACCATGCGCCAGGATTCCTCCAGCGGGCAGAACATCCAGCCCGCCGTGAACCTGGCCGCCGAGCAGAAGGCCCAGATGTCGCAGTCGTCGGCGTCCAGCGGTCCCAAGTACACCGGCGAGCCGATCTCGGTCAACCTCAAGGATGTCGACCTGAAGGACTTCTTCCGCCTCGTCCACGAGATCAGCGGACTGAACGTGGTTCTGGATCCCAACGTGCACGGCAACCTGACCATCGTGCTCGATGACGTGCCGTGGGACCAGGCGCTGGACATCGTGCTCAAGAACAACGAACTGTCCCGCCAACTGGAAGGTAACGTACTCCGCATCGCTACTGTGGATACGCTGAAGAAAGAAGCCGAGAACCGGCGCGCCCAGATTGAAGCCGAAGCGCTCGCCGTCGACAAAGTTACGATCACCCGTTTCCTCAGCTACGCCCATTCGAAGGATGTGGTGCCCACGCTCAAGAAGTTCCTCAGCCAGCGTGGCGACATCGTCTCCGATGACCGCACCAACGCGCTGATCATCTCCGACATTCCTGCGGTTCTGCCGCAGGTGGACCGGCTGATCCAGCAGATGGATCGCAAGACGCAGGAAGTGGAAATTGAAGCTCGCGTGGTGGCCGCCACCCGCAGCTTCGCCCGTGACATTGGCACGCAGCTTGGCTTCGGCTGGGGCAACGGTCCCACCGCGATCGGCGGCGTGCAAGGCGTCGGAACTACGCCCACGACCGTCGGCAACGGCTTCGTACCGAATCCGCTGTACATCCTCAGCGGCACCGGTACCACCGGGTCGCAGATCCCGCTGTTCTCCAACCTGGGCTTGACCCAGCCGACCAGCGGCTTCCAGTTCGTGAACGCCACCAACAACATGCGCATCGACTTCCTGTTGAGCATGGCTGAATCGCGCGGGTTGCTCAAGATTCTTTCCCGTCCGCGTGTGGTCACGCAGAACAACATCCAGGCCATCGTGAAACAGGGTGTGCGCGTGCCCATCGTCACCCAGGCCCAGTTGGGTGGTCCACCCACGGTCACCTACGTGGACGCGTTCCTGCGCCTCACGGTGACTCCGCAGATCACGTCGGAAGGAACCATCTTCCTGAACGTGGACGTGGAAAACACTACGCCCGACTTTGGCCACACCATTCAGGGAAACCCGACCTTGATCACTCAACAAGCGACCACGCAGGTCCTGGTCACCGACGGCGGTACGGTCGTGATCGGTGGCGTGATCCAGACCCTAAACTCTCTGAATATCTCTCAGGTGCCGCTACTCGGGGACATTCCGTACCTCGGCAACCTGTTCAAACGGCGCTCGGTGTCAACTTCCAACCAGGAGCTGATCTTCTTCATCACGCCGCGCATTATTCAGACATAACCCGAAGTTGCACCAGCCACGGCCGCCGGCTTCCCTCGAAAAAACTGTCGAGGCAACCGGCGGTTTTGTTTTAGTTCTCAGTTCTCAGTTCTCAGTAGGATCGGCCGTCAATCGCACTGAGAACTGAGAACTGGTTCTTGCTACACTCCTCCCATGGATCACTCTGGCCGGCTGCGTCGTCTTCAGGCTGCGCTCGACGACCACAAGCTGGACTGGCTCCTGGTTACGCATCTCCCCAATATCCGCTATCTCTGCGGCTTTACGGGCAGCGCGGGTGCTCTGCTGATCGGCGAACGCGGCGCGACTTTCTTCACGGACGGCCGCTATGTCACGCAGGCGCGCGCTGAGGTCGTCGGCGCCCGAATCGTGATTGCCCGCAAGGCACCGGCACTGGCGGCTGCAGAGTTCCTGGCTGCCTCCCCGATCCGCGCCGCTTCCGCGAGGCTCGGGCTTGAGCCACAGTCGGTCACGGTCGGCATGCGCGAGCAACTGGCTGCGGTCCTGAAACGCAAGTGGAAACTTGTTTCTGCGCCTCCCCTGATTGAGCGGGCGCGTATGGTCAAGGACAAAGAAGAAATTCGCCGCATCGGCGAGGCCATCCGACTTGGCGCTTCGCTGTTCCGGATTGCGCGAAAGAAGATCCGTCCCGGCGTGAAAGAAGTTGAGGTCGCGGCCGCCATGGAATACGAAGCGCGGCGTGCCGGCGCCGAGGGCATGTCGTTTTCGACGATCATCGCTGCCGGAAAACGCTCGGCGGTCGTCCATGGCCGCGCCTCTGACGCTCGCATCCCGCGTCGCGGATTCGTGGTCTGCGACTTCGGTGTTATACTCGCAGGTTATTGCTCGGATCGCACGCGCACTGTGCACGTGGGGCGTCCTTCGAGCGATGCGCGGCAGATATATGAAGCCGTGCTCGAAGCGCAGCTAGCCGCGATTGCCTCTGTAGGGCCCCGCGCCACTGCTGCTGACGTGGACACGGCGGCGCGCAAGGTGTTGCGCAAGCATCACTTAGCCCGGTACTTTACCCACTCCACCGGGCATGGTTTAGGATTGGAGATTCACGAGGCGCCGCGGCTGGCCGCTGGTCAGACGCAGGAGCTGCAACCGGGCATGGTGATTACAATTGAGCCCGGCGCTTATATTCCAGGGAAGCAGGGTGTACGGATCGAGGACGTGGTCGTCGTCACCCCGGCAGGCTGCGAAGTGCTGACGCCCACGGAGAAGGAACTCATCGTTATCTAGTTGGATCGGCCGGCGGCGAGATGGCTGCCGGTTCCCGCTGCGCCGCCAGCGGGATCTTGAGAGCGGAACCCGCCACCTACGATGAATCAAAAAGAGCTGAAGGAACTCATCGAGTTTTTGATCGAAAAGGACATCGCCGAATTCGAACTGGAGCGCGGCGATGTCAAGGTAAAGATCAAGCGCGCCGCCGAGCCGGTGGCGGCGCCGATGCCCGACTCGCGCTACATGGCCGTTCATCCGGCAGCTGCCCCGGCATCGCCAGCACCGGTTCCGGCCGCGACTCCGCCCGCCACGGCGGCCGAGCCGGAGCAAGGCCTGCATGGCGTACGGTCGCCGATTGTGGGCACCTTTTACGAAGCGCCTTCGCCGGGAGCGCCGCCTTTCGTCAAAATTGGCGATCGCGTGGAGGTTGGCCAGGTCCTGTGCATCGTCGAGGCCATGAAGCTGATGAACGAAATCGAATGCGACGTGGCCGGCGAGATTGTCAAGAAGCTCGTGACCAATGGCCAGCCCATCGAATACGGACAGGAACTATTTGCCATCCGGCCGGCGAAATAAGCTCGCGGCTTGCAGCTGTCAGGTCGCAGGAAAACCTGATTCTCTCGGTAGGGCGCTTTTCCTGCGAGCTGCGAACTGCAAGCTGAGAGCTTCGCTCACACCATGTTCAACAAGATTCTAGTAGCCAATCGCGGCGAGATTGCCCTGCGCATCATCTGCGCGTGTAAGGAATTGGGTATTCGCGCGGTCGCCATCTACAGCGAGGCCGACCGGAACTCGCTGCACGTGCGCTTTGCCGATGAAGCGATCTGCATCGGACCGCCGCAGCTTTCGCAAAGCTATCTCAACATTCCAGCGGTGATCAGCGCGGCGGAAATCGCCAACGTGGACGCCATCCATCCCGGATACGGCCTACTCGCGGAAAACGCCAACTTCGCCGAGGTCTGTGAGACCTGCCACATCAAGTTCATTGGGCCTACGCCGGATGTCATCCGGCTCATGGGTGAAAAAGAGAAAGCCCGTGCCGCCATGAAGCAGCACGGCGTGCCCATCCTGCCCGGTTCCGACGGCGTCGTGGCCTCCGATGGCGAGGCCTTGGAGTGGGCGCGCCAGGTGGGGTTTCCGGTCATCATCAAGGCCTCAGCCGGCGGCGGCGGACGCGGCATGCGCATCGTCCGCAACGAAGAGGAATTGTCCGGCCTCTACCGCCAGGCGCAATCGGAAGCGGCGGCGTCCTTCGGCAATGGCGACCTCTACATGGAGAAGTACGTCGAGCACCCCCGGCATATCGAATTCCAGGTGCGGGCCGACGAGCACGGGAACGTCGTGGGCCTGGGAGAGCGCGAGTGCTCGATCCAGCGCCGCCACCAGAAGCTGCTCGAAGAATCGCCCTCGGTGCAGGTCACGCCCGAAATGCGCAGCCAGATTGGCGACGTTCTCAGCAAGACGCTCAGCGTGGTCGGCTACAGAAACGCGGGCACGGTCGAATTCCTGATGGATCAGGACGGCCGCCTCCACTTCATCGAGATGAACACGCGCATCCAGGTGGAGCATCCCGTCACCGAGATGGTCACTGACGTGGACCTGGTCAAGAGCCAGATCATGATCGCCGCCGGAGCGAAGATGGCGGACGTTCTACAGGGGCCGGTTGTACATCGTGGGCACGCCATCGAGTGCCGCATCAATGCCGAGCATCCCGAGAAGTTCACGCCGTCGGCAGGAAAGATCGCCACCTTCAACCCACCGGGCGGAACCGGCGTGCGCATCGATACCGCAGCCTACGCTGAAGGCACCATTCCGCCCTATTACGACTCCCTGATCGCCAAGCTGGTGGTTCGCGGCAAGGACCGTAGCGAGGCCATCTCGCGCATGACACGCGCTCTCGAAATGTTCATCATCGAGGGAATCCATACCACGATTCCGTTGCATCGCCGTATTCTGGCCGATCCCGAATTTCGCGCGGGGAAGTTCGATACCGGATTCATCGAGAGATTTCTCGCGAAGAAACTGGAGATGGCGGGGTGAGGACGGCAGTAAAGGCGGCCATAGAACTTTCAAGAATCGCTATCGGGAAGGGCACGGCTTCAGCCGTGCCGCAAAAGCCCCGTAGAGACTGGGCTTTAGCCCCTGCGGGCTCGCTTTTGTTTCTCGCGCTAGCGGCGCTGTGGGCAGTGAACTCGGCCTTCGCCGAGCAGTCGGCCTCGAACGAAGAAATTCCCATCGAGCGCTGCGACGTGCTGCCGGTCGTGCAGGTCAAGGTCGCCGGGCTGGACATGCGCTTCCTGCTCGACACCGGCGCCACCACCATTCTGAACCTCAAGGCATTTTCAGCGGGGACCTCCAAGAATATTCGCATCGATTCCTGGCAGGGCTCGGCCGCCACCAGCGCTCGCGAGGTCTCGCTGCCCGATTTTCAGCTGGGCAGTCACAAGCTGCACGATCTCAAGTTGCCCGCGATTGACCTCAGTCCGCTCGGCAAAGCCTGCGACGGCGCGATCGACGGCATCCCGGGTGTGGACCTCCTCGACCGCATGGGCGTGACTATCGACCTGCAACGCAAAGTAGCGGTGCTCAACCTCGCGCCCCTCGGACTCAAAGGCGCGCTTCGACGAAATGGAGACGGCGATGCAGCACTGCAACGTGGCCTTCAATCAGGCGAAGGCGAGCGAACTGGAAGACTGCTTCGATCCCGAGATCGTGCTCTACACGCAACACGGAGAGTTCCGCGGCCGCAAGCAGGTCATGCGGTACCTGAACGAGCAGTACTTCAAGGATGCCAAGGATCTGCACTTCCAGATGTCGCCGCACGACATCCGCGGCTTCGGCGACGCGCTCTGGTATTCCTATGACTTCACGATGGACAAAGGCTCCGAACACCGCGCTGGACACGGCGTTGCGATGTGCCGTCGCCAGGAGGGGAAGTGGCGGATTTTGAATATGCATAATGCGCTGCTGGAACCCGCGAGCGAAAGCAACACAGGAAGGCATCCGTAGAGACGCGGCTTGCCGCGTCTCTACGACGATTTCTCAGGTGACCTGAGATGACGGCGCAACTCCCCCGGCTGTATGCGATTTTGAATGCTTCGTTGTTTGCCGACGCCGGCGCGATGTTTGCCGCCGCGGAGCAACTCACTGCCGCCGGAGTTACCCTGCTCCAGTACCGCAACAAATCCGGCAACGCCCGTCAGATGCTGGAACACGCCCATTCCTTGAAACGCTTGCTTGGGTCCGAGATCAAACTCATCATGAACGACCGCGCTGATCTCTGCCTGGCGGCTGGCTTTGACGGCTTGCATGTCGGTCAAGACGACCTATCTCCCGAGGCAGCCCGCCGCGTCATTGGCCCTGATCGCTGGCTCGGCGTTTCCACGCACAATCCC
>JACQDD010000155.1 GCA_016201265.1 Terriglobales bacterium | reverse complement strand
ATGACGTTGGCTCCTTCTCGGAGAGCCTTGGTCTGTTCATCGCAACCAATCTACTCGCTGCGACGAGCCAACGTCGTTATCCAATCAAGCGGAGTAGCTGCTTCGCAACGCGAAGCAGTCACGCAGTCGAAGGGCCCCTACTCCCCCTACATGCTCCTACGTTGCCACGAGCCACTCTCCCGTGCAACAGACGTCCACCAGCTCGCAGCAATCTGCTAACCTTCCTCTCATGTCTCCCACTCCCCCCGACCTCGGCCCGTTCCTCCACGCCATTGCCGATCCCGCCCGCCGACGCATTCTGAAGGCGCTCAAGGAAAAAGGGGGAAATTCGCCCGGGAAAGATACGGGCCTATGCGCCTGCGATATCGAAGAGCGCGTAAAGCTCGCGCAGCCTACCGTTTCCCATCACATGAGGATTCTGGAGAAAGCCGGCCTGGTAGAAGTCAAGAAACAGGGGCACTGGCGCTGGTATCGCCGCAACCAGAAATTGATTTCGGAAATGACCCGGGGCTTGAAGACACAACTTTAGCAGCCCGGGATTGAGACGCTACGCACTCGAGGTCGCTGCCGCCGCTTTCTCTTCCTTTTGCAGCAGCCGCAGCACCTGCGAAATCAGGTCTGCCACCTCGAACGGCTTGGCCAACGACGGTACGTTCTGCTCCTGCAAGAAGCTGCGCGTCTCCGGATCGGTCACGGTGGAAAACGTCAGCAGCAGTTTTTTCTCCATGCCCGCGCAGTTCTCCGCCATCCAGCGATACATTTCCGCCGCACTCGGTCCTCCCGGCATGCGGCCATTCAGCACAACCACATCGTAGACCGTCGTCTTGAGCCGTTCCTTGATCTCATCCATGCTCAGGGACGTCGTAACGTCCGCCCCCGCCCCGACCAGCACGTCGCGCTCGAATTCCAGCACTGCCTCTTCGTCTTCCACCAGCAGCACCCGTCCCGACAGCAACGACTCCCGCCGCAACGACGATGTCGTCACCTCTGGCGCCGCTTCTTTCTCGCTCGCCGGCAGCCGTACTTCGATCGCCGCGCCGCCCTCGTCCCGGTTGCGCGCCACGATTTCTCCGCCGTGTTCCTTGATGATGCCGTAGCAGATGCTCAGCCCCAACCCAGTCCCCTTGCCCACCGTCTTGGTGGTATAAAACGGGTCGAAGATGCGGCCCGGATCTTTGATCCCCGGGCCACTGTCATCGAACTCCACGCACACGAAGCTGTTCTTGCGGAAAGCACGCACTTTCAAAACGCCGCTGCTGCTGCTCTCCAGCATCGCATCCAGCGCGTTGTTGATGACGTTCAGAAACACCTGCTCCAACTGGTGCGGATCGGCCACCACGCTAGGCATGTCTTCTGGAAGGTCGCGCTCCAGCGTGATGCTATTCACTTTCAAGTCGTATTCGCGCAGCGCGAGGGTCTCTTCCACCACCTTGCGCAGATCCACGTCCCGCTTCTGCGGCTTTCTCTGCCGGGCAAAGGACAGCAGATTCTGCACCACCCGGTGCGTCCGCTGCGCCTGCTTGAACAGCTTGCGCACGTAGTCCGCCGACCGCTGGTCCAGACCCGCTCCCTCCAGCAGTTGGGCATAGCCCAGGATCGCCGTCAGCGGATTGTTCAGTTCGTGCGCCACGCCCGCGATCAACTGGCCGACTGCCGACATCTTCTCGCTCTGCAGTAACTGCTCCTGCGTGTGCCGCAAGTCTTCGTACGCCTTGCAGGTTTCTTCGTAGAGCTGCACTTTCTCGATCGTCGTCGCCAGTTGCCGGCTGATCGCCACCAGCAGGTTTTCGTCGTTGCTCGAATACTGCCGGCTCTCCTTGCTGGCAATACCCATGATGCCGATCGGTTTGTCCTTGCTCCACAGCAGCACCCAGATCCAGCCTGGTAACCGGTCGGCGCACACAAACTCCACCACCGCCGGAGGCAGGTGCGGCACGAAATCCTGTCCCACTACTTCCGCCCTCGACCGCATCACCAGGTCGCCGAAGCCTTCCGGGAAACTCACCTCGGCCATGCGAACGCGCGCCTCGCTCCGCGGCCCCCAGCCTGCCCGCCGCCGGAACAGACCGTCCGGCCCCGCCGACAGATACACGGATCCCGTCTCCGCCCCAAACAGAGAAACCACCTGGCGCAGCGTGAGGTTTAGAATTTCATCCAGATCGAACGACTGCGTCGCAATCACCGCCATCGCATTGAGCGCGTTCAGTTCTCGATTGCGCCGCCGCATTTCATCTTCCGAGCGCTTCTTCTCGGTGATATCCAGGACAAATCCCTGATATCTCTCCACCCGCCCGTCCGAATCCCGGGTAGCAAAACAACTCGCCGCCGCCGTCAGTAATGTCCCATCCTTGCGCCGCACCGTGAGCTCAAAATTGCGCACATAGTTGTGCGCCTCGATTTCCTTGCGGAACCCTTCCCGCTCGTCCGCTACCGGATAGAGCACGCCCTCAATATCGAGCGCCGCCAATTCTTCCCGGCTGCTGTAGCCGAGCATGGTCACGAAGGCATCGTTGCAGTCCAGCAGCTTCCCTTCCAGCGTCGCGACGAACACGCCCTCCTGCGCCTGCTCAAACAGCATGCGGTATTTTTCTTCCGCTACGTGCCGTTCCGTCGTGTCGCGCACCACGTGGATGGTGCCCTTCTGCTGGCTTCCCTGCTCCGTAAACGATGAACTCGAAACCAGAGCCTGTCCGCCGAAACAGGGATCCGGTCCTTCCGTCAGGCCCGAGCCCCGCTCGCAATACGGACATCCGCTCCAGGGCGACCGCTGCGGCAGCACCATTTCGCAAGGATTGCCCACTACGTCCGCCGGCGCCTGTTCCAGCCGCTGCAACAGCGCCTGGTTGGTCTTGAGAATGCGAAAATCGGCGTCGTGCGCCAGGATCAGATCCTGGATCGAATCGAATGTGTTCATCCACTGCCGCTGCGAACGCAGCACCTGCTCCAGCAGTCGCAGGTTCTCCACCGCGATGCCCAGCTGATTGGCGACCGTTTCCAGAAACTCCAGTTCTTCTGTGCTGTGGCCTCGCCTTCCCGAACATCCTAGCGACAGCGTGCCGATAATCGATTTCTTGCCCTGGACCGGCAGCACCACCACGTGATGAATGCCTTGCTTCTTCAGTTGCTCACCCACCGCCTCCGGCGTCTCGGAGAGCTTCAGCACCACTGCCCGGTTGTCCTGCAGAACACGCGTCAGCGTCTCATCCACGCCGCTCTGCCCGATGGCGCGCACCACATCCGCCGACAAACCCACGTGCTGTGTCAGCACCAGCTGGCTTCCCTCGATCATGCGGAACCATGCCGTCTTTGCTTTTGCTACAGCTTTCAGCTTCTCCAACGCTGACTGCATCATCGGCCCATGGTTTTGGGCGCGGGAAATCGTCACGGTCAGTTCATTGAGCACCGACAAGCGATGCATGCGCACCCAGGAATCGCCCAACACCAGCAGAAACATGCTGGAGCCGAACAGCACCTCCAGCAGCAGGAACCCTTCCGCTGGAATATGACTCGTATAAGGAGGCCAATTCAGGTTCAGCGTGAGCAGTCCGACACTGAGCAGTAACGGACCCAGTCCCATGCGCCCGAAGCGGTACCGCAACAGCCCAAGCGCCGCGCCCGCGGCGATCAGCCGGCAACCGGCTTCCACCCCAATGCCCATCGCCGCAGAATCCGGCAAGTACAGCGGCCGTAGTGCGGCGCACGCCACCACCACCGCCGACGCGATCAGCAATGCCGTCAACGCCCGCCGGGCGTGCGTGGACAGCAGCGCCGCCGCCGCGAATAACGCCAGCGCCAGCACGAACTCCGCCTGCGTGAACGCCACCGTCGCCTGCGACGCGTGATGCAACTCGCCGTTGCGAGTCATCCACAGAAACACGGCATACGTAATCCAGCCCATTCCCCAGGTCAAAAGATATCGTTCACGGAAAGCCCGAAAGAAAAGGAAGCTGGCTACCGCCAGGATCAGGGCAGTCGACTCCCGGGCCGTCAGCCAGGGAACGGCCAACGCGCCAACCGGGTACCCTAAGAACCAGGCAGGATTCATAGACACGCGTACCTACGCCAGAATTCCTAAATACCACGCGCGCCCCCCTTCGATACCGGATTTCCGCTCCCAAGTGGTTACTTTCGGAATGTCATCGCTGCGCTAAAATGGGCGATACACTCAGTCAAAACCCCATGCCCTTCGACCGTATCCTCGTGGTGGACGACGAAGAGACCATCCGGGAAATCGTTTCCTCCATGCTCACCGGCGCCCAGTTCCGCACCCGCCAGGCTGCCAGCGGCGTGGAGGCCTTGGCCCTGTTGGATTCTGGCGAAGAATTTGATCTGGTCCTCTCCGATCTGCTGATGCCGGAGATGCACGGGCTCGACCTCTTGGAACGCGCCAAAGAGAGATTCCCCGACGTGCCCGTCGTCATGGTCACCGCCGTCAACGATATCCAGGCTGCCCTCCAAGCGCTTCGCAATGGCGCATACGACTACTTGCTCAAGCCCTTCGAACGCGAACAGTTGCTGGCTACCGTCCGCCGCGCCCTCGAGAATCGCCGCCTCAAGCGCGAAAATGACGCCTATCGCACCAACCTCGAGGCCAAGGTCGCCGAACGCACCCAGCAATGGAAGGCCGCCCTCTCGGATCTGGAGCGTTCCTACGACATCACCCTCGAAGCTCTCGGCGACGCGCTCGATCTGAAAGACGCCGAGACCGAGGGCCACTCCCGTCGCGTCACCGCCTTTACCATCGCCATCGCCCAACAAATGGGCCTGCCCAAGGATGACATCCGCGTCATCGCCCGCGGTGCCTTCCTTCACGACATCGGTAAAATGGCCATTCCCGACAAGATCCTGACCAAACCCGACAAGCTCACCCCCGATGAAGTCGATATCATGAGGGAGCATGCTTGGTCCGGATACAAAATCCTGAAGAATATTCCTTTCCTCAACGAAGCGGCTGAAATCGTCTACTCCCACCAGGAAAAATATGACGGAACCGGCTATCCGCGCCGTCTCAAGGGCGAAGAGATTCCGCTCGGGGCGCGCATCTTTTCCATCGCCGACACTCTCGACGCCATGACTTCCGACCGCCCCTACCGTCCCAAGCAGAGTGACGAGGCCGCCCGCAAGGAAATTGCATTCTGGTCCGGGCGACAGTTCGACCCCAGCATCGTCGAAGTCTTCCTCAGCATGCCCATCAACATCTGGGAAGACCTGCGCAAGGAGACCAACCAGAAGGGCCGTTTCCCCCGCGCCTAGAGCTGATTTGGCGCCCTCTGTCATGCTAGGCGAGGATGGAGCTTCGCAGCAGCGAAGCTCCACCGCAGTCGAAGCCCCCCTACCCCTGCGATCAGCGTGCATAGGTCCTGTCGGCCACTTTAGGAGATTGGCTTGTCTTCATTGGTACCTTGATCCTGCACTACCGGGCTCACTCTCCCTGCAACCCAGGCATCGTTTTCCCCTCGCCCCCTCATCCAACCCAGATAACGACGTTAATCCAAATGGGACCACAGAACGGCCTCGCGGCCGTTCTGGGGCAAAAGTTTGCTGGGGCGAAGGACTACGAGGTGATTATGGCTAGATTCTCATCTTGGTTGGGGACGTGTCTCTTGCTTGGAACCTCTGCGCTGTGGGCCCAAGGGCATGATCCGTTGATTGCGCCCATGGCTCCGCCCAACGCCGTCCCCGAAGGCACCACCTTCCTCGTGCGCCTGGAAGACAAGCTCGACACGCGCAAACTGCAACCGGGCAAACATTTCAAGGTCAAACTCGCCGAAGACCTCACCGCCGCCAACGGCAGCATCATCCCGCGCGGCAAGAAGATCAAAGGCCACGTCAGCTCCGTCGAGCAGGGACTGCACGCCCGCATGTTACTCAGCTTCGACGAAATCGAAACCAATCGCGGCTGGGTGCCGTTGATCGCTACCGTCACCGGCGTCCCCGGCGAGCACGCCGTGAAGCAGCCCGATGCCGAGGGCGAAATCGAACGCAAGGGCATGAGCAAGCGCCGCGTGATCGAAGCCGCCGCCGTTGGCGCCGTGCTCGGCACCGTGACCGGCGCAGCCGCGGGCGGCGGAAAAGGAGCCGGGATCGGCGCCGGAGCAGGCGCCGGCGTGGGCGCCCTCGCCGGCATTCTCACCGATCACGACCTCCGGGCGCCGGCGTGGGCGCCCTCGCCGGCATTCTCACCGATCACGACCTCCGCCTCGACAAGGGGCCAACTCTCGAAGTTCGCCTCGATCACGCGCTCCAGATTCCGTCCCACTAGACCTCGGCCTAACAACACGTCAGGGCACAGCCCGGCTGTGCCCCTTTTTGCGCCATCCTGTGAACGTGCGGAGGAGAATCGATCCGGCTTTCCCCCCGTGTTCGCCTGTGCCCCCTGTGGTTCAAGGTTCTGCTTTCGAATCCCAGAGCCGACCCCAAAATCTAGCCGGGCTCCCTAGGCCCTGCAACTTTCCCCGTTTGCCGCGTTCTATTGATGTCGGTGTATAACTGAATTTCCGGGAGAGATCCTATGAAATCCACTGCTCTGATGCTCTGTTCCGTCCTCATGCTGGCCGCGCTCGCCCTCGCCCAGGACCGTCCCACCCTGACCGCCCTGCCCAACACCGTTTTCGTCGGCGCCGACGGCAAATTTGAAACCGCTCCCGACACCGCCCTCATCCAGTTCAATATCAACGCCCAGGCCGACACCGCCAAAGCCGCCTACGACCAGGCCTCCAAAGAAGCCGAGGCCACGCGCCAGGTCTTGCGCGCCAATGGCATTGATCCCAAGTCCGCTGAGATCGGCTTCTTCTCTGTGAACCCTATGTACGACTGGAAAAATCCCAAGCGCAAAGTGATCGGCTACCAGGTCACCACCAGCGTCAGCCTGAAGCTCAAGGATTTTGCCAAGATCGGCCCCATCACCCAGCAACTCGCCGACGCTGACGTCAGCGGAAGCCAGTCCCTCAGCTACACCCTCGAAAACATCGACGAAGCCAAGACCAAAGCCGTCGCCGACGCCTACCGCCGCGCCCGTGCTTCCGCGCAGTCCCTCGCTGCCGCCGCCGGCCGCACTCTCGGCGAACTCTCTTACGCTTCGGTGGATACTTTCGAGAATATCCGCATCGTCGCCCCCATGCAGCGCCGCGGCGGACCGATGATGGCAATGGAAGCGGTCCCTCCTCCCACCCAGGAATTCACGCCGCAGAACGTAACCGTGACGGCGCACGTGAACGCGATGTTCGTCTTGAAATGAGTTTGTGTGGCGCGGACACTCCTGTCCGCGAAAGGTAGGCTAACAAAAACTTGAAGGAAGTCTAGCTCACTCTCAGCGGGATCCTAGATGCCATCGCGGCCGCCGCCCGTCAGGCTAGGTCTGACTCACTGCTCGATCGTCACCACTCGTTTGGACGAGACCCGGCTCGCCTCCACCGTCACTTCGCGCTGGATGATCATCTCAATGGACGTCCCCGGCTCCAGCTTCACGTCATTCCCCCGCGAAAGCATGGCAATCGCCAGTCCCGCCACTCCGCCGACGGCCGCGCCGATCCCGGCTCCCTTGCCGCCGCCGCTCAGCCCGCCGATCACCGCCCCCGTCGACGCCGTACTCGCTACCGTTCCCACGTCTTTGCCCTTATCGCTGTCCTGGCGCACGGTTCCTTCCGACCCCTTCATCGAAGTCCTGTCGGCCCCCGGCAAACTCTCCACCGATGCCGGCAACATGACGGTGTAGCCACTCGGATAAATCATGGATGTGAAGTGCATCAAAAGTTCTGCCCGCCCCTTCACCCGTCCCGGACGCTGGATCTTGCTGATTTTCCCCTGCACATAGGTTCCCGCCGGAATCACAATCCGATCGTCCACCACGAACGGAAACGTCGTCTCGCAGTACACCGGATCGCCTTCCTTCGCCGTCTTGGTCGAGATCGCCTGCTTCAGCGCCAGTGGGACCTTCGTTCCGGAGGGAATAGTCAGAGTCGCCGGAGCCGGCTTAGCCTCGGCAGGCCCCGCCGGAGCGGCCGAAGTCGCCGCCGCCGCTTGCCCGGTCGCGGGCTGCGGCGAGGAAGATGCCGGAGTTTGCGCCATCGCGCACCCGGCCGCCAGGAAAGCGCACACAAAACTGGTCCACATGGGACGTTCACCTCTTTGGGATGATTTTGAGATCGCGCCTGTAAACTCTGATGCGGTCACGACGGCCGCCGGTTAGCTGAAATCAGTGGTCAGTGATTGGTGGTTAGTGGTTAGAACTGGTTTCAAAAATCGGTTTTGGGGAGGGCACGACTTCAGTCGTGCCGCTCGAGGCCGCCAAAAACGCGGGCTTTAGCCCCTGAGATACTC
>JACQDD010000154.1 GCA_016201265.1 Terriglobales bacterium | reverse complement strand
GCCGTCGGCAACCAGAATGTCGGGCCAGCCGTCGTTGTCGTAATCGAAGAAAAAGCAGCCGAAGCCCAGCGTCACGAGAGTTGCGCGGCCCACTTCGGAGCGCGGCGCTTCGTCCACGAACAGGCCGTTGCCTTCGTTGTGGTAGAGCGAAAGCATCTGGTTCGAGAAGTTGGTGATGATCAGGCTGGCGTGTCCAGAGCGGTCGTAGTCGGCGGCGTCCACGCCCATCCCGGCGCGGGCTATGCCGTCTTCGCTAAAGGCTATGCCCGCGGAAACGGCGCGCTCTTCGAACGTGCCGTTCTTCTTGTTGAGGTAGAGCTTGTTGGGCTGGGTATCGTTAGCGATCAGGATGTCGGGCCAGCCGTCGTTGTTGTAGTCGAGAATGGCGACGCCCAGGCTCTTCGAGGTTGGATCGTAGAACCCGGCTTTCTGCGTGGCGTCTTCGAACTTGCTGCCGCCGAGGTTGTGCCAGAGGCGCGCCGACGTTCCCTTGTACGACTCGGGCGTGCAGTAGGACTTGCGTGCGCCGTCAAGCGTGCAATAGAGATCGCCCTTCTCCGACCACTGTACATAGTTCGAGATGACGAGATCGAGTTTGCCGTCGCGGTCGTAGTCCACCCAGGCGGCGCTGGTGGAGAACTCGTTGGGGCCCCAGAGGCCGGCCGTCAGTGTGACATCCTTGAAAGTGCCGTTGCCGTTGTTGCGGAACAGATGGCTCTGGCCAACGACAGTGATGAAAAGGTCGTCGAAGCCGTCATTGTCGTAGTCGCCGACGGCCGCGCCCAGCCCGAAAAGCGAAATCCCCAGGCCGGATTTGCGGGTCACGTCGGTGAAAGTACCGTCGTGGTTGTTGTGGTAGAGCTTCGGCGTGGTCGGGCCGTTCTTTGCATGGCCGGGCCAGTCCTGGCCGTTGAGGAGCAGGATGTCGGGATAGCCGTCGTTGTCGTAGTCAATGAAGGCGCAGCCGGGGCCCATGGTTTCGGGAAGCCATTTCTTTCCGAAGGCGCCGTTGTTGTGGGTGAAGCGGATTCCGGCCTGGGCGGTGACGTCGCGGAAGGTGATGGTCTGCGCGCGGCATTCTGCCAACGACAACAAAACCATTAACCACAGAGACACAGAGACACAGAGAAAAGCATGGCCGGATTTTTCTCTGTGACTCTGTGGCTCTGTGGTGGATCTTCTATCCGAGGAGCCCATCAGCGGTCTTCCCCCGACGACTTGGCGTGGCTGACAGCTGCCGGGCTTTGCCCGGCTGGACGGCCGGGGGCGGCCGTCCCTACGTGCTTCTTTTCGGGGACGGCGACCTGCATCTGCGGCTTCGAACGCGGTATCGGCCGCAACAGCGGCACGGACACGTGCTCGTGGATGCCTTGCCGCTCGTTGTTGTCTTCGGGATTGAGCTGGCGATACGGGCCGGTGATGGCCTGGGAAGCTTCATCGGCCTTGAAGCGCAGGTAGCGCGCCTGATGTTCTTTGGCCATCTTCTCGTCACCCAACCCGTTGTAGCAGAGCATCAGGTTGTAATGGGCCTGGAGATCTTCGGGATCAATGACCAGCACCTGCTGCAGAGTTTTTACGGCGTCAGAATACCGGCGCTCCAAGAAGAGTACGCGTCCCAGGTTGTTGAGCGCCACGCGGTCGCGGGGATACTGGGCGAGGACTGTCGCCAAGTGTTGCGCAGCGCCGTCGTAGTTTCCTTCCTGGCGCAAGACGCCGGCGTAGAAAAAGTGCGCCCGGGCGAGATCGGGGCTGAGGGCAAGCGCCTTTTCGAGGACCGTGCGGGCGCGAGCCACGTCGCCTTCCTGCAATGCGGCGCGGCCGATGTTCACCCAGCCGTCAGGATTCTGAGGATCGGCCTCGGCGACTTTCTCGAACGCCGCTTGCGCAGCCTTCAGATCGCCTTGCATCAGCAGGCCGATGCCGTAGTCGTTCCAGCGCTGCCAGTCTTCTTTCTTGATCTCTGTCCTGGGTTGAGGGGCGGATGCGCCGGCGGGCAGAACGTCCAAACTGACTTCGCTCTGAGCGACGGTAACAATTGGCAGGTCGGGAGTTTTTTCGGTTTTTGCGGAGACTCCCTGGAGCGAGCCGGTTAGAACGAACTTCCGATCATCGTAGTCGGGTGTGACTCCGGCATTTGGCTGGCTCGGATCGGGAACTCCAGTAAACGAGAATTGCGTTCCCCACCAGGAAAACTTGCGATAGCAGACGCGGGCAGTCAAAGTGATCTTGTTGCCCACGGCGCCCGACGCAGCCGGGATTTTCATGCGGAAATGCACGGTGTCGGCGGCTCCGGGCGGAATGAGCCGAACGTACACCACAGCGCGCGTCGCCCAGGCATTGCGCTTGTTGATGGGGTTGCCGTGCCCGTCCACCTGGAGCGAGCGGTAGAAGTGCGCGCCTTTCTCCACCGGGCCTTTGCCGTTGTCTTCCGCCATGCCGCTCCAGAAAACGATCTGGCCGTGCTCGTCCACTCCCTTCAATTCGAGCCAGGTATCGTAGGCATCGACCGTGCCGCCGGGGAAAAAATGGCCGACGCGCTTGGTGCGCACCACGACATCCACGCGCACGGTGTCGCCGCGGCGGACGGCTGCTTGCACGCGGTCGAGGGGCGCAGTGACAGGCAGCGCCTCGCCTCCGGCCCCGGGCGTAACTTTGGCTTCGGCTTCTTCTCCCACGGCGAAGGTGGTGGAGACTTCATGTTGGGCCATCGCTCCGGCCTTCACCTCGGCGCGCGCCGGAGAAAGAGCAAAGATGTCAACCGTGAGAGCGCCGCTGGTCAGGAAATCTACGGTCGCTTTCAATTGCTCGGCGTCTTCATTCGCCGTCGGGAGAGCAGTGTTGGCAGCCGGGAAACGATGCGAGTGCACCTTGCCGGCGACATTGCCCATGTCATTCGAGGGCTCCAGCGGCATGTGGCAGTCGGCGCACTGCTGCGGCTTGGGCGGGTAGTAGAACGAACGCGCACCTTGTCCGGAGACTGCGCTGGCCTGCCAGTTGTCGTACTCGTTGAAGCCGCGAATCCAGCGATAGTGGTTAACGGGCACATCCAGGTGCACTTTGTGACAGGAAGAACAGAACTCGGCTGTCTGGTCGCGCATGAAGGGCTTGAGAAACACGCGGCGGTGGGGCTCGGGATTCAGCTTCGTTATGGTGTCGTGCAGGTAGCGAATCACCGGGTTCTTGCTAGCCGCGAGTTCATGCAGTTTGGGGTACTCCAGGTAGAAATCGCCCTGGCCCATGGTGCTTTTCACGTCGGCGATGGCGTGGCACATCATGCAGCCGAGTCCGGCCTGCGCTTCCGGGGTGTGCACGATCTGCTTGATCGGCGTGTCCATTTTCCCGGCGTAGAGCACCGCCGGGTCGTGGCATCCGCCGCACCACTTTGAAGGCCGGGTGCCGACCACGTCCTGCATGTACTCGACGGACTTGCGATACCACTGATTGTTGAAAGATGAAAAGTGGTGCGCCGAGCTGTACCACTGCTTGTAGACGTCTTCGTGGCAGCGCTTGCAGGACTCCGACTCCATGAAGAACTTGCTGGGAATCTTCTGGCCGCCATAGACCTGCGCCGAACTGGGGAAGAACGGGCCTTTCGGGCCATCGCCTTCAGCGTCCATGCTCGCTGGAGGCAGCGGCGGGTTCTTGATGAGGTAGTAGCTCAGCCAGCGAGTTTCGCGCTGGTAGCGTGCAGCCCAGCCGAGTCTCGCGAGCACAGCAAGACAGACGACTACCCGGATGGCGGCGCTGGAACTCAACCAGCCCCGACGCCCGATCAACTCGGCCAGCAGGCACCCGATGCCTGCCATGCTGACAACGATGTGCGCGTATAGCAAGGTAAACTCGCTGTGCGGTGTGCCGGTGCGGATGAGCACCAGACCGAGAACGGCACCAGCCGCGAGCAGAATCCATCCTGTTTTCCAAATGAAGTTGCCCTCGCGCAGGAGACGCCAGAGCAGCACGGCCATCAGAACGGTGGCCACGATGCCACCAAACGCGTGAACCAGCACAACTGCCGGATAGAGAATGTTCGCTTGCGGAAAGGGATACAAATATAGCGCGGTGAGGAGCAAAACGAGTATCAGGGCGCGCAGGAGCTTCTGAGTGGTCGAGAGGTTAGAACCAAACATGATTTTGCATTGCCTCAGAGAAACGCCACTTGCCCCACGCAAGACGGCGCGCTGGCTCGCAGGGTAAACAGCCTAATCCATCGGTGCTCGACAGGATAATAGTACAAAAATACTAGGCCCCCAATTTCCCCTCGCGCCGAGGGCGAGTTGCCCTCGCGACAGCCGGCGGGGCGCCGGCGCTACGGGATGGCGGCGCTACTAGGACGTCGGAGGCGACTGCCAGGGGCCGCGCGCTGATTCCAGTTGCGCTGCAACCGCGAGCACCAGTTCTTCCTCCCACGGGCGTCCGATAATCTGCACGCCGATCGGCAGGCCCTCGACGGAACGTCCCATCGGAACCACGGCAGCGGGAAAACCCAACAGGTTGAACCACTCGCAGTAGCTCCAGGCATCGAGATACTTCACCGTCTTTCCCTCCACCCGCCACTCGCGCTCGCCGTGACGGAAGGCCGGAACCGCCGCAGTAGGGCAAAGCAACACGGGATATTTCCGCATTTGCAGCAGAATTCTCTCCCGGACGTCATCGCGTCCGAGCCAGGTCGCGAGCAGCGAGTCGCCGGTGTGCGGAGGTTCGGCAGCCGTCCATGAAGAAAATTCGCGCAGGATGGGGCTCAGTTCTGTCTCGTGGCCGCGTAGCATGGGGCCGAGGATCATGCCTCCGGCGATGCCGAAAAACTTCCACCATAGCTGGCGAGATTCTTCGAGACCTTCAGGACGGAATCGTTCGACTCGCATTCCGAGCTGCGACAAAGCGCTCGCCGCGCGGGTCACCGCCGACCTGGTTTCTGCAGTGACCGGAGTTCGGCCATCGTCCTCGAAGAAGCCGATGCCGATGGTCGAGAGTTCTATTTCACGAATCTCGCGCACTGGCACGGGCGCAGAACAAGGATCGCCGTCATCGGCGCCAGCCATTGCTTCGAAGAGAATTCGAATGTCCTCAACCGTGCGCGCCATCGGGCCGACCACTCCGAGCAGCGCGAAGGGACCACCGGATTTTGGGAAGTGCCCGGTCGACGGAATACGTCCAGGCGTGGGCTTGAGTCCGCAGATGCCGGTGAAGTGCGCTGGCTCACGAATCGAACCGCCGCCATCGCTGCCCACTCCGCCGGCGGAGAGTCCGGCCGCGATAGCTGCTGCTTCTCCGCCGCTCGATCCGCCGGCCGTTCGGGTCAGGTCCCAGGGATTGTTGGTGCGGCCGTAGAGCAGATTGTCGGTCTCCCACGCCATGAGCATTTCGGGAGTGTTGGTTACGCCCAGAATCACCGCGCCCGCAGCCCGCAGGCGCGCGACGAGAGGTGCATCCTGCGGCGCCACGTATCCGGCACGGAGCCTCGTGCCCGCCTCGCAGCGATGTCCGGCCACGTCGATCGCGGCTTTGATGGAAACCGGAACGCCGTGCAGCGGGCCGAGCGCACCACCGCGCATTACCGCCTTTTCCGCATTTCCGGCCTGCTGTAACACGCGCTCGGGCTGCCAGTCTACGAAGGCATTCAGTTTGGGATTGAGCCGCTCGATGCGTTCGAGGTGAACGCGGGCAACTTCCACCGGAGAAATGGACTTCGAGCGGATTTCGGAAGCAATGCGGCTGGCAGAGGGCAAGGTTTGTTGCGACATGACTTTCGTAGAAGAAAACGCAGTCTATCACGCAGCCACACAGGCAAAGAGAGAGCTTTCATAACCACATGAGGACACAGAGGAGCACAGAGAAGGCCCCGGCCAAACTTGGAAGGGTAATGATCGTGAACCTAGGCGGCTACGCCCCGATCAGTTTCTCCAGGGCCGCCCTGTTGCGAATCAACAGGGTCGAACCCCGCAGCTGCGCGAACTGTTTGTCGCGGAATTCGCCCAGCACGCGGGTCACGGTTTCGCGCGAGGTGCCGATGAGCTGCGCGATCTCCTCGTGGGTGAGCGCGATCTTGATGCGAATGCCTTCCTTGGTCTCTTCGCCATCGCTGGCCCATTCCAGGAGCAGCCGGGCCAGTTTTTCGGATACGGAATGCGACAGGCCCAGCGAACGGATCATTTCATAAGCGCTCTGGCAGTTCTGGCTCAGGTGCTGCGCGGCGTGCAGACAGGCATCGGCGTGGGTCTGGAGAAACTTCAGAAAATCATCGCGTTTGATGAAATCCAACTGGCAGGGCTGCAGCGTCTCAGCCGTCAACTCGTAGGGTTTGCCCGATACCGTGCCGTGAAGGCCCAGCACTTCGCCGGCCTGGGCGATGCGCAGGATCAGCGTCTTGCCATCGCGTGAGGTGGTGGTCAGTTTTACCCGGCCGGCGCAGATCATGTAAATACCACGGGGCGCCTGGCCCTCCACGAACAAGACTGCTCCCTGCGGGAAGGCGCTGGCGTACTTGATCTTGTCGAGCTGTTCTACCGACTGCTTGGGAAGATCACAAAAAAAGCCGGAATGACGCAGCTTACAAAGAACACAGCTTTCCGTAATTTGTAATCCATAGGGCGAACTCATGACTTACCCCCACGCAGACATGATACGCCAGCCTACGTGATGCTCTACGGGATATTAGCATAGCCATCCAAACTGCCAGAGGCACGCCCTGACAATTGGCGGCGGTTCGCGAGCGTGTTGGACGCGGCCCGGCAAGCACAGTTTGAGTACCCCAAAAAGACTGTCGCGCTCTAAGCCGCAGGACTCTGCTACTTGAAGTTGGACCGCCCTGCCAAGCACAATGGGGGGTGAAAGTGACGTTATCCGATACCTGCCTCGGTTGGAAGTCGCCTGCCCGACGGAAGGACTGCCGCAGCGCAAAACTGGCGATGGCAGCCTGTGCAATCCTGCTTCTGTCTCTCCCAGCCTGGCCTGCGGGCTGGCACAAGCAACACGCGAAACAGGCCGCGCCTGCGGACCCGGGCTACGTGTTCGCACTGGCAACTGCCAACCGCTTCCTGCACGCCTGGCAGTCCGGCGACCTCGAAACCGGCATGGCTCTGCTCACCGACCACGTGCGGCACTCGCACAACCCTGAGAGTTTTGAGCAGTTCTTTTCCGCCGCGAGCGACCGGGCGTTCGAAATGGCGCGCGGCACGGGGAATCGCGGGCGCTACCGCTTTGCGGTGGTGCTGGTTACGGCGCCGGGGGCCCGGGTTCGCCGCCGGTTTTCCGAAATCATCGTGGTCAACACTGGCAAGAACGACTGGGCGGTAGATAAACTTCCTTAGAGTCGTTGGCCGTTGGTCGTTCGTCGTTCGCGATTCATCGTTTTTCATACTGGGAGTGTGCTCTCATGAAACGCATCCACAAGGTTGCCATCCTGGGCGCCGGCACCATGGGCGCCCGTATCGCTGCCCATTTCGCCAATGCCGGAGTTCCCTCTTTCCTGTTGGACATCGTTCCGCCCGACGCTGACGGTCCGGCGCGCAACAAGATTGCCGCTGCTGGACTGGAGGCAGCCAAGAAATCCAAGCCAGCCGCGTTCTTCGAGCCGTCGCTCGCGCAACTGATCACGGTTGGCAATTTCGAGGACGACCTGAAACGGCTGGCCGACGTGGACTGGATCATCGAGGCCGTGATCGAGAACCTCGACATCAAACGCTCTCTTCTTAAAAAAGTTGAAGCCATCCGCAAGCCGGGAACCATCGTTACGACCAACACCAGCGGGTTGCCCGTGGCCAAAATTGCGGAAGGCTTCTCCGAGGACTTCCGGCGCTCGTGGTTCGGCACGCATTTTTTCAATCCGCCGCGCTACATGCGGTTGCTGGAACTGATTCCCACCGCGGAAGCGGACCGGGCGTTGATCGAGGCGGTCGCACATTTCTGCGATACCCAACTGGGCAAAGGAGTCGTGCTCGCGAAAGACACGCCTAACTTCATCGGCAACCGCATCGGGACGTTTTCCGTGCTCAACGTGATCCGGCTGATGCAGGAAATGGACATGAGCATCGAGGACGTGGACGCGCTCACCGGACAAGCGGTGGGCTGGCCGCGCTCGGCGACGTTCCGCACCATTGACCTGGTCGGGCTCGACATTCTCGGGCACGTGGTCTCGAACATGACCGAGAATGTGCGCGATGAGCGCAGCGACCTGCGGCTGCCGCTATTTTTTCAGCAGATGATCGAACGCAAATGGCTGGGCGACAAAACGAAGGCCGGCTTCTACAAGAAGGTCAAGGGCGGCGAAGGCGAGGAAGACGCGCGCCTGGGCTTGGACTGGAAGACGCTGGAGTATCGGCCGCGGCAGAAGACGAAATTTGCCGCTCTCGAAATGGCGAAGAACGTCGAGGAGACGGGCGCGCGGGTGCGCATGCTGCTGGGGCTCGAGGGCGCTGGTCCGCAGAAGGGCGATGAAGCCGGAGCATTTCTGTGGGCAGCGTTGTCGGATCTCTGGACGTATTCCGCAAACCGTATTCCGGAAATTTCTGAATCGGTGGTTGAAATCGATCACGCCATGCGGCTGGGCTTCAATTGGGAGCTGGGGCCGTTCGAACTCTGGGATGCAGCCGGCGTGGAAGCTACCGTCGCCCGCATGAAGAAGGAAGGGCATCCGGTCGCGGCCAATGTCGAGAAGTTGCTCGCCTCGGGACAGAAGTTTTGGTACGCCGAGGATCCGGCGGCCGCTTCCGGCCGCAAGTACTGGGATCTGGCAGCCAGCAAGTGGCAACGGGTCGATGTACCTGTCGGCGTGTGGTCGGTCGAAGTCGCAAAGAAGTCCAACGGCGTAGTCAAGAAAAATGCCGGAGCTTCGCTGGTGGACCTCGGTGAAGGTGTCGGGTGCATCCAATTCCATTCCAAGATGAATGCCATTGGAGCGGATATCATCTCGCTGATCACGCAGTCGCTCAAGCCGGGCGGCCCCGGGGAGAATTTCGATGCCTTCGTGATCACCAACGACGCGCAGAACTTTTCCGTGGGCGCGAACCTGATGATGCTGCTCATGTCCGTTCAGGAGGAGGAATGGGACGAGATCGACCTCGTCATCCGCCAATTCCAGAGCATGACGCAAGCCATCAAGTTTTCCGCCAAGCCGGTGGTGTTGGCCCCATTCGGGCTTACGCTCGGCGGCGGCTGCGAAATGTCGCTGCACGCTGCCGCCCGCCAGCCGCACGCTGAACTCTACATGGGGCTGGTGGAAGTGGGCGTGGGCCTGCTGCCCGGCGGCGGAGGCTGCAAGGAGATGCTGCTGCGTGCCGTGGACAGCGCGAGTTCCATCCGCCCCGATGGGCGCGGCGAATCCGTCGAAATGATGGAGGCGATGAAGAAGACCTTCGAAACCATTGCGACTGCGAAAGTCGCGACTTCAGCACACGAAGCGCGCGGGCTCGGCTTCTTGTGCGATTCCGACCGCATCACCATGAACCGCGAGCGCGTGCTCTTCGACGCAAAGGCCCGTGCGCTCGAACTGGTACGGGCTGGCTGCAGACCTCCGGTCATGCGCACGGACATCCCCGCGCCGGGGGAGAACATCCTCGCCGCCCTGAAGATGGGTGTGTACCTGATGCGCCAGGGCGATTTCATCAGCGACCACGAACAGAAGCTGGGCAACAAGATTGCCGAGGTACTGTGCGGCGGAAATGTCACTTCCGGAACGCCCGTCAGCGAACAGTATTTGCTCGATTTGGAGCGCGAGGCCTTCAAGTCCTTGTGCGGCGAGAAGAAGACACAGGAGCGGATTCAGTACACGCTGAAGACAGGGAAGACATTGAGAAATTGAGGGTTGCCTCAGTTCATGTCTGGTGATCTCTTGCAGCTATATACGTAGCTATATTATGTGTTGACATTATGTCTGTATATTACATACAATCATACCGAGGTGGCTGTCATGGCCTACGTCGAGCCCGTCACAGTTTGGGCGCCTAAGACGTCAGTTCGCTCGCTGGAGGTTCTGTACAACACTGGCTGCAACGGCTGGTCAGTGGCTCGGGTTGACTGGGAAGGAAAAGAGTCAATCGGAATTCGCTGGAACGGCGGCGACGGGCCCGGGATCGGGAATCCGCAATCGCGCGGAAATGCTACCTGGTTCATTCTTCCGGATGAGTTGCAGGAAGCGATTCTGAACAGGGTTGAAGAGCTGTCAGTGAGCGGCCCTGGCGGCCTGCTCGAAAAATACGCCGAGATGGCGAACGACGCCACCCGCGAAGGCGAGGCGGAAGAATGGTCAGAAGGACTGATCGGTGATGAATCCGCGCCGAGGTGAGGTCTGGTGGGTGTCGTTCGATCCGTCGGTGGGTGGAGAGATTCAAAAGACTCGCCCCGCCCTGATTCTGAGCAATAATGCCGCAAATGCAGTTCTGAACCGCGTCACGGTGGTTCCGCTGACGAGCCAGACAGCAAAAGTCTATCCTGGAGAAGCCCTGATTACCCTCAACGGTGAGCAGCGGAAAGCCATGGCAGATCAAATCATGACCGCTGCCAAACAAAGACTGCGGGACAGGCTAGGGAGCATTTCCGCCGCCGATATGGGCGCCGTAGAAAAAGCAGTGCTTCTCCAGTTGGGGATGCGGCGCTAAAACGCGAAACCAAGCTCATAGCACAGCATTGACGACTCCTTCCATCGCGCCCGCTCCTCCGTCGGACTTCCGAGGTCACGTCAAGAGCATCTCGCATCAGTCTTCAGTGTTTCTGCTCGGAACCGTGTTCTCGGTCGCGGCCGGCTACTTTTTCAAAATCTACCTGGCCCGGGTCCTGGGCGCGGAAGCGCTCGGCATCTATGCGTTGGGCATGACGGTGGTTGGCCTCGCCGGAGTCCTGGCAGCGGGCGGGTTGTCGCAAGCCGCCAGCCGGTTCGTCGCCGTTTATTCCGCCACCGCTCAGCTTCAAAAGCTGGGACGGTTCCTGTGGTCCGCGCTCGCCGTACTGGTCGTTTCGAACCTGCTGGTTGGAGTTCTTGTCCTGCTGGCGAGGCCCTGGATTGCGGGGAGCCTTTACCACACCCCTGCGCTTTCCGGGTACATGCATCTCTTTGTACCCATCATGCTGACCGGGGGGCTCACGGGTTTTCTGGGGCAGGCTCTGGCGGGATACAAAGATGTGGCCCGGCGCACCGTCATCACCAACTTCATCGGTCAAACCTTGACCATTGCGTTTTCCGTCGCGCTGGTCACCTTGGGATTCGGCCTCAAGGGATACCTCGTCGCCCAGATTGCCAGCGCCGCCGCCGTGTTGCTTCTCCTGGGATGGGCCACCTGGAAACTCAGCCCTGAACCAGCACGCCGGCCTTCACTCGGTTGGCCAATCCTGGAACCGGAAGTTGTGTCGTTTTCCAACGCTTTTTTTGGTGTGCAGGGTCTGGCGTTTCTGCTCAGCCAATCTGACCGGATTCTGCTGGGTATCTATATCAACCCTCGAGAGGTTGGCATCTATTCCATTGCGGCCGCGCTGATTGCGTTCGTCCCGCTGGCGCTGCAGTCGGTGAACCAGATTTTCTCGCCGACGATTGCCGAGTTGCACGCTCGGGGCGACCTCGAATTATTAGCGCGGCTCTTCCGTTCTTTGGTCAAGTGGACGCTGGGATTGACTCTCCCGCTGGCCGCGGTGATGATTCTGTTTGCCAAACCCATCATGGGGCTGTTCGGTCCTGAATTCGAACCGGGGTGGCCGGTACTTGTAGCCGGCACGGTAGGCCAGGTGATCAATTGCGGCGTGGGATCGGTGGGATATCTGTTGCTGATGTCGGGAAAAGAAAGGAGACTGCTTCGGGTCCAGACCGTCATGGCTGTGGTCCTGATTGTCGTGAACCTGGCTTTGATTCCGCGGATGGGGCTGCTGGGGGCCGCTTTGGCGGGAGCCGTGGTGAATGCCGCCACCAACCTCTGGTGTCTGGCCGAAGTTCGCAGGTCGCTTGGAATCCTGCCTTCTGCCAGCAAGTACGTCGCGCTGGTTGCGCCCACTGCTGCCATGATGGTGATCGTTCTAGTGTTCAAGCAATTCATCGCGGCGACGTGGCCGGCTTGGACAGCAATTCTGGCTGGTTTGACGATCGGGGGCGTGGCGTTTGCCGGCGCTTCGTTGCGGGCTCTGGATTCTGACGACCGGGTCGTCGCGCGCGCCATCTGGTCCAGGATTTTGGAGATGACCGGCCACGCCAAGAGTACGGCATGATCTACTTCTGGAGCACATGTTAGAGCGCGAGAGTTACGAACGGATCAGCCGGGAAGCCAGGCAGCGGCTGCATCCCTCAATCACAAGTCCCCACTGGCTGATTTTGCGTGCTCGGAGAAAACTTTTCACGGACTGGGCCGCTCGGGTGGGGGGAGAGCGCCTGCGAATTCTCGATGTCGGGGGACGCATCCAGCCGTACCGGCCCCTGTTCGGCAGCCGGGTTCACGAATACTACTCACTGGACATCGTCCCCGGCCCTTTCGTAAGCGTTATGGGCAGTGCCGAAGGGCTTCCATTCGGCGCCGGACTGTTCGATGTAGTCATATGCACGCAGATGCTTGAGTTTGTCCCTTCACCGCAGAAGGCCATGGACGAAGTCCACCGCGTTCTGCGCTCCGGAGGATACCTGTTGCTGAGCGTGCCGGCGATATGGCCTCGCGACTCCGGCACGGATTACTGGAGATTTCTTCCGTCTTCCCTGCGACTGCTGCTGCGGGAATTCTCCGAGGTTCAGGTTGCCGCCGAGGGTTCCACAATCACGGGGATGCTGCGAACGCTGAACGTTGCGCTTGCGACGTTTACTCCCCGGATGGTGCGACCGATTGTGCGATTCACCGTGATACCCGCATTGAACGCGTTGGCGGTGCTGCTCGAAGGGCTGGCCCGAACGGACAACGATCAGCTCACGGCCAACTTCAGCGCCCTCGCCAGAAAATAACAACGGTGCCGGCACGCGTTGCGGAGACCTCTGCCGGTCCTGGCAGGCTGCCCGCGCGGCGTATAATTTCCTGGTTGGGATTCCTCGAGGATGGTGCAAGCGCATATGTCTGTGGTGAATGGCAATTCGACGAACGGCTCCGGCGGCAATGGCTTCAGCGCGGTGTTCAAGCCGCGGGCGGAGTGGATTGGCAAGCGCAAGGCTGAGAACCGTGACGGCAACTTTTCCCAGATGCGCTATGCCCGCCGCGGAGTCGTCACGGAGGAGATGGCATACATCGCCGACCGCGAGAAGCTCACACCGGAACTGGTACGCGACGAAGTTGCGCGCGGACGCATGATCATCCCCGCCAACATCAACCATCCCGAACTCGAACCGATGTGCATCGGCGTAGCTTCACTCTGCAAGATCAACGCCAACATCGGGAATTCGGCGGTCACCTCGAACATTGAAGAAGAACTCAGGAAACTCCACACCTCCGTGCACTACGGCGCCGACACGGTGATGGACCTCTCGACCGGGGGCAGCATCCATGAGATCCGCGAAGCCATTCTGCGGCACTCGCCGGTGCCGATTGGAACTGTGCCCATCTACGAAGCGATCTCGCGGGTGAAGCGGGTGGAAGATCTGAACGCCAGCATCATGCTGGAAGTGATTGAAGAGCAGGCCGCGCAGGGCGTGGACTACATGACCATCCATGCCGGCGTGCTCATCCAGTACGTGCCTATGGTTTCGAAGCGCATCACGGGTATCGTCAGCCGCGGCGGCGCCATTCTTGCCCAGTGGATGACCCACCACCACAAGCAGAATTTCCTCTACGAGTGTTTCGAAGACATCTGCAAGATTTTCGCGAAATACGACGTGAGCTTCTCGCTCGGCGATGGCCTGCGTCCCGGCTGTCTTGCCGACGCCAGCGATGAAGCGCAGTTTGCCGAACTCAAGACCCTGGGCGAGTTGACGAAGATTGCGTGGAAGCACGACGTGCAGGTCATGATCGAAGGCCCCGGCCACGTGCCGATGCACAAGATCAAAGAGCAGGTGGATCTGGAGAACGAGTACTGCTACGAGGCTCCGTTCTACACGCTGGGCCCGCTCGTGACCGACATCGCTCCCGGATACGACCACATCACGTCGGCGATTGGGGCGGCCATGATCGGCTGGTACGGGGCCGCCATGCTCTGCTACGTCACGCCCAAAGAGCATCTCGGCCTGCCCAACGAAAAAGACGTGAAAGACGGCATCATCGCGTACAAGATTGCCGCGCACGCGGCGGATGTTGCTCGGCAACGCCCCGGAGTCCGCGACCGCGACGACGCCCTCAGCTACGCCCGCTACAAGTTCGATTGGGAAAAGCAGTTCGAACTCTCACTCGATCCCGAGACAGCACGCTCCATGCACGACGAAACGCTGCCCGAAGAGGGGTACAAAACGGCAGCCTTCTGCTCCATGTGCGGCCCGAAGTTCTGCTCCATGAACTACTCCAGCAAAGTGGACGAATACAACAAGCAGGTTCACGGGCTGGAGAAGAAGGACTACTCGGAACTGGTGGAAAAGCTGGTCACGATTAAGTAGTACTCACGAACCGGCCATCTTAGAAATGGACAAACAACACCCCCCCCGCCGAAGCAGGCTTGGACGGGGCATCCTCCAGAATTCAAATAACTGCAATAGGTCCGGCCACCCGCCCAACTAATCTTTACGGCGCCTTGCCCAAGTGGACTACCGCCTCCTCGACACGCAAAAGACGCTAACCGATCTCGGCGGTGGCCCGTCCAAGCTCCGCTTGGGCGGGGGTGTTCGCCGGTCGCTGGCTCGACTGCGTGATTCGTAGTTCAGCGGTAGGCTTCGCGGCGATGCTTTACGGAGAGGATTTCGATGGACTCGCCGAAGTCATAGAAGCGGACGCGGTAGTCGCCGACACGGAGGCGGAACTCTGGGGGTTCGATGTTCCGAAGCCGCTTGACGTCGCCTTCGCCCGTGGAGAGGACGCGGGCCAGAGTCTGAAGGATACGGAGGGCTGTGGCTTGTTCGATAGCACGGAGGTTGGCCTTGGCCCGGTCGCTCCAAACGATCTTCTTCGCCATCTGCTACTGGTCCGAGCCGTGCGGTTTGAGCGGCGTGCGTCCCATGCGCTCGAAGTCCTCGGAGGTGAGGCCGAACTCGGCCAGAACCTCTTCGTGGGGAATGCCTTCACCACGGGCGAGCGAGGCCTTGGCTGCCTCAACCTCGCGGGCCTCTTCCGCGCTGACCGGTTCATCGTCATAGGGGGCGCTGGCCAGGGTGCGGGCAAGCGGATCGAGGATGATCTCCAAGAGGCCAACAACGGCTGAGACTTGGCCGGGAGCCATGCGGTCGATCAGTTCGTGCGCGTGTTGCTTCTCGTCCGTGGAACCTTGTGCCATAAGAATAAGTCTAGCGAAATCCGCTGCCTCGCGCTACGGATCGGTTAGAATACGCTCCATCTGGCGGCGTACGTCGTCGTGGGAAACGAATTTGCCGCGATCAAGGGCGGCGAGTCCCTGCGCAACCTCTTGCCTGACCCATACATCGTGGTCAAGGTAGTTTGCCACCAATTCCCGCACCACTTCATCCGGTCCCTTGCCGGTTTGTGAGGCGATCTGGTTTAGCCTAGCCCCGAGCTCAGGGGCAAACGAGATTTCCATACGCACATTGTAGTCGGATCGTCGAAAACAACCAACGGACATCAACCGACGGCTGGCCAGGCCGAGACGGAAGTCCACTTAGGCAGTTCCGTGGTCGCCAATTGAATTCCGGCGTTGCAATCTACCAGATGGTCTGTACTACCTTTGCCTGGCGGATCCGTTCGTCCGCCGTGACCAACGGCGCGCCTTCGACCATTGCCGTGGCCGCGATCAGCCGGTCTGCTGGGTCTTTGGGAAAGTCAGCCCGTAATTGGACCGCGAGAGCGGCAATCTCCGGGGTGATCGGCTGAAGAATGACCCGCGTCACGGTTTCACGAACAAACGACTCGACGCTGCCCACAACCTGAATGCGGCCATTCTCCGCCAGCCACGCCAGTTCCCAAAGGGTGATCGTGGCGACGGCGACCCCCGTCTTCTGGCGCGCGTCGCGGATGGCCGCGCGGGCCTTCCTGGAAAGCCGCTTCGGGTCGCTGACCATCCAGATCAGAACGTGGGTGTCGAGAAGAATCATTTGCACTCCCAGTCTTTCAGCGGAGTGATCGGTCCCACGATGTCGCCCACGATCCTTACCTTGCCTGCCATGTAGCCGAAGATGTCATCGGCCTGTTTTTCGGCGGGAACCAGCTTGGCCACGGGTTTGCCGTGTTTGGTGATCAAGACCGGCTCGCCGCTTTGGAAAACCTGGTCCATAATCGCCAGGCATTGCGCCTTGAATGTGCCAGCTGCCATCTCCTTCACAGCACCACCTCCGGATCGGAATATTGTAGTCATAATATCATGACCATGGGAATAATGCGAGAACACGTACCTGATTCGTAGCTCAGTGATAGGCGTCGCTGCAAGGCTCAAGCCAGCTCCCAGCTACCGATACTGTTCCAGCGCCATGGCGGCGCGATGCAACGCTGCCGCCAGCACGGAAATTTGCTGTTCGGTCCGCCGCTCATCGCCGCCATCAATCGCTTCGTTCACTCCCGGAATCACCACTGCCGCGTAGCCGGTGTACTGACCGGGCGCATAAATCGCGTGGTGATACCACGGGCGGTTGGGCAGTCCCTCGGGAATCAGCAGCGCCCGCTCCGTGTCTCGCAGGGTCGCGTTCATGCGCTCCGGATCGGCGGGGAGTTTGCGTTGCTTCTGCAGCATCTTCGCGCCCGCCTGCTCCAGGTGACGCGCACCCTCCACGGCCGCGGAAAAATCTGGAGCTTTATCTCCGAAGCGCTCTTTGGCCTTGTTCTTGGCGGCATCCAGATACACCAGAATTTCCTTCCCGTAGTCCTCGTAGTCATACGGAAGCACGTCGGCGCCGGCCATGCGCACGATCTCCAGACCGTAAACCCGGGCCATCTGCTGCTCGTAGCGGAAGTCGGGATCGCCGAATTTCTTGAACCAGGCAAAGTTGTCGAACACCGAGTGATAGACGCCGTAGTCTCCGGTGGAACCCACGTCGGTGGAAGGCACTCCCAGGTGCTGCAGAAACACGGTGTAGTCGGAACCGCTGCCAAGATCGCCGACTGGCGTATCGCTGCGCACCTGGGCCGCGGGCGGCCGGTAGGTGCCGGTAAGAGACTCCTGGGAGCGAGAGTTTTCCTGACTCGGCTGACTTGTCTTCTTCCACGTTTCATACACCGATCCGCCCTGTGGAGACGGAACCGCCTTCGTGATCTCGCGGATAAACTGCTTCAGACTGGGCACGCTCGACGCCCCGAATTTCGGACCCGAGACTGCTACGTCCATGTTGAAGTAGGCGGCAGCATTCGCCAGTTCTTGGGCATGGTCCTCGCCCCATTCCGTCGACCCGATTAGTCCTTGTTCTTCGGCATCCCAGCTCCCGATCACGATGGTTCGCTTCGGCTTCCATCCTGATTTCAGCAGTTCGCCGATGCCGTGCACCGACTCGAGCATGGCGGCAGTGCCGCTGTTGGGATCGACGGCTCCATACACCCACGCATCACGGTGATTCCCAGCCACCACCCACTCGGCCGGCGACGACGTTCCCTGCACTTTGCCAATCACGTCCCAGATGGTGCGGAACTGGTAGTCCTGCTTCAGGTGAGTCTTTACTTTCGCCGGCCCCGGACCAACGTGATAAGTAAACGGCAGCGCTCCCTGCCACTCTCGCGGCGAGGCCGGTCCGCTCAGGTGCTCCAGAATCGGCGAGGCATCGGCGTAGGAGAGCGGGGTGACGGGAATCTTCGAAAGCTGCGCCGACTCGGCGAACTGGAACATGTATCCGACCGATCCCCGTTGCGTTCCGCTCGCCGGACGCCACGGACCCTTGGGATAGGCGTCGCCGCGATAGTAGCCGTCGTCTTTGGGATCGGAATAAATAATGACGCCGGCTGCTCCCCGTTCTTGGGCGACAAATGCCTTCACGCCGCGGAAATTCTGGCCGTAACGAACGATGACGATCTTGCCGCGCACATCGATGTTCAACTGCTTCAGCTTGTCGAAGTCCTCGGGCGAGCCGTAGTTTGCGTAAACAACTTCCGCCTCCGCATCGCCCGAAGGCGACATGCCGTTGTACGTGACGGCCACACGTGGATCGTCCTGGAAGGGATCGCCGTCCACATGCTCGGGGCGCGGGCCGTGCATCACGACGCCGTCGGGCGCGGTCAGGTCCACGCTGACCTGGGAGGGATAGTTGAGCCAGACCTTGTATTCGACGATCTCGGTTTCGAGTCCAGCTTCGCGGAATTTTTTCGCCACGTATTCCGCGGTGGCTTTGTCCTCGGGTGACCCGGCAATGTGCGGAGACTGAGTCAGGATGCGCAGATGCTCCTCGGCCAGTTTCGGATCGGGTGCCGCCAGGAAACGCTTTTCGACTTCCTGCTCTCCGGACGCGTCACGAAACCCGGTAATGCTCGCGCCTTCTGGAGGACTGCCGCTTCCACCCAGATGGTCAAATGCCCGCAGGTTCGAACCGAGCAGCACCAGTAAGAGGATTGCACCCGAAACAAGTTTCATGTGGCTCCTGTAAAACGACCGCGTCTAATTCAGGTCTTCTCCAGCAGTGGAAAGATTTCGTCCAGGGGTGGAACTTCATCCCACTTGTAGATCTTGCGGAATACGACTCGGCCGCCGCGATCGACAACGAAGATCGCGCGCACGCTGACGCCTGCGTGCGGACCGGACTCTGGCAGAACCCCGTAGCGCGCACACACTTCGCCATGGGGCCAAAAGTCGCTGCACATCGGAAAATCGAAAGGCCCGTTTTCCCGCTCCCAAGCCGTCGTATTCATGATGGATTCGACGTTGATCGCGACTGTCTCCGCGTTGCTCGCCAGCACGCGCGCGCGTTGCGCCTGATAGGCGCCCATCTGGCGTGCGCTCGACTCCAGCCAGTTGAACGGATAGAACGCGAGCACTACATTCTTCCCACGGTATTCACTCAGGCGAAAACTTTTTCGGACGCCTCCGATCAGCGCCGGTAACTCGAAGTCGGGCGCGGCATCGCCCACGCTCACCGGTCCGCTTTCGAGAACTTCCCGCGCCCGCTCTTTTGCCATGAAATGAAGATTGTACCGTGCGGGAGGATTACGCCGCCGCCGCGTTACACTGAAAAGTCATGAGCCAGGCGCCAACCGCGCGATTTTCCGATCGGGTGGAGGATTATGTCCGCTATCGCCCGGGGTATCCGCCCGAGGTTCTCGAACTTCTGCGCGCGGAGTGCGGGCTGCAACCCGCGCATGTCATCGCGGACATCGCCTCGGGCACCGGAGCGTTTACACGGCTTCTCCTGGAAAACGGGAACCGGGTGTTTGCGGTCGAACCGAATGCGGAGATGCGCGAGACGGGCAGCCGCCTGCTCCAGTCTTTCGCGCAGCTGACTTCCGTGGCTGGCACTGCCGAGGAAACTACCCTGCCCTCTGGGTGCGCGGACTTCGTTACGGCTGCCCAGGCGGCGCACTGGTTCGACCGTGCCCGCGCGCGCGCGGAGTTTGCCCGCATCCTGAGGCCGGGCGGATGGTGCGTCCTGATCTGGAACGAGCGCCGGACCGTGATCACTCCTTTCTTGCGCGATTATGAGCAGCTCCTGTTGACCTACAGCACCGACTATAAAGAGGTGCGCCACGAAAGAACGACGGCCACGATTCACGAATTCTTTGCACCCGCGCCGTGCCGGGAGCGTGTCTTCGATCTTCGGCAGCAGTTCGACTACGAAGGCGCGGCCGGGCGCTTGCTGTCGTCATCGTACGCCCCGCTCGCAGGCCACCCCAACCACCAGCCCATGATGCAGGATCTGCAGCGCATCTTTCGCACGCACGCCCAGCAGGGCGTGGTCGAGTTCGAGTACAACACGCGGGTGTACTACGGGAAGCTGTAGTGTGGGGGTGACAATTGTTGATTCTTGATGGTTGATTGTTGATTGAAAAGCCGAAGATACCTCCGAGTGTTTTGAATCAACAATCAGAAATCAGCAATCAACAATTACGCTTATGCCTGACCCAGAGTCTTTCCACATGTCTCCCGAGGAATTTCGCCGCCAGGGCCACGCGGTCGTGGACTGGATTGCGGACTACTGTTCCCGCGTTGAAAGCTTCCCGGTTCTTTCCCGCGTGCAGCCGGGAGAAATTCGTGCGCAGCTGCCGCAGCACCCACCGCAGCAAGGCGAATCGTTCGACCGGATATTCGCCGATGTCGAGCGCATCATTCTGCCTGGCATCACTCACTGGCAGTCGCCGAATTTTTTCGCTTACTTTCCCACCAGCACGTCGGGACCGGCCATACTGGGTGACCTGCTCTCGACTGGACTCGGAGTGCAGGGCATGCTCTGGTCCACCAGCCCGGCCTGTACCGAACTTGAGACGCACGTTCTCGACTGGCTCGTCCCCATGCTAGGACTGCCGGACAAATTGCTCTCCTCGAGCAGCGGGGGCGGCGTGATCCAGGACGCGGCTTCCAGCGCCTCTCTCTGCGCTCTGCTTGCGGCCCGTGAGCGCGCAACGCAGTTCGCCAGCAATCGAAAGGGATGCGACGGCCGGCTCATTGCGTATATCTCCACCCAGACCCACTCCTCGGTCGAGAAGGCAGTGAAGATCGCTGGCCTGGGCTCCGACAATCTGCGCGCAATCGAAGTGGATCAGAACTTCGCCATGCGCCCTGATACCCTCGCCCGTCAGGTCGAGGCTGACGAGAAAGCGGGCCTGGTTCCCTGCTTCGTCTGCGCCACTGTGGGCACAACCTCTTCCAACGCCATCGATCCCGTCCGCGAAATCGGCGGGATCTGCCGGGAGCACAATCTCTGGCTGCACGTGGATTCTGCGATGAGTGGGACGGCCGCCCTCTGCCCGGAGTTCCGCTTCCTGCATGACGGCATGGAATTCGCCGACAGCTACTGCTTCAATCCGCACAAGTGGATGCTCACGAACTTCGACTGCGACTGCTTCTACGTCGCCGACCGCAAGCACCTGATTCGCACTCTCTCGGTGCTGCCTGAGTATCTGCGGAACCAGGCAACCGAATCGGGCGCGGTGATCGACTACCGCGACTGGCAAGTCCCATTGGGACGCCGATTCCGCTCACTGAAGCTGTGGTTCGTGATCCGCTATTACGGGATCGAGGGCTTGCAGCGGCACGTTCGCGAGCACGTGCGCCTGGCGCAGCAGTTTGCCGCATGGGTGCGAGAGGATGCGCGATTCGAACTGGCTGCTCCCGTGCCCCTCAACCTGGTCTGCTTCCGCTTGCGCTCTGGAGATGCGGAGAATCAGAAGCTGATGGACCAACTTAACCACAGCGGAGACCTGTATCTCACGCACACCCGGCTCGACGGCAAAATGACGCTGCGACTCTGCGTGGGACAGACGCATACTGAGGCCCGCCACGTGGAACGCGCATGGCAGCGGATTCAGCAGGCGACTGCACAGCTTGGGCAATCCTGATATTTTGAGGCGAATATGGTGCGAGAGATCTCAGCGGGCGGTGTGGTGCTGCGGGAAATCTCTGGCGTGTGGCACGTCGCTCTGATCGAGCCGCAGAAGGAAAGCCCCGCAACTGCGAAAGCGCCCCGCAAGCGCACTCAGGCCGTGCTGGCTCTTCCGAAAGGGCTGCTCGATCCGGGCGAAACGGCTCAGGCCGCGGCCGTCCGCGAGGTGCAGGAGGAAACTGGCATCGTCGCCGAGTTGATTACGAAACTCGCGGACATCAAGTACGTGTATGTCCGCACCTGGGGCGATGGCGAACGCGTCTTCAAAATCGTGAGTTTCTATTTGCTGCGCTATGGCTCGGGAGAGATCGATGACGTCACTCCTGAAATGCGAATCGAAGTAACGCGCGCGCTCTGGGTTCCGCTTGCCGAGGCTTCGCGGCAGCTGGCATACAGCGACGAGCGCAAGGTGCTTCGCCAGGCGCAGGACTACCTTGCGACCCGCGGTCTTCTTCCGGAGACCGCCCAATGGCGAAAAACTACCCCCGACGCGTAATCACACGAAGCTGTGACGTATGCACTTGCGGAAAAGACTGAATGGTGATCTTAGAGCCGTCTGTAAACATATGAATACAAGAGATTTACATTGACATTTCCCGACCGCAAAGCTAGCCTGAATTCAACTCGATAGGGCGCGTGCCGTTGCCATCCTCACCCCACATCTATCGGCACGCGCCCGTTGTCTTTTTGGGCGACTATTTCGTCTCACGACCCAGAGCCCGGTCCAGCGAAGATTTCTCTCGTTCTGTCAGCCGTCGCACACCGCCCTTCTTCAGATCGCCTAGTTCGAGCGTCCCGACCGACACACGCACCAACCGCAAGACCTGCACGCCAGACACTTCCAGCAGGCGGCGGATCTGCCGGTTCTTTCCCTCGTCCAGGGTAATTTCCAGCCAACTGTTCTTGAGCCCGAGCCGCAGGACGCGCACCGCTTTGACGTGCAGATCTTCGCTTCCAAGTGTGACGCCTCGCCCAAGCTGCTCCAACAGATGGTCGCCGGCGATGCAGTTCACCTGCACGTGATAGCGCTTGTCGAGATGGCTGGCCGGATCCGTAATCTTCGCTGCCCACTGGGAATCATTGGTCAACAGCAGCAGCCCTTCGCTCGCCTTGTCCAGTCGCCCCACGGGACCGACCCACTCTCCACCGGGGAGCAGGCCGTAGACTGTCTCGCGCCCTTTTTCATCGGAAGCGGTCGTCACTACGCCCCGCGGTTTGTTCATCACGAGATAGATTTTCGTCTGCTCCGCGATCGCCGAACCATCCACACCGATTCGGTCCGGACCGATTCGTACTGGAGTTTCCGGATCCCGCACTGCCCTTCCGTTCAGGGTGACACGCCCGGCCCGAATGAGAACGGCCGCCTGCGATCGTGAGCAGTAGCCCATCTTGGAAAGCGCCCGCGCCAGACCTGATCTTTTGTTCTCCCGCACGTTCTTATGCTAACCGAGGACGCACACCAATTCGGGAAGCCGTCACATTTCGGGAACAGATCCCACGGATCACACGCATGGTGGGCCCGTTGTCACTGCTTTTCTGGCAGGCCCGGGAATAAGGTCGATGAGTCAGAATCTTGCTCGCAGATGCCCCGCTGTCAGGCGGGACACTTCGGGACTCACCTCAATCCTAACGAAAGGAGACAATCCCCCATGTTTGCACGTGTCCTTGAATTCGTTCCGAAGCTGGAGAGGAAAGAGGAGTCATCAACGTCGTAAAGAAAGAGGTCCTGCCCATCCTGAAAAAGCAGGCGGGCTTCCTCGAGATCCTGCCCTTCGTCCCAGAGCTGAAGGATGAAAAGATGATCACTATCAGCCTGTGGATGGAGAAGCATTACATGGAGCGCTATGAGCGCGAGTGGTTCCCAAAGGTAGAGGAAATTCTGAAGCCGTATCTGGAGACCCCGATCACATGCAAGGTGTATACGGTCGAGACCACGCTGTGTGAGCACTTTGTGCAGGCGCTGGCCGCCTGAACCGCGCATGATCGCTTGATTCGCCTGGCCGGAGCAGCGGGCTGCCCCGGCCTTCTTGTCTGAATGCGCTCTACGAGAACGATAGGAAGAACTCGGAGGATCAGGAGTGGTGAGCGCGGTAGGAATCGAACCTACAACCTACTGATTAAGAGTTAGCTCATGCAAGTGGCTGCGAAACGTATGTAAACGCAGCTCTAACAATAATATAGAAGAATTGACGCCCGCACAGATGGCTTCTCGACAACGTTGAAAAAGCTTGGGAAATCGAATGCGATTTAATGCGGTAGGACACAAAATGGACACAGTGGAGGTGCTCGCCACACGGTTTCGCATGTCGGTCCTTTTCCGCGGCAAAATGGCCGAGCAAAACCCCAGTGGCCTAGTCCAACCAGTTCTGGTGATCTACGATCCAGCGAAGCAAGTCTGAACCATACATCAACAAGGTCAGTATCAGCAGCACAATCCCCACTGCGAGGATCACTCGCCCAGTTCGGACTGAAGTGGCATGAGCCATGTGCGAAGCCTTGCGGCTATCGAAAGGGCGCCGGCTCTCCCTTTTTCAGGAGCCCAGGACTGCAACGACGCCTGGCATTGTGAGTTCACGAAAGAGATTGTCGGCGTCCTCTGGCGACAGACCGGATCGTCCTTCTGCCCACCAGCTCAAGATTGCCAGCAGAGAACCTACCGCAAAGTGAACTACTGCCTCGGAAGGCAGAGTCCGGCGCATCTCCGTCAGACCCAGCCCTTTTAGATCCTCTCGAACCAGCTTCACAAGGAGACGGCGGACTCTATGCTGAACTGCGGCTCCACCTTGTCGCCCGAAGATCGCCCTGCAAACGTTCCTTTGTTGATAGACGTGCTGAAACAAGGGAAGGCTGAATGCTAAACCACGCGCGAGCGGACTCGCCTGTTTCGTCAGGGCAGCCTCCTGCCGCTGACTCATGACCTCTTGAAGCCGATCGAGGCCGCTCAGAAGCAACTGCTCTTTGTCCACAAAGTGCGCGTAAAACGTGGAACGTCCTACGTTCGCCAGGTCGGTTACATCCTTCACTGTGACAGACTCGTACCCCTTCTGAATAATCAGGGATACCAGGGCGTCCCGCAGAAGTTGGCGGGTGCGCGCAACTCGACGGTCCTCGGTTCTTGTTTTCACTCGCTGTTCCTCAATTCTGAACAATCTGCCCTGGTGTGTCTTGAAAACAACAGTTTTGGATCAGTGTTCATTGACCGAACTCGTACGCTTCCTCATTATGGACGAGTAGATCGTTTCTGTACACAGTGTCCTGAAACAGATCGGAACCGAGAGGAGCATCCGAATGGAAAACTACAAACTGGCAATGAGCACTCTGGAAGGGAAACCAACCGCTAGCCATCGAAAACACAGCAACGCACATCGTCACATGTGGATTGTAGGCCTTGGCGGCATTGCTGTTGGGTCGGTTCTTCTACTGTATGTGCCGGGGCTGAAACCAGTATCCAGTTCTATCTTCCTCTTTGGCGGATTTCACGTTCTCGGCGGACTCGTATTGCTGGCGTCGGCTTACGTCCTCGCTCCGGTGAGATTGGTCCAGCGCCTACATCGGATCACAGGTCATGCTGCCGCTGCCAGCAACGAGTACAGGTTCGGGTGGGGGCCAGGGTGGATGAATGGACTCGCGGTTGTCAGCGCCATAGCTGTTTCCGCGGCGATCGTGCTGCAGGTCACAAAGCCGAACCTGTGGCCCTTGTCTTTCTTGGCCCTTCTGTTGGGCGAAGGCTTCGTTGTGGGGAACCTCATCATGTCCTCATTCCGCTGGCGTGATTACGTTGTTCTTCCCATGGTGGACCTGCTGCGAAGCGATCATGACTTGGTGCTGGATGCTGGTAGCGGCGCGGGTCGCACCACGATCGCTTTGAGCCGGATCCTGAAAAACGGCCGTGTGGTCGCCGTGGACCGCTTCGACGCGACATACATAGAGGATGGCGGCCTTGATCTGCTGAAACAGAACCTGCGACTCGCCAATCTCAACGAGCGCGTCACGATCGAGAAAGCAGACCTGACCGCCCTGCCTTTCGAGGATCAGACCTTCGACAGCGCGGTGAGTACGCACGTTTACGATCACCTCGGACATCAGAAGGAGCAGGGACTCCGCGAGATCTTCCGTACTCTCAAACCCGGAGGACGTTTCTTGATGGGTGTCTGGGTTCCAAGCTGGCCGATGTTCGCGGTCGGGAACGTATTTTCGTTCTTTCTCACACCAAGAAGAGAATGGCGGACCATGGCTCAGCGCGCGGGTTTCAAGGTTGTCGATGAAGGCGTGTTCAACAACACATGGTTTGTTCTCGTGGAAAGGCCCGCTCTCGCTGCGCGGTGATGGGAGATAATGAGGAGCCACCTGCGAGCTAGGGCCCGATGAGCGACCACCCCCACGGCGACCATGAACATGGCGGGCATGGAGACCATCCCCATTCTCATCTGCATGGTCGCATCGATCCTTCCATCACGACCTCGGCCCGCGGCCTCTGGGCTGTGAAGTGGTCCTTTGTGGGATTGCTGGTAACTGCCCTGTTCCAGATCGTCATTGTCGTTCTCTCGCACAGTGTCGCTCTGCTTGCCGATACCATCCACAACTTTGGCGATGCAGCTACCGCAGTCCCGCTGGGCATTGCTTTCCTTTTCGCCCGCAAGAAAGCCAGCAAACGTTTTTCGTTCGGCTATGGCCGGGTAGAGGACCTGGCCGGAATGACCGTCGTGGCGATGATTTTGTTCAGTGCAGTCGTCGCGGCCTATGAGTCTATCGACCGGCTGTTTCACCCGGTAGCCATCGGTCATTTAGGCGCAGTCATGGTGGCGTCGATCATTGGTTTTCTCGGCAACGAAGGTGTCGCTTTATTCCGTATCAAGGTCGGCAAGGAGATTGGCAGCGCCGCGCTGGTGGCCGATGGGTACCACGCGCGCGTTGACGGCTGGACCAGCCTGGCCGTGCTCTTCGGAGCTTTAGGTGTTTACTTCGGATATCCACTAGCCGATCCGATTGTTGGTCTGTTAATCACGGTCGCCATCCTGGGCATCGTCTGGCAATCGGGCAAGGATGTGTTCACTCGTGCACTGGACGGAGTCGAGCCGGACGTGATCGATGAGATTCGACATGCTGTCAGCCATGTTCCCGGCGTTGTCGGCGTCAACGAAGTACGCGCCAGGTGGTTGGGACACCGGCTTCATGCACAGGTGAACATTGCCGTTACTCCTCACTTATCTGTGGCAGAGGGCCATGCTATCGCTGCCCAGGTGAACCATGAATTGCTCCATCACCTCCGATACCTTTCGCTTGCAGTGGTTCACGTGGACCCCTCTGATAAGGCGGGGGAAAGCTATCATCAGATAGCTGAGCACGGCCACGATGGCCTGGCGCCCCACTCGCACTGAACGCTGTTTCCTTGTGACCCAGATTGGTGGCCAAGACACGGGTCAGGTGCTGCAACTACAGGGTAGGAGCGATAGGTACCTCCTGCAGAGCAGGCTGTTCTTTCAGGATTTCGAGCGCGGTTTTCTTCTCGCCCTTGACGATCCACTCATAGAAAATCGGCAGCAGGAAGAGCGTCAACATCGTGGAGCTGAAGAGTCCGCCGATGACAACGGTCGCCAGCGGGCGCTGTATCTCCGCCCCGGTGGAAGTCGAAATTGCCATGGGTACAAAGCCAAGACTCGCGACCAGCGCCGTCATCAGCACCGGCCTCAGTCGCCGCCTGGCGCCTGCGAGTACGGCATCTCGCAGCGCGACGCCCTGCTCGCGCAGTTGGTTGATTGACGTGACAAGGACGACCCCATTCAAGACCGCGACTCCAAAGAGTGCGATGAACCCCACCGATGCGGATAGATTCAGGTTCATGCCCCGCAACCACAGGGCCGCAATCCCGCCTACCAGTGCGAAGGGTACATTCGCGAGCACCAGAATCGATTGTCGTACGGCATTAAAGGTCATATAGAGCAACCCGAAGATGATGCCCACCACCAATGGTATGACCAGCATCAGCCGGCGGGTGGCACGCTCCTGGTTTTCAAACTGGCCGCCGTATTCAATGAAATAGCCTGGTGGAAGCTTCAGTTCGCGACCCAATCGTGAGCGAACCTCGGCCACGAAGCTGCCGAGGTCGCGGCCACGGACGTTGGTCATAACCACCACGCGCCGCTGGCCCTCCTCGCGATTGATCTTTTCTGGCCCGCGATTCACCTCGATCCGAGCCAACTCACCTAACATGACCTGTTCGCCGCCGGGCGCACGCAGCACGATGCGTCGCACGGCATCAGGGTCCGTGCGGTAACGGTCTGGCAACCGGAGAGCAACGGTGTATCTTTTCTGGCCATCGATGACCTCGGACACTAAGGATCCGGAAGCGCCTGCCTCAACCGCCTGCTGCACGTCCGAGACATTGAGTCCATACCGGGCCAGCGCACTCCGGTCCACACGAACGGAAAGTTCCGCCACACCCGACGTGATCTCAATCTGCGGGTTGGCTGCGCCCCGGACACCCGCAACAGACCGGAAAGCCTGCTCCGAAAGCGAGTCGAGTGTGCGGAAGTCATCTCCAAAGATTTTGACCGCCAAATCCGCCTTGATACCCGAAACCGTTTCGTCTACGCGCATTGCCATGGGTTGCGTGAAGCTGTAGGTAATACCAGGGATTTTGGCGAGCTCCTTGTCCATCGCCTCAATCAGGCCTTCCTTAGTGCGAAATCGGGTCCAGGTTTTCATCGGACGAGGCAGGACATAGGTGTCGCCCTCGTTAATCCCCATTGCTTCGGTCGCAAAATCGGGACGGCCGATCTTGATGACGATGTCCTGGATTTCCGGAAATGCCCGAAGCGTTTGCTCCACACGTTTGCTCATCTCCACCGATTCTGTCAGCGAAACACCAGGAAGCTTTCGAGTCTCAATCAGAATCGAGCCCTCATCCAGCTGCGGCATGAACTCCGTGCCAATGAAAAAGAGTGACCCGATAGCAGCTGCGAGGACTAACCCGGCCGTGCCGACGGTCAGCCGTCGGTGCTCCATGTGCCACGCCAGCAGTTGCCCATAACGGCTGTTCAGGCGTTCCACCCAGCCCTCTCGCTTTTCATGAGAAGAACCGCGCGGTAGGCCTCTTCGAAAGATCAACGAAGCGAGCGCGGGGATGACAGTCAGGGCGAGAAGCAGCGAGCCGAACAGGGCAGCGCAAACCGTGATTGCCATCGGGCGGAACATGCGGCCCTCCAATCCTTCCAGGAACAGGATGGGCAGGTAAACCGCGATGATGATGGCGACCCCAAAGGTCATCGGGCGCGCGACTTCCTTGGCGGCACGCCGGACTGAATCGAGCGGCGACTCCCGACCGCTCTCGTCCTCTAACCGATGGACGGAGTTTTCCACCATGACTACGGCCCCGTCCACGATCATCCCAAAGTCGATGGCTCCAAGACTCATGAGATTTGCGCTGATACCGAAGATTCGCATGCCCAGGAAACTGATAAGCATTGACAAGGGAATGATGGATGCCGTAATGATCGCGGCGCGGACGTTTCCCAGAAACAAGAACAATACGACCGTAACCAGAATGAAGCCTTCGAAGAGATTTTTCTTCACTGTGCTGATCGTGCCATCGATGACAAACGCTTGGTCATAAAAAGGCACGATCTTCACCCCGGCGGGAAGGCTCATACTCGCAATCTTTTCTTTCACCATTTCAATGACGCGTTTCCCGTTATCGTCCTTGAGCATGATCACCATGCCGGAAACGGTCTCACCGTTTCGTAACGTAGCTCCTTGCTTCGGTGCCGCTCCGATCGTCACATCAGCCACATCGCGCAATAGGACGGACGAACCCTGGTTCGCGAGCAGGACTATGCTCCCGATGTCCTCTGTGGTAACCGCGCGACCGGTCCCGCGCAGCGTGTACTGCTCAGAGGCATGTTCGATGTAGCCGCCCCCGAAGTTCGTGTTGTTCTGCTCGATCCGCACGGCGACATCTCGCAGGGTCAGCCCGTATTGTTGGATCAGGTCTGGATCAACCTTGATCTGGAACTGCTTGGTCTCACCACCCCAGGTATTCACCTCGCTAACGCCTGGCACGGTTCGGAGCTGGTTCTTGATCGTCCACTCCTGGACGTCCTTTAGCTGCATCGCGCTCATCGGACCGCTTAGGGTGTACTGATAGAGTTCACCGAAAGCCGTCGATGGAGGACCGAGAACAGGCTGGATTCCCTGCGGCAAACGCGAGGCAATCTGCTGCAACCGCTCATTGACCACCTGGCGCGCAAAATACATCGGTACCGAATCATCAAAGATGACTGTCACCATCGAAAGTCCCAGTTTCGAGAGCGAACGCACCTCCAGCTTTTTCGGCAGGCCGAGCATGGCCTGTTCAATCGGGTAGGTCACCAACTGTTCGACCTCTGTGGGCGGCAGCGAAGGTGCTTCCGTGACAATGACCACCTGGTTGTTCGTCAAATCCGGGAAAGCCTCGACGGGAATCGTATAGAGTGCATATCCGCCGATTCCCACCAGTACAAGTGCGCTGCCCAACACAAACCAGCGGTAGGCGATCGTGAAATCAATGATTCGGTTTAGCATCGCGACGTCTACTCGCTTTCCATCGAGGATTTCAAGAGTTGCGACTTCAGCAGGAAACTACCTCGTATCACCACAGCATCGCCCGCTTTGACACCTTCAAGGATTGCAAGCCGACCGCCGACTGTCTCACCTGTACGAACCGGTCGCATCTCAAAACGATCCGCGGACTTGCGCACGAAAACTACGTCCTGGCCATTGATTTGTTGCACTGCTTCACTGGGCAGAAGCAACAGAGGCCTGGAGCCACCCACCGCGATTTCCGCCGTCGCCAGCATCTCGGGGCGCAGCTTGATGGACGGATTCTCAAGCTCGATTCTCACTCGCATAACACGCGTCACCGGGTCGAGTTCCTGCCCGAGGTTGGTTACCTTTCCCGTGAAATGTTCGTTGGCGAATGCGTTGACATTCACATTGGCACGCTGCCCGGCGCGCAGGCGCGCTATGTTGGTTTCGTTGACGGATGCGATCATCCAAAGACGTTTCAAATCACCGATGACAAATACATCCTTGGTCGGGTCAACCACGGTTCCTGCTGAGACATTTTTTGCCAGAACGTATCCCGCGCCTGGAGCGCGGATAGGGATCAAATCGGCATCGTTACCGCGATATTCCACACCTGGATCGGGAGGAATCCCAAGAGTGTCCTTAAGGTGAACGCGCTCCTTCTCGACGTCGATCTGCTCGTCGCGAACGGCGGCCTGCGCGTTCACCAGTTCTTGCCGAGCACGTTCCACCTCTTCGAGGGACGCCGCCTTCAGCGAGTACAGCCGCTGCGTACGGTCGTAGTTTTTCTGAGCAAGAGCAGCGGCGGCCTCAGCGCGAGACAGATCGGACCTAGATGTTTGATACGCCGCGCGAGCCTCATGTACATCGTGGCTGTGCATCCCGGCCAGAACCTGGCCTTTGTCAACGAAGTCTCCAGAATTCACGTACACCTGTTCCACCCGGCCACTGGTAAGGACACCTACGCGCCAGCTACCGTTGTCGGCGAGGGTGATCCTGCCAGGAACTCGCAGCAACTCTGGCTCATTGCTCGCCGCCAAGGTTTCCACTTGAAAGGTGCTTCCGGTCTGCTCCGAAACCGGCAGCGAGACTTCATCGCTCTTATGCTGCGCGGCCTTTTCCTGCGAGGCCGCGGCAGTCTGATTGGCCCGATCACAAGCGGTTAACCACAGAATGCACATCAGCACGAAGATCGTCCCTAAACGGTGCATCAAGGCTGTACTCCTTCTGCTCGCTCCAGAGCTGTCACACTGCGGTGAAACTCATTGAGAGCGCGTACTAATGAGATTTGGGCATCCACGCGTAGCCGCTCGGCATCCAGGAGGCGCAGCAAGTCCAGCCCACCTTCACGATAGGCGGCCCTGCTGATATCCGAAATCTCAACCGCCTGGTCCCTCAATGGCCGGAAAATGCTTTCTACCTGTTCGCGCCTGGCGCCATACTGTTTGCGGGCGAGGCTCAGGTCCGTTTCCAGCACGGCATGCGTAGCGGCAAGATCTTGTTCTGCAGCGCGGACGTTGGCAGCAGCGGCCGCCCTCGCACCTTGATTTCGGTTAAAGATCGGAATATTGAATTGCAGCCCCGCAATCGCCGTATTGAGTCCGCCTGTCCGCTTGTACCCGAATAGTGCGTCCAGGTCCGGCCGGCCGTTCGCTCGTTCCAGCCCAAGGACACTGTGAGCTTGGGCAACCGCCAGTTCCGCCAAACGTCCCTCCGGTCGCGGCTCCCCAATACTCGATTTCTGAGCAGTCCGTGGTGTTTCGAGTTGTCCAATATCCTCGGTCAGTTTCCACGGCCCCCCGCTGGGCGTGCCCAGTTCACGAGCTAACTCCAACTGGGCCCGTTCGGCGTCCAGGCGAGCATTGTCAGCCGCAGCGCGCAGCCGGCCACTCTCCAAACGCACACGAAGCACATCAACTTCCGCCACCTTGCCTTCCTTTAAACGCGCTTCGTGATACTGAAGAATCTGATCAAAGAATTGCAGGTTCTCGTCGTAAAGAGATCGCGTTACCTCAGCCGCAAGAGCACTCCAGTAGACGTCGCGGACCATCTCCGCAATATCGCGCCGACCCAACTGGGCCTCAAGCTCACTGCGATTCGCCGCCCCTTGGGCAACCGCAATACGATTCTTCCGCCGACCAGAGGTCTCGATTACCTGTGAGGCGTAGGCAAACGTGTCCGCATCCTGTCCATAGTTGAAATCGGAAGCTCGGATGTTCTCTGACTGAAATATGAAACGGGGGTTGGGGAACAACCCCGATTGCCTTCGTAGTTGCTCCGCGGATTCGATGCGCGCCGCGGCCGCCTTGAGTTCCGGCCGTTGCGACAACGCGATTGCTATCGCTTGGTCGAGACCAAGCGGTATCTGGCCAGCACAAAGACTCGGCAACAAGATCATCGCTGCTATAGCAAATTTGCGGATCATCATCACGGTGTAAGAAGTCTCCACGCGCATGCTGGACTGGTCACACTCGCCTTTTGGCGAACGCAGCTTCGGCCCAGTGGATACGACACAAAATGTAAGGGGAAGAAACCGCCACCCCAGCGGTCACACTAAATGCGGGAGAAGTAGATGCGCAGGCGGGGATCGAGCTGGAAGTGAGAGAACTAGAGGCGGAGCGAGCGCATTCGGCTCGACGAGAACTACAAAACCGTGGCTCGAAGATTCGCTTGAGATGCGGAATGCTGAGGTCACGACAAAGTGGGGGACACTCGCAGAAACTGGTTGCGCCTGGAAAAGATCAAGGTATCTGATCTCTCCTTTTTCTCCATGGCCGATCTCGCTCCTGCTATCACTAGATTTCAGATGTGAAGAGAAGTGAGCATGGACGAAACTCTCCGCACGCGGCCCGCCGTTATTCGCATGCTCGTGGGTTAGCGGTGCCGTCACAAATGACGGCAGCACAGAGAGCAATGCGACTATCCCCACAAGACGAGTCACGGTTTCACAATGTTCTACTATTTCCAGGCTGTCCGTCAAATCGACCTGCTCATTAACTGAACGGAATTTCATGTAGCATTCATGCGGACTTAATTTTCAGCTTCTACTTTGGCAGGCTGGGAAATGCGTATTCTCGTGGTCGAGGACGAAGACAAGGTCTCCCGATTCGTCGTAAAAGGCCTGACTGCGGAGCGTTTTGCGGTCGACGTGGCGCGGGACGGCAAGACTGGCTGGGAACTCGCCCAGACCTATCAGTACGATCTCATTATTCTTGACTTAATGCTTCCTGGCCTCACGGGCGGTGAGGTTCTGAACCGAATCCGGAAATCGAAGTCTCAGGTCCCAGTTCTGATTCTGACCGCCCGTGATTCCGTCAGTGACAAGGTCGACCACTTCGAAGCTGGTGCTGATGATTACCTGACGAAGCCTTTCGCGTTTGCCGAACTTCTGGTTCGGGTCAAGGCCCTTCTCCGGCGCGGACCGATTACCAGAGCGAGCGTGCTGCGGACGGGAGACCTGGAATTGGACCGTCTATCGCAACAGGTGAAAAGGGCGGGTAAACGGGTTGAATTGACCTCAAAAGAATACGGAGTGCTTGAGTACTTGATGGCCAACGCGGGCCGCGTGCTTTCCCGAACCATGATCCTGGAACACGTTTGGGACCAGAGCTTCGACGGGGCGACCAACATCGTTGACGTTTACGTGCGTCACCTTAGAAGCAAGGTCGATGATCCCCACGAGCGGAAGTTGATTCGCACGATCCGTGGACTGGGATACGTCATTAGCGTAGATGAGGTCGAAACGTGATCACCCGTTCCATCCGCTTCCGCATGGCACTCTGGTACGCAGGTCTGCTGGCGGGAGCGCTGTTTCTCTTTGGAGCAGCCACTTACCTCGGACTCGAACGTTATCTACAGAAGTCTCTGGAGGAGACGCTCAGCAAGCAGGCACGATCCATCGGTGAGACCCTGGTCATTGCCATCGGCCAGAGTGGTGAGGACTATGTCGTTAACGAGATCAATGAGCACTACGCGCCTGAGATCAATGGTCGCCTGATTCGAGTCACAAGAGCCGACGGAAAGCAGATATTCGTATCTGGACGGCCGAGAGACGGGAGCTTTGATCCATCCCTCGTCCCCGCAACAGTATCGTTATCAGGGCGAGAATTCTCCCACGAAGTTGAAATGCCCGACGGCCACGAACTGCTCCTCCATGGACTACGCTTCAAGGCTAGCGATGGTAGCCAATTTCTGATTGAGGTAGGAGCCCCCTACAACCAGATCGAGGGAGTGCTCCGTGGTCTTCTGTTCACTTTCGCGCTGGGGCTGCCGTTGATCGTCGCGGTCGCCATCGGAGGTGGGTACGTGCTGATGCGGCGCGCCTTGCGTCCAGTGGACGAGATTCGGCAAAAGGCTGAGCAGATCACTTCCCGCAGTCTAAGTGAGCGGTTGCCAGTCGCACACACCGGAGATGAACTGGAACGATTGGCAACAGCCCTGAACAACATGATTGAACGGTTAGAGGAGTCGTTCCATCAGATCAACCGCTTTTCTGCGGACGCGTCTCACGAGTTGCGCACTCCATTGACGATTCTTCACGGAGAGCTGGAAGCATTAGCAGGGAAGGAACGCGATGTGCCGGATGACATCCGGGACACAATCGGCAGCGCCTTGGAAGAGACCCAACGGCTGGCGAGGATCGTGGAAAGCCTGCTGGCGATTTCCCGCCTAGACGCCGGCGAGGCACGCGTGGAGCGCGGACGTCTGGATCTGGCTGAACTGGTCCGGACGACGGCGGACCAGATGCGACTGCTCGCAGAGGAAAAGCGCATATCGCTTAATTGTGATGGCACAGCCTCGGTTGAAGTGGAAGGTGATCCTTCGCGCCTCAAGCAGGTCGTAGTCAACTTGCTAGACAATGCGATCAAGTACACGCCCGACGGCGGCGGCTCGGTTAGCATTCACGTCATCGCCCAGGATGGCAGAGCGGTGCTCGAAATCGCGGACACTGGACTGGGGATATCGGCCAGTGACCTCCCACATATTTTTGATCGCTTCTATCGAGCCGACAAGGCTCGTTCCCGGCAGATGGGAGGAGCTGGCTTGGGCTTGTCCATTGTGCGCTCGATCTGCACTGCTCATGACGGCCAAGTGACGGTCAGTAGCACAGAAGGCAGCGGCAGCCGATTCCGCGTGGAACTTCCGTTAGCTCTGAACTGACAGCCGCGTTATGTTCAGAGCCCTGCTCGCCACTCGAATTTTTCGCACCCGAATCCTGAACGAAATTTCATGCTGGGTTCAGAGCCAATTAATCCCGTTCGTTTAAGGTGCTACCACCCTCCAATTGGGAAGCAAAGGAGCACCTTATGGCCACGCCTAAAATCTCTCTGGTTGCCGTCGTGCTTTTAGGATTGACAGCTCTCCTGGCCTGTAATAACAGTGACGAGGATGAGAAGCGCACGAGCACTTCCGCCGCGTCCGCGAGCCAGTCAGCGACCCAACAAAAGCCCGAAGAAAAGCCGGATGCCGACGAAGACGAATCGGGTACGGCGGCACCGACGGCTTCCGCAGCCGAAAAGCTGGCACCCCAACAAGCCGCGGGCCAACAGCTAGCCTACAACTTTGACACTGACTCAGCCGGGCGGTCGCCTGCCAAATTCCATAGCGCCCGAACCGGTCAGGGCGAGGAGAGCAAATGGGCCGTGATGGCCGATCCTACTGCTCCCTCAAAACCGAACGTCGTCGCCCAAACATCAACTGACAAAACCGATTATCGCTTTCCGTTGCTGATAGCCGACGAAGGGTCATTTCGTGATCTGGATCTAAGCGTCAAGTTCAAGGCGGTCTCCGGAAGTGTCGATCAGGCAGCAGGACTCGTCTTCCGTTTGAAAGATCCCAACAACTATTACATCGTCCGTGCGAACGCTCTTGAGGACAATTACCGGCTCTACCATGTCGTTGACGGGCGCCGTCGACAGTTTGCAGGTGCCAACTTCAAAGTCACTCCAGGTGCTTGGCATGAACTCCGGGTAGAAACCGTCGGGAACAAGATCACTTGCTACTACGATGGCGTCAAGAAGATCGAGGCCAGCGATGACACGTTCAAGGATGCCGGCAAGGTCGGACTGTGGACAAAGGCGGACTCCGTCACTTATTTCGACGACTTAAAAGTCACAGCAAAATAATCGGCATGGCAAACTACTATATGAGAGGAACAGGTGATGAAAAATACAAAGCTGTCATCGATCAGGACGTGCACCCTTGCTGCGGCAATCATTCTTCTTGTCTCCCTGTCCATCAACTCTCCGGCACAGACAACTGGAGACCAGAAAGCAGCAGGGGAATGGAAGACGGTCGAAGATGTCTTTGGATTTCCAGGAGCGAATCTGCCTGAAGGCGTGGTCCGGTTCAACATGCCGCGCAAAGACCTTCATGTCACTCTCGCCGGCACCGAAATCAAGCCAGGTCTTGCACTCGGCGCTTGGGCGGCTTTCCACCACGTCGGCGACAACGATGCGATGGTTATGGGCGATCTCGTCCTCACTGACGACGAAGTCGCTCCGGCGATGAAGGCCCTGATAGACGGAGGAGTCGAAGTCACAGCGGTTCACAACCACCTTATCGGCGAATCGCCGAAAATTACCTACATCCACATGGGCGGACACGGTGACCCGGTGAAGATGGCCCAGACGATCAAGCAAGCGGTGGGGCTGACCAAGACGCCTCTTCCGCCGGGTGGCGGCGCAAAGGAAAGCGCGGCGGATCTTGGATTCGACGTCGCCGCTGTGGAAAAGATCATGGGTCGGCAAGGCAACGTGAGTGGCGGAGTGCTGCACTACAGCGCGCCGCGTGCCGAAAAGCTCACCGAAGAAGGGATGGATACACCCCCCTCCATGGGGGCAGGCACGGTGATCAATTTCCAACCCACTGGAAATGGACGGGCGGCAATAGCTGGGGATTTCGCCATGACGGGGAAAGAGGTTGGACCCGTCATGAAGGTTCTGCATGACAACGGGATTCAAGCCGTAGCCCTGCACAGCCATGCACTGGATGACGTGCCGAGACTCTTCTATATGCACTTCTGGGCGAATGACGACGCGGTAAGGCTGGCGAAGGCCCTGCGCAGCGCGCTCGACGAGACGAACTCAGCAAAATGAGGTTGCACCAGTTGGACGTTCCGGACTCATGGAGGTGCTCATGACGAAGCGTCGGTGGATATTGCTGTTTACTGTCACCCTGATAGTGACGGGAATTGCCTGTAACGGTAAGCACTCCACCGCTCCGACGGTTGTGGTGTACGTCAGCGAAGACCAGGTATTCGCCGAGCCCATCCTTAAAGACTTTGAGAAAGAGACTGGCATCGAAGTCCGCGCAGTTTATGACACCGAAGAAGCCAAGAGTACCGGCGTCATGAATCGCCTGCTTGCCGAAAAGGACAATCCCCAGGCTGACGTGTATTGGGCCAACGAACCAATGCGGGCCGCAGTGCTTCAGCAGCGTGGCATTGCGGCGCCGTACATTTCTCCGAATGCAGCAGAGATTCCCGCCACGTTCAAGGATGCCAGCGGATATTGGACGGGATTTTCTGCCCGGGCACGTATTCTGCTGGTCAACAAGAGCGTCAAAGACGGGCCGCACTCTGTTCTTGCGTACACCGAACCACGATGGAAGAACAAAGGCGTCGTAGCCAATCCGCTGTTCGGAACCACGACAGCGGAAATGGCAGCGCTGTTTACCATCTGGGGTGATGATCGCGGAAAAGCATTCCTGCAAGAGACGAAGAAGAACGGTGTGAGAATCTCAACCAGTAACGGGGAGAGCGCTGACTTTGTTGCATCGGGTGAATCCGAATTCGGATTGGTCGACAGCGACGACGCCTTCAACCGCATTCAGCAGGGCAGGCCCGTTGAAGCCGTGTATCCCGACCAGCAAGAGGGCGGAATCGGCGTTCTCATCGTACCGAACGCCGTTGTTGCGATTCAGCGCGGCCCTCATGCAACCCAAGCGCACAAGCTGGTCGATTTCCTGCTCTCGCGAGAGACCGAGCGCAAACTGGCTTACGCAAACTGTGCCCAGATTCCGCTTCATCCAGGTGTCGACACTCCTCCGCATGTACCGCACATCGAGAAGCTCAAGATTATGAGTGTCAACTACGCCGAAGTAGCGGCCAAGATGCAACAGATTCAACCGTTCCTGAAGGAGTGGGTCGGATACTGATGTCGCGCCGCCTCGTGCTAACGTTAGCGGTCAGTGTAGTTGTGGTAGCAGGCCTCGTCCCGGTTCTCGTGATGGTCGGCCAGAGCCTCGCTGCCGAGTTCCACACGGGTTTCGCCTACTATCGCGGCCTCCTTGCCTCCGGCCGTGCATGGACTCTGGCAGGGCACAGTCTGGCACTGTCTTCCATTACGACACTGCTGACCGTTGGTATCGGGACACCGCTCGGGATCTTACTCGGCAAGTCAGACCTTCCCCTGCGTCGCTCGCTCCTGCTGCTTTTCGCGATTCCCATGGCGATCCCGCCCTACGTATTGGCGGTCTCGTGGTTCAACATCTTGGGGCGCGGAGGCACCCTCGCGCACTGGCTGGGGCCTGCACTAGCTTCGCATTCGTCGGATTGGCTGTTCGGTCTTGGCGGCTGCGTGCTCGTCCTCGCAACGACATTTCTGCCCATTGTTGTGCTCATCACGGTGGCGCAGCTTTCCTCGATCGGGCCGAGCTACGAGGAAGCAGCCCGACTGACATCTGGGTGGACAAGCACCTTATGGCACGTCACGCTACCCCTGATCGCTCCGGGGATATCGCTGGCCGCAGTCGTTGTCTTTCTGCTTTCACTGGGAGAATTCGGAGTACCGATTTTCCTGCGCTTTGATGTTTTCCCCGTTGAGAGTTTTGCGCAGTTCTCAGCCTTCTACAACTTCGGGGCGGCGACGGCGGCCGCGTTGCCTTTGGGACTCGTAACATTCTTGCTTCTCTTCCTGGAAGCACTATTCCTTCGGAGCCGCAGCTACGCCCTGCGCCGTGGTCCAGATGCCCAAACGATGGTTATCGCGCTGAAGTCCCGGCGAACGCTTCTTCTGGTCGTGCTTGGAATCATCGCGCTCGTCCTCGTGGTCCTGCCCCTAGGTGTGCTCATCGTTCGATCTTCTACCGCAGGCGCTTTCCACGAAGCGATCGCTCGCGGCGGAGCGAGTCTGGTTCGCAGCATGGCCTACGCCGCGGCCGGAGCTACGGGCTTGCTGTTAATCGGTTTTCTGTGTGGCTACCTGATTCAGACGAGAGCACTGCCCCTGTGGAGGAAACTCGACTTCCTGACTGTCTTCCTTTTCACCTTGCCTGGTCCGGTCATCGCCATAGGTTTGATCTCCCTGTGGAACCGGAGCGTCACGAGCTTTGTATATGCCACGCCAGCCATCATCATCCTGGGCTACCTTGCGCAGTACACGGCACTCTCCAGCCGTATGTGCGCCTCGGCGCTGGAGCATGTTCCCCCATCCATGGAAGAAGCAGCACAGGTGGCTGGCGTCCATTGGGGTAGGCGACTGGTGGGTATTGTTGTGCCGCTGGTACGCAAGGGATTGGTTGCAGCATGGATCGTGGGATATGTTTTCTGTCTGCGCGACACGGGGATGACCATGCTGGTGTACCCGCCGGGTCACGACACGCTGCCCGTCCGGACATTCACTCTCATGGCCAACGGCACTCCCGAGTTGATCGCGGCCCTCTGCATCCTGATGGTCGCCGCTGCACTGCTGCCGCTGGTGATTCTGGCCACAACGCTTCGGCCGACTGCGAGGATGGCTTGAAGCTTATCGAGTTTCAATCCGTCTCGAAGTCCTATAACGGCCGCCTCGCGGTCGAGGATTTCTCCCTATCCGTTGAGCCGGGCGAGCGGATTGTCATCCTCGGTCCATCGGGATGTGGAAAGACCACTGTGCTTCGTTTGTTGGCCGGGTTCATAACCCCAGACACCGGCTCAATCAGTATTGGTAACGAGCTAGTGGCGCGCGACGGGCAGAATCTTCGGCAGCCAGAGGAGCGTGACCTTGGAATGGTTTTCCAAGACCTTGCCCTCTGGCCTCATCTATCGGTCAAAGGCAACCTGGAATTTGGGCTCCGAGCCAGGAAACTTTCGGCCTCCGACAGGAAGCAACGAATTCACGAGATATTGCGCCTGGTCGAGATGACGGAGTACTTGAAGGCCAGGCCCACGGAGTTGTCTGGTGGCCAACAACAACGGGTGGCGCTGGCTCGCGCGCTGGTTCTCCAGCCGAAAGCGCTTCTCATGGATGAACCGTTGTCGAACCTGGATGAAGAGTTGAACCGGCGTCTGCGCAAGGAAATCCTGCGTCTGCACCAGGCCCTGGGTTTCACTCTTCTGTTCGTAACCCATGACCGCGAGGAAAGTGCAGAGCTTGGCACACGGGTCGTTTTCATGAGGTCCGGGAGGATCGAACGCATCGAGAGCCAGCCTTCACCGACCGCCGTAGTTGGTCCTAACTGATAGAGGTGGATTCATGAAGTGGATTACGCGCAAAGACATCAAGGTAGATCGCGTCGCTTGCCCATGGCTGGTTCGACGCTTCGTCGATCCGCAAGCACAGTTCTTGTTCGTGGAAGAGAGTCAACTCCTGGAAAGTGCTGCACGGGAGAATGCGATACCCTTCGACGCACCGCGCCTTTCCGAAGTCAAGCTCAACCATCGAGGTCCACGCTGTTCGTTCGAAGCAATCATTGAGGACTACCATCTCCAAGCGCCAGGGCTGGAGCGGCTGGCATTGATCGTCCGTGCTGCCGACGTTAAGGGGCAGGAGCAGGTCGCTCCCGAAGGCATCGGCCTGCGAGCCATTGCCCATGGCTTCGCTGCTATGGGCCTATCCGATGAAGAACGATTGGTCAGGCAGTTTCCTGTCTATGACGCGCTCTACGAGTTCGCGCGTCAAGCCCTATGAGGGTGCCCGTATCGAGGGACCTGCTCGTCATCAATGCAGCGGCCTTCCTGCGTTCATTTACCTTTGGCCTCACCGGCGTAGTTCTCGGAATCTACTTGTTCCGTGTTGGTCTCTCCTCGTTCAATATCGGCGTGATCATCGCCGCTGGCCTGGCTGGTTCAGCTCTGGCAACGGTCGGCGTGACGGCGCAGGCAGACCGTGTGGGAAGGAGACGCACACTGGTGTTGCTTTCCCTTTTGAGCGCCACAGGTGCTGTGGGCCTGGCTGTGACGCCCGCTGCACCGATCCTCATGCTGATCGCCTTCGTGGGAATGCTGAATGGAACCGGTACCGATCGTTCCGCTGCGTTCTCTCTTGAGCAGGCGATCATTCCCGGACTGGTGACGGACGAGTCGAGAACGTGGAGCCTGTCCTGGTACAACGTTGTTCTTGACGCGGCCGGTTCGCTTGGAGCCCTGGCGGCTGCGCTGCCGTTTCTTCTCCAGCGTTGGCTCGCGCTTTCGCTGCTCACGTCCTACAGGGCGGTCTTCATCGGGTGCGCATTCTTGAGTGCGGCTACCGCGTTCCTTTACCCATTCGCCTCTGCTGCCGTCGAGGTCCACACGCCAGCCACAGCCCCTGCGCAACGAGTTTCACGTGAAACAAAGAACATCGTCGCCAAGTTGGGGGGCTTGTTTTCCCTGGATGCTTTCGGGGGTGGGTTTCTGACTGATGCGCTGGTTGCCTACTGGTTCTTTCGCCGTTTCGGGGTGGCGGAGGAAAGCTTGGGTGTCCTGTTCTTCGCTGTGCATCTGCTAAATGCCGCCTCCCACCTCGGGGCAGCTTGGCTGGCGCGCCGCATTGGCCTGGTGAACACGATGGTCTTTACTCACCTTCCTTCCAGCTTGTTCTTGATCGGCGCGGCTTTTGCACCTTCATTGAAACTGGCAGTGCTCTTGTTCCTGTGCCGCGAAGCACTCGTCGAAATGGACGTTCCCACGCGCCAATCCTACGTGGCGGCAGTGGTTCTGCCGAGTGAGCGGACATTTGCCAGCGGCATCACCAATCTGGCGCGCAACGTGTTCTGGGCCATCGGCTCGACCGTGGCAGGCTTTTTCATGCAGAGCGTGGCTTTCTCGACTCCCCTGGTGATCGGCGGTGGGGCAAAGATCAGTTACGACCTGCTCCTCTATCGTGCTTTTCGGAAGCTTAGACCACCGGAGGAGCACTAGAACGAGCATGAACAGGAGAAACAGACCGGGACCAGGATCGCTCAAACTGATCGCTGGGCCTCCAAGTCATCGCCGAAGTCGACGGCACTGGTTCTTATGTGTGCTATTGGTCACCGCTACTCTAGCAAGTGCCCGTTCCGATGATGGGCCTGATGTAAAGGCCTCAGCTACCTCGTCCGCCTCGATAACATTGGACGGTCTATTGAACGAACCGGCTTGGCGAGATGCGCCAGTAATGACACTCGTACAGCAGGCCCCGAAACCGGGACAGCCGACACCTTATGAAACCCAAGTCCAGGTCATCGTGACCAGCGACCGAATCTATTTCGGCTTTACCTGCAAAGATCCTGATCCGCGACGCATCGCCATTCACACCATGCGACGCGACGGCGATATGAAAGGCGACGACTTCCAGATCAACGCGGCCGGAGCGCGAGTAGACGGGTTGATTTCCAGGTCAGAGAGCGCCTCGCTCGACTGGGACGGTATTTGGGATGCGCACACCGCGAGGACGCCTGACGGTTGGTCGGCGGAGATTGTCATTCCATCGTGTACCCTGAGCTTCACTCCCCGCCTGAACGATTGGGGACTGAACTTGGAGCGATTTATTCCACGCGAACGCCTGTGGTTGCGCTGGTCGTCGCCGACGTTGGACTCATTCTTATACGATCTGAGTCGTGCCGGCCGGTTGACCGGAGTTGGAGAGCTACAACAAGGCAAAGGCATCGAGATCACTCCGTATGCGACGGGAAAGACCACGCGCTTCTACGGCGAGAGGCCACGAGCATGGCAGGGAGCTGTGGGTGGCGAGATCACCTGGAAGATTACTCCGCAGTTGGTTACCGTCTTCACCGCCAACACCGACTTTGCCGAGACCGAAGTCGATACCCGGCAGATCAATCTCACTCGCTTCCCGCTCTTCTTCCCGGAGAAACGCTCCTTTTTCCTGGAAGGAGCAAATCAGTACGCTTTCGGGCTGAATCTTGGAGAGCAGTTCATCCCATTCTTCAGTCGAAACGTGGGGCTGCTGGACGGCGCCCAGATTCCAATCGACGCTGGCGTCAAACTAAATGGGCGCATCGGAAAATGGAATCTCGCCGCTCTGGATGTGCAGACGCGTGAAACGACCGTGCCCAGCCAAGTCGTACAGGACCTTGGACTGCCATCCACGGTAGTCCCCGGCACGAATTTGTTCGCCGGTCGTGTCTCTTACGACTTCAATGAAAACCTCCGAGTCGGAGCGATCTTAACTCACGGCGATCCGGCAGCGTTCCGTAACAATACGCTGGCGGGCGTCGATGCTGTATGGCGCACTTCGAAGTTCCTCGGCAACAAGAACCTCCAGTTCGGCGCGTGGACCGCGACCACCCAAGGGGACGTTGGACCCGGCAGCAAGATGGGCTGGGGCTTTAGCGCGGATTACCCAAACGACCTGTTGGATTGTGCTACGAGCGTGAACCAGTACGGTGAGGCACTGGAGCCGTTACTTGGATTTCTTCCGCGGCTTGGTACACGCCGCACATCTGCGTTTTGCGCCTACCAACCGCGCCCTTCCAAGACCGGTCCGTTCCGCTGGATCCGCCAGGAGTTCTTCGAGAACGAGTACGTCCGCTACACAGACCCACAGGGAGTGCTCGAATCCTGGGAGTATTTCATGGCGCCGATCAACGTGCGATTCGAAACCGGCGACCGATTCGAGTTCAACTGGAACCCGCACGGGGAGATATTGCTGGTCCCCTTTGAAATCGCCCCCGGAGTCGTGATCCCTACAGGTTCTTACCAGTTCACGCGGTACCGCCTCGAAGCTCAGACCAGCAGTCACCGGCCATTGCAGTTTGGAACGACAAACTGGTTCGGCGCTTTCTTCAATGGCCACTTGACTCAGTGGGAAAACTACATCAAGTGGACATCCCCAAAGGGCCGAGTGCAACTCGAAGCGGATGCGGAGAATGATTTTGGACGGCTTCCGGAAGGCAACTTTGTGCAACGCCTGTGGCAGCTGCAGGGTGCGTATGCGTGGACTCCGAATCTCGTGCTGAGCAGTTTTGTGCAGTATGACACCGAATCTCAAAGTGTCGGTACGAATACGCGGCTCCGCTGGACGATCAAGCCGGGGAATGACTTATTTCTTGTATGGAACCGGGGCTGGCAGCGACTGATCCTGAGCCCTCACGACACCAGCATCGTGCCACAAAGCGATGCCATCGCCGTAAAGCTCCGCTGGACATTCCGGCGATAAGCTTTATCACCGCCGCCGCTATCAGGACCGAATGACGTACAGGAGTCCGGCTGCCAATTGAGCAGACAGCGGGCGGTGGTCGCCGCGGTCAGTCCTAAGATAG